>DAOUEJ010000134.1:0-39508 GCA_034430615.1 Anaerolineales bacterium | reverse complement strand
CTCTCTTAGGCTCGATTTGTTTCGTCCTGATAACTTCTCTGCCCTTTCATGCGGAAAAACCACATTTGTTTTGGGAATTGGGAAGGAATTGATGGCCGGAGGTCGAACCTGCGATTATTGCAGCCTGAAGGAAACGTGCCGGTATCGAGATTACTATGACTGATCCCAAGAAAGAATCCCTCACCTACATCATCGATTTTGAGCCCATCGGACGGCGCGTGGAAATCGCCCCCGGAGAATCGAGGGTGTTGAACAATTACCTTTCTAAGGTAATTGTTCAACACCCTCAAAGTTAGTATCTGGCGTCCGCGCATTATTACAACCATCGAGGGGATGGAGGTTTCATTCGAGAAAGACAGGGGATTTGGGAGGGTGATTCAATGGCGTAGCAGGACGCTGACAGCATGAGGACATCCATGCTGCCAGCGTGCTAAGCTACATCATGAGTTGCGGCGAGAGCGCCAGACCTTCGATAGTGCCCATCCCGAAGCCTGGCTTCAATAACCGATGTTTGAAGCCGCTGACATTCACCCGCTTGTTCATCAGGGTGCGGTAGATGCCGGCTGCGCTGAGATCCCCGGTCAGGCGAAATCCAACGATGCGGTCGTCTTGCAGGTACAACTTTCGCAAAGAATTTCCCCCCTGAACCCGCAGCTCCTCACCCACCATCTGACCTACTGCCATAAGCGGCAGTCCCAGGTGTTTGAGGCTGTTCATGCTTTCTGCGCCATCGTAAGCGAGGTTTTCCCCCAGCAGGTTGTGCGCAACGATTTTTGCTTGTTCCACAGCGTTGGGGAAGATCGCGTGGATGTATTGCTCGCCCGTGAGCCGATCGAAGGTTTCAGCCACGTCGCCAGCCGCGTAGACGTCGGGGAGATTTGTACTCAGATATTCGTCCACGATAACACCCCGGTTCGTCTTCGCGCCGCAGTCTTGTAAGAACTCGATATTGGGTTTTACGCCGGTTGCGGCCACCAGAAGATCGGCGGACAGCGTCTTGCCAGATTCCAGTTCCACGGCCTCAGCCTGAGGTTCACCCAGGAACGCCGACGCTTTCGTGTTCAATTGCACGTTGATGCCGCGCTGGCGCATGATATCCGTCACGATCGCTCCTGTTTCTGTGTCCAGCATACGGGGCATGACCCGGTCTTCCATTTCTATTTGTGTCACTTCTATGCCTAGGTCTCGTAAAAGTAGCGCGATCTCCACACCGATGAAGCCCGCCCCGACAATGAGAGCATTCTGGGCATTGCCTTCGCGAACCTGGCGAACTAATTCCTCGGCAGCGGAGAGGGATTTGAAGTTGTAGATGCCCAGTTTATCCGCACCATCAATCGGCGCGTACAAGCGACTCCCGGTGGCGATCACGGCCTTATCATAGGAAAGCGTCTCGCCATCTGCCAGTTTTACATCGTGTTGTTCGGGCAGCATCGCGACAACTTGAGCGCCGGAGCGGTAGTCTAAATCCAGCCGTTCTGGGAAGTCTTCTCCCTTCCAAAAATGCACCTTTTGCCCGGTCTGAAAGTATTCGAGCATCGCGGGGGGTGAGTATGGCGGATAAGGCTCACTGGTGAGCATGACGATCGAGGATCGGGCATCATGCTGGCGCAGCGTCTCGGCGACTGTGACGCCAGCCGGGCCTGCGCCGATGATCAGGAGTTTCATAGTTTCTCCTCGTAGGTTTAGGGTGAAATGGCAGCAGGGAAACAGGTAGAGCTAACCTGTTTCCCTACTACTTTGTCTTTCCTATATCCCTAACCCTTTCCGTTTCTCGTCAATACGCTGAATCATGAGGGCTGCGGCCTTCTCTGGATCCGGTTCGACGGCGAAAGTAGCGCCAATGACACCCTCAGCCCCCGCGGTTAGCAATTCTGTGACGTTCGGGCTGCCCAGCACCTGCGGGACAGTTCCCAACACCGTATAGATGCCCGATGAGACAACGTACGTGCCGATCGAGACCGCCTTCTCGCTCATCCACTCTGGCGCTGCGCCTGCTACTGGCAGATCGCTGATGTCGACGCCGAGAGCGTTAGCGATGGCGGCTGCGGCCACAAGGATGCGACTGATGTCTACGCAGGAACCCATGTGCAGCACTGGCGGTACGCCCAATGCCTTGCAGACTCCCTTCAATCCCTCGCCGGCCTTCTCTGCCGCTTCAGGAAGCATCAGTCCGGCTTTCGCACAGGCGATGGCATTACACCCTGTGTTCAGGACGAGTACGTTATTTTTAATCAGCTCCTCCACCAGCTTGAGATGGCCGTAGTCGTGGCGCACCTTTGGGTTGTTGCAGCCTACTACGCCGGCGATACCACGGATGGCGCCGCTCTTGATTGCATCCAGCAATGGATCTAGGGTACCACCCAATGCGTCGACGATGGCTTCTACGCTAAAGCCAACAAGAGCTTCGGTTTTTTCATTAGGGATATTGACCCTATCTGGATCGCGGTCTGGGTAGTTCTCCACGGCTTTCTGAACGATCTGCTTAGCGATGTCCAAGGCACCCTCTTCGTTAAACTCGATGTGGGTCGCGCCGGGGAACTTGGCCTTGGGTGAGGTGGAAATGATCTCCGTGTGATAGCAGCTCGCTAAATCTGGCAATGCGGGCATTATGCACTGCACATCCACAATCACTGCCTCGACGGCTCCGGTGATGATGGCCAATTCCTGTTGCAGGAAGTTTCCGGCGATGGGTATGCCATGGCGCATCAGAATCTCGTTACCTGTACAGCACATTCCGACGACATTGATTCCCTCGGCACCCTTCTCCTTGGAGAGTTTGACAAGTTCTGGGTCTTGTGAGGCGGCCACGATCATCTCGGATAGTGTCGGTTCGTGACCGTGTGCGACGATATTGACCATATCTTTGCTAAGCACGCCCAAATTTGCCATTGATTTGATCGGCTGCGGTGTGCCGAAGAGGACGTCGGAGAGTTCGGTCGCGATCATGGAGCCGCCCCAGCCGTCGCTGATGGAAGTTCGCAATCCATGCAAGATGATGTGCACGTAATCATGGTCGACCCCGATGTGAGTGCGGTGCATGCATTCCACGATCTCCCGATCCACACCGCGCGGGTCAATGCCTAATTCCTCCCAGAGCGCCACGCGCTTTTCGGGCGCACGGCGTGTGAAGCGAATCGGTCCTGTCTGGTTGCCAAACTCGTTATGGATGGCGTGGGCTAAATCCAGCGCGATCTCCTCTTTGGATCGCTTATTGGTCTTGATGTCATATTCCTTTGCGAGCGCCATGAGCTTTGTTTCATCCTTGATCTCGTAACCGCCGCTCTTGCCCTCGGCCGTGAGCAGAAAGGTATGTGCGATGTCGCGCCCATGGTCGGAGTGTGCTGCTGCGCCAGCGGCGATCGCCCGCAGCAACCCACGGGCTACCATCGTGTCCGCTGTGGCCCCACAGACTCCCTTTTGGGGACCGGTTTCATCAAAGGGGTCAATCCGACATGGCCCCATATTGCAGTGCCGGCAGCACAAGCCGAGTTCGCCATAGCCGCACTGCGGTTGCTGGGCCTCGAGGCGGTCCCAGGCAGTCTCAATATTCTGTTCTTCTGCGATACGCAGCATATACTGAGTCGCCGGATCGACAGAACGTTGAATGGATAGGTCTTTCTTATTAGCCATTATCTTATTCCTCCACGCCAATTGTGCTGACGGCTTCTCCCATACTCCGCCAGGCTTCGACGTGAGCAGGTATCCGAGCCGTTTCTGAATCCATCTCGATCACAGCGACAGACAAGGATTGCGCTAATTTCGTGCGGGCAGACTTGACAAGTTCGTTGATGTCCCCAAACACCAAAGCGCCGGTTTTACAGGCTTCTACGCAGGCCGGTATCTCGCCGCGACTTTGACGCTCAATGCAGTGATCACATTTAATCGCCGCCAGCTTCGTCCACATTGTATAGAACGTGATGACGTCAAAGGGGCAGACCATCGCGCACATCGCACAGGCGATGCACTTCTGTTCGTCCACAAGGACGATGCCCATGGACATATCCCGGCTGATGGCCCCGGTAGGACAGACTGTCATGCAGGGTGCAGGGTCGCAATGGCGGCATTTGTTTGGAAAGGATGTATCCAGGTAGAGACCTGGAGCGACAAGAACGCGAGGGCGTGGTATTGGTTCTTCGAAAACCGCCTGATAGAGAGCCTTGCTCTGCGAGTGTTCCACCGCGCAAGCAATCTGGCATTGTTTACAGCCGATACATCGTTCTGGGTTGACAAACACAGTTTTCATATGTGCCTATCCTTAGCTTCGGACTTGATACAGATCAATACTTTGGCAGCGATAGTGGAAAAATTACAGCCAACTCTCCAAAATATAGATTTTCGTCATTCCTAATGTCTAAATAGAGTCGGGGTTTTTGTACCCCCTGTCGGCCTACCAACTCGTAAGAAAGGAGTCTACAAGGGCAATCGATCGCATATCTTTTGCACCTCCTTTGACTGATTGTGTTGAAGCTGTGTAGAGGAAACATTTCCGCGCGGCGGTCCTGAGGTCTTATGGATAGATGTCCTTTTTATTGGACATCTACCCATAATATATTACAGGTATAGACTACCTATTGCAAGTAAACCAAGCGAGATGTCATATCAAAATAGCTGTAGTGGCCGAAAAAGGACATTCGTTCTAGAAAATGTGCTTGGAAACACAATGAGCGCTACAATCACGATCTTGAATTCCTATCAGGAAAGGCAGACTGTGATTTCATCTTATCCAAAAAATCTAGAACGAATCCTTCACTCATGTTTCCGCCTACTGGCTTCCTGAACCACGTATACAATTGTGCAATGACTTAACCATCACAGGGACTTGCCTCCTTGCTGACACATTTGATCCAACCATCACAGGAGAAGAAACTATTCATGAAACCCACAGAACTTTAGTCCTGCATGTGAGGGATTCTAATCAGACAGAGGTATTGGAGTCGCCTTTCCTAGCCTCATGAGCGGTGCAGTTTGGGTGCAGTTAACGCACTAACCCATGGAAAATATGGACAGCCCGGGTGATTGGCCCCTGATTTCATGCGGGTTTGTAGAAGCTTTACAAATATCTGTAGGCCATAATACGCTATGGAAGACCCTATGCTTTACTTACACAGAAGAAGTCGCAGGTTCGAGTCCTGTTCCGCCCACTCTCCCCCCTTTTTTTAAACGCTCCTCGTCGATTAAACATCCCATTCAAGGTTCGAAATTCTGCGTGGTTGATTCAATATCCAAGGACCGCGTGAATCCATGTCGACATCGCCTCTGCCTGTGAGGGATATGGAGCTCTACGACGGGCGGTCCGAGCAAGCTGCGCTCACCTGCGGCTCAGCCCGATGATCTGGAGTAAAATGATGCTGGTCCCAGGCGGGTGTGATTTCTGCCTGGACCTTTGTTGAGGCGCTACCTTTGGAAGATTGTGGTCGGAGGAGAAAGAGCCAGTCCGACGCATATCTTATAGCCAGGTTTAAAACCGACTCCCATCCGGCGCGATGGATCCATGGAGAGGAATGATCTATGAGCATTATCGAAGTCAACAACCTCACGAAGTACTACGGAAAAGCCAGGGGAATTGTTGATGTATCGTTCAACGTGGAGGAGCAGGAGATCTTTGGTTTCATCGGACCCAACGGGGCCGGGAAATCAACCACGATCCGATTGTTTTGTTCGTTGATCTACCCCACCAACGGTCAAGCAAAGATCTTTGGGAAGGACTGCGCGAAATTTGGCCCCGATATCAGGCAGGAAATCGGATACCTGCCCTCCGAGGTCTTCTATTACGACAAGATGAAGGTGATTGATTTACTCAAGTACTCCGCCAGTTTTTATAAAAAGGACTGCACGGCACGCATGCATGAGCTGGCTGAAATCATGGAGCTCGAATTAACGAGGAGGATCGAAGATCTCTCCTATGGCAATCGGAAGAAAGTGGGTATCGTGCAGGGTCTGCTTCACCAGCCAAAAGTCATCCTGCTGGACGAACCCACCAGCGGCCTTGATCCCCTCATGCAGCAGAAATTCTTCAAGTTGATCCGCGAGGAAAATGCGCGCGGTGCGACGATCTTCTTCTCGTCGCACATCCTGGGCGAAGTACAGAAGATGTGCAGCCGGGTGGCGATCATCAAGGAAGGCAAGATCATCAAGATCGAGGACATAAAAACCTTGCAGCATGATAACTATAAGAAAATCAAGGTCGCCGCAAGCCAGATCGATGCTTCCCGGTTTGATGTTGAAGGTGTGATCAAACTGGAGAAACACAACGGCGTGGTTGGATTTTTCTACAAGGGCGATATCAACGTGATCATGCGGAAGATCTCCGAACAGGAAGTCTCGGATGTGACGATCGAAGAGCCTACCCTGGAAGAGATCTTCATGCATTACTACGAGTAAGGGATCATCATGAATATCTATAAGCACGAATTCGGGATGTATATACGATCCGTGATCACCTGGTCTCTGTCCATTTTTGCCCTGCTCTTCCTTTTCCTTTCGTTGTTTTCCAGTTTCTCGGCCTCTGCCGCGTTGTTGAATGAAACCCTATCGAAATTCCCGCCGGAACTGTTGATGGCATTCGGGATGAACGATATGGATTTGTCAAGCGTACTCGGTTTCTACGGCATTGTCTTTCTCATCTGCCAGATCTGTCTCTCGATCCAGGCCGCAAATTACGGATTTGGGCTGGTCTCGGTCGAGGAAAGAGACATGACCGCAGATTTTCTGCTGGCGAAACCCGTCGGGCGCCCAAAGATCCTGACCAGCAAATTTCTAGCGGCACTTACCGGGCTTACGATCACCAACGCTGTCATCTGGATCAGCAGCTTTTTGTTACTCAACCTATACCGGGCCGGCAAGTCGTTTGATTTGAGGACCCTGATCCTGCTGCTGGCGAGCATCGTCATCTTCCAGCTGTTCTTCCTCACAGTGGGGGTGCTGATTTCACTGCTGGTGAGGAGAGTGCGGAGCGTCACGCCATTCTCCATGGCGCTTGCTTTTGGGATGTACGTGTTGAGCGCGTTCGGTGGAATGCTTGGCGGAGACAGCCTGGACATCATCACGCCCTTCAAACATTTCGAGCCGAACTACATCATCAGGAACGGTGCCTATGACCTTCCGCTCGTGATGATCAGCGTGGTCGCGATCATCGTGTCCATCGTCGCAAGCTATCTGTTGTATTCACGAAGAAATATCGCCTCGGCGGTTTGAGGAGGATTGATGAACATCTT
Organism: Anaerolineales bacterium; assembly: GCA_034430615.1. GTDB lineage: Bacteria > Chloroflexota > Anaerolineae > Anaerolineales > E44-bin32 > E44-bin32. The sequence continues at coordinate 32,294 of DAOUEJ010000134.1, read as the reverse complement.
TTTTCGAGAGCTAAAAGCCAACTTCCGATCCTTGCTCGTCTGGGGCGTGATCGTGGTCCTATTCGTCATCATCGGGTTCTCGAAGTTTACGGCGTATTATGGCAACCCGGAACTGCTCGCCATCTTCGACAGCATGCCGCCCGCATTGCTGGAAGCGTTTCAATTAAACGCCTTCAATCTCACCACGGTTACCGGCTTTTTCGGGGTCATGTTCACCTACTTTGCGCTCATGCTCTCCATCGCGGCAGCCATGTGGGGCAGCGACATCATCACCAAAGAGGTGCGTGATAAGACGGTCGAATTCTCACTCACGCTTCCCATTCCGAGATGGCGACTGGTCACAGCTAAAATCATGGCAGCAGTGGTCAACTGCGTCGGGTTGCTGTTGATCGCCACCGGCGCAATCCTGCTTAATGCCGGGAGGTATCAGCCTGACACTGAGTTCTATTCTTTTGTTACCCTGAGTATGCTGGCTCTCTTCATCATGCAGTTGATATTCCTGGCTCTGGGAATTTTCCTCGGGTGCGCGATGAAGCAATATAAGCGCGCCAGCTCCACCGCAGTCTCGATCCTGCTTGGTACGTATTTCATCTCGATCCTCATCGGATTGAACGCCGATCTCGATTTTTTGAAATATTTCTCACCCTTCATGTACTTCAATCCAGCCCAACTGCTGCATGAAGCGAGGCTGGACCTTGTCTTTCTCGCCTTGTCAGCCGGGATCATCGCGGTTTCGCTCGTGGGTGCATATGCATCCTATGCCAAGCGAGATCTGTACATCTGATCTCACCGAGTGACCACAGGGATCACTCCTGCTTACGCGTCCCGGATGACTCGGACCACACAAGATTCCAGGATAAGAATGAAGATACGCATTGTTGTATGCCTATTGTGCTTACCCCTTGTGCTCAGTGCCTGCGCGGGGGGCGCCACACCTCCACCGACGAGGATTCCAACGCAGGTTGTGCCAGCCGGGACGGTCGGCCTACCACCTGCGCGTACACCGACATCTACGCCTGGACCGACATCCACGCCTCAGCCGAATCCGACTCTCCAGGTTGAGGAGCCACGGCAGGGGCTGCGCCCGGCATACGCGGATGACCTGAACGACCTTGGCCCGCTTACCCAATATTCCATTGACCTGGAAGTGTCGATCGCGCCGGATGGCGAAAACGCGGTAATCGAGGGTGATTGCCTGATCCGCTACAGCCACAATGAGCACAATGCGCTGCGCGAGATCGTGCTCATGCTCTGGCCGAACGACGAGCAGTACGTGGCGGAGATGGCGGTTGGCCAGGTGCTGGTCGACGGGCGCGCGGCCAACGTGACGGAAGCGCTGGGTGGGTTGGCGCTGCGGGTAGCGCTGCCGCGGCCGCTCGAAGCGGGTCGGGTTATCGAAGTCTATGCACCCTTCCACATCGAGGCGGGCAGCTTTGGTCCGTCAGCCCTGCGGCGCTTTGGTCTGACGGAAGGCCTGCTGATCGCGCCGACGTTTTACCCACTCATCCCGCTCCGCGTAGATGGCGATTGGCAGCTCCTGACCGCGCCCCCCATCGGCGATACGACCAATTCCGAGATCGCGCTGTACCAGATGACGATCCGGGCACAACTGGGCATTGCAATCATTGCCAGCGGCGTCGAAGTTTCACAGACAGAGAGCGATGGCCTGCAGCAGGTGCGCTTTGTCAGCGGACCGATGCGAGATGTGGCCTTCGCCGTCGGACCGCTGCTCGAGTACACAAGATCGATGGATGATCTCACGCTGCGGGTGTGGCTGCTCAGTTCGCATGAAGCCGAGGCGGAGACCATCCTGGACGCAGCCCAGCGCCAGATCGAAATCCTGACCGAGCTGGTCGGTCCTTACCGATATGCCGAGCTGGATCTGGTCGATGCGCCGGGCGACTTCGGTGGGATCGAGTATCCGGGCTTGGTCTACCTGGGGACGATCGGGACCTCTTGGATGATCGAGCCGATCGTGCATGAGGTCGCCCACCAGTGGTTCTATGCCCTGGTCGGGGATGACCAGCTGCTCGAACCCTGGCTGGACGAAGCTGCGGCGACCTACGCAACGGCTCTTTACTACGAGGGTATCGGCGGTACAGGACGCTCGGCAGGATACCTGAGCGATCTGCGCACACTTGTACGGTCCCAGGCTGATCCACAATTGCCCATTGGTTTGCCGGTTGGAGAATACGCTTCCGAGTCGGAGTACAACGTCATTGTCTATTTAAAGGGAGCGCTCTTCTTCGATGCGCTCCGCCACCGGCTGGGTGAGGGTGTGTTCGAAACCTTCCTGCACTCCTACTACGACCGGGGGCTATACACCATCGCAGATTCGGGACTTTTCCTGTCCACGGCGGAGGATGCCTGCGGCTGCAGCCTGCAGTCTATGTTCGATCTCTGGGTCTTCAAAGGGGGACCGATTTCTGAGCTGGAGTAACCGGCTGGTTTCAAGCACTCCCCCTGAAAACCTGATCACCTATTGCATTGTCTCAGGGATCCCTCCGTCGCAGGCTCCTCGGGAAGGCACTGGTGTGTCGTTCCGAGCCACCTCTCGATGTCTTTCCAAGCCCGTCGGGCGAGGAATCCCCATGATTACCCAGCGGTTGTGAGGGCTCGTTGGGAAACGAGCGAAACATAAAACCGGTTCGGACCTACACTTCATGCGTAATGCTTTGGGGATCCCTCGTCACTGCGTTCCCCCGGGATGACAAGCGGGGAGAGGTCGGGGAAGGACGATCGGACCGTGTAGAGGTGATGGCCTTCCTTGACCCTTGATCCGGGTCGGGCATACAATCCATTTGTCTGACATCTGATCGATGGGGTCACGCTGCGCGCGACCCCACACCAACTACCAAGGGAGCCAACCAACATGTCTGATTTCCTCTTCCGCGGTTCGCTGGAGGATCTCGATCCCGAACTCGATGCGCTCACGGGGATCGAAGCCGAGCGGCAGTACCGGCGCTTGATCCTGATCCCATCCGAAAGCAGCGCGCCCCAGGCCGTGCGCGAGGCGCTGGCAAGCGCCTTTCAGAACATCTATGCCGAGGGATATCCGCCGCAAGAGACACGCTGGATGTCGCAGGCTGAGATCCTGAGTTTCGACAAACGGCTGGCGGAATACCGGCGCTACTCCGACCCACGTTATTACAAGGGTGTCGAATACGCGGACATCGTCGAAGCGCTCGCCCGGCGGCGCTGCGCTGAGGCTTTTGCCACCTCTGATGTAGGGCCAGATCAGATCTATGTCAACGTGCAGGCTCTCTCCGGTGCACCGGCCAACAACGCCGTTTACCTCGCCCTGGTCAAACCAGGCGACACGGTCATGGGGATGAACTTGCTCCACGGAGGGCACCTCACGCATGGCTCTTCAGTGAACCGCTCCGGCATGTTCTATGACATCGTGCACTACAACGTCGATCCGGAGAGCGAGCGCATCGATTACGACCGCGTGCGGGCGCTGGCTGAGGAGCGGCGTCCGAAGATGATCATCGCCGGCTATTCCTCCTACCCCTGGACCGTCGATTGGGACGCTTTCCGTGAGATCGCCGACGCGGTTGGTGCCTACCTGATGGCAGATATCGCCCACGTCGCCGGGATGGTCGCCGCGGGTGTGTATCCCTCACCAGTAGGAATTGCCGATGTGGTCACCTTCACGACGCATAAATCGCTGTGCGGCCCGCGCGGCGCAGTCATCCTGACCCACAAAGCCGCTCTCTCCCGCAAGATTGACCGGGCCGTTTTCCCGGGCGAGCAAGGTGGCCCGCATATCAATACGATGCTGGCGCAGGCCGTGGCCTTCAAGTTGGCGAAGACGGAGCAGTTCAAGCAGCTGCAGGAAAAGATCGTCGAGAACTGCATCGCCTTCACCGGGGCGCTGGAAGGGGAAGGGTTCCGGATTCCGTTTGGCGGGACCGACACCCACCTGATGAACCTCGATTGCACCTCGATCACCGGGCCTGATGGTACGGGACTATCCGGTGATATGGCGGCCCGCGTGCTGGATCTGGCGGGGATCGTCGTCAACCGCAACACGATACCCGGCGACCTGAGCGCCGTCGATCCATCTGGCATTCGCATGGGGACCTCCTGGGTCACGCAGCGCGGCTTCAGCCAGAAGGAGGTGCTCGAGCTGGCCGGGTTGATCGCCAGGCTGCTGAAGGCCTGTACGCCGTACAGCATGGCTGGCAAGAAGGGCTCGCTGCGACGAACCAAGGTCGATTTCACGATCCTGCACGAGGTCCAGACTGCCGTGCGCGACATGGCGCTGCAGGCCGGGATCGATTTTGAGCCCATCAGCTTTGGTTTTCCACATTTCACCTACCTGGACGACCCGCTGCCCGAGGAACCGTTCACGCTGCTCGAACTGGAGGGTGATACCGAGGCGCTGCTGCGCTGGGTGACCTCCGCCCGCACGGACCAGATGCAGGTTGGGGAGAGTGTAAAAACGACGCTGGCGCTGCCGGAGGGCTCCTGTCCGGCGGTGTTGAGCTGCATCAAGCATGGTTCATGGGACCTGACCTTGAGTCGTGATGTTGCTGGTCCGGCTGTGACCTGGTTACGGGATCTGTCCGATGGGTTTGTTGCGCTGGGCGAAGGCGATCTCGAGCGCAAGCTGCCCGGCCCGGTCGTGGTGCGCGTGTGCGGCGGATTGGCGGAGATGCCAGAGGCCGGGCCGGATGGTGCTGGTGAGCTCAAACCCTGGTACCTGCGCATGACGGCGACCAAGGCCAAAGCGCTGCCACCCTTCACATGGGACGAGCCCGAGGATCCGCCGGTAAAAACAACCGCCTTGAACGCGGCCCACCGCGCACTGGGTGCCAAGATGGTGTCCTTCGCCGGGTGGGACATGCCGGTCTGGTACAGCTCGGTCGTCGAAGAGCATAATGCCACCCGCAACGCGGCCGGCCTGTTCGACGTCAGCCACATGGGTGTGTACCAGGTGGAGGGTCCAACCGCCTGCGCCTTCCTCGACTCGGTCGTCACGAACGAAGTCGCCAGCCTGGCGGTGGGCGAATCGCTCTACGCGCAGTTCCTCGATCCTGGGGCGCACGTGATCGATGACACCATGGTCTACCGCCGTGGTGAAAAGGCGTACCTGGTTGTCGTGAACGCTTCGAATGATGATAAGGACTGGGCCTGGCTGAACGCCGTGCTTTCAGGCGAAGTCGCAGTGGATATAGATCGGCCTGGAACACTGGCCTACGGGCTCGGATGCACGCTGCGCAACCTGCGTGATCCCTCCGCCGGAGACGAAATGCGGGTCGATATCGCCCTGCAAGGACCGAAGAGCCGCGAGATCCTGCTGGCGCTGAAGCCGGACGCTGAGACCGCTGCCAGGCTGCGGGCGCTGCCCTGGGCCGGTGTGATGGAGGGCGTGTTTGCCAACCTGGACCTGGTTGTGAGCCGGACCGGCTACACCGGTGAGCGCGTCGCCTACGAGCTCTTCGTCCATCCCGAGAAGAGTGTTGCGCTGTGGTCGGCCTTGATGGAAGCCGGCGCGCCGCTTGGAATAAAGCCGGTCGGGCTAGGTGCGCGTGACTCGCTGCGCACCGAGGCCGGGCTGCCGCTCTATGGGCACGAGATGGCCGGTCCGATGGCGCTGGGTGTGGGTGATGCCGGGTTTGGCGCGTACGTCAAGACCTACAAACCGTGGTTCGTCGGCCGTGGCGCGTACCTCGAGCAGGAGGCTGCCCGGCCGAGCGAGGTGGTCCGCTTCCGCTTTGATGAGAAGGGCGTCCGGATGGCGCACTATGGCGATCCGGTCGTCGACGGCCGCGGCAAAGTGATCGGCAAGGTCACCTCCTGCGCCGTCGATGCGGAGGGCTACCTGCTGGGCCAGGCCTACCTCGAGCGCAAATACACCGTCCCGGGCACGCCGGTGGCTGTCTTCCAGAGCGCGAGTGAGAAGGTGGGGAAGGCGCCGGCCGAACTGGAGCGCGGCGACAAGGTCTCGATCCCGACGCCGGCCAAGGTGCTGACGCGTTTCCCCTGATACCCATTCTTCAGGAGTTTCACCGCAGCCGCCGGGAGATCGATCGCCGGCGGCTGTTCCATGTCCCGAAGAGCTTGCAATCAGGGATTGCATATCGGCTTTGTCTCGGGAGGGCACAATGAAAAGTGCCTCCCCGAGCCTGTAAGGCGAGGGGTTCCCAATACGCTTCTGAGGAAGCGTTTGGCTCATGGTGGAAAATCAACGCAGTATTTACATGGGGGATGATAGGAGCCTTGCCGTGAGATGTTCCGGGGATTCCTTGCCCTTCGGGTTCGGAACGACACATGAGTATCGCCCTGGGGAGTCTAAGAAGTGGTTCCCGTAGCCCGGGAAAACAACATACGAAGCGCCATGAACACGCCCAGCGGGATAACGCTCAACACTGAAAGTGAGAGTGTTGCCAGCTCAGAGAACAGGCTACCCTGGGGCGAGGGCCGGCCGCGCAAGCGGCTGATCAGCCCATCAAAGGTGTTACCAAGCAGGTTGCCGAGCGTGATCATGTAGATCGCGGCCTGGATGCGGGCGGCACCAGATTCGCCATATTCTGTGTGCAGCCTGGCGATGGCGTCTGGGTCGGGATCCCCGTTCGATTCGGCGTAGTGCTGGGCGTAGAGCAGTGCGACCGACTCCTCTGGTGGTGAAGCGCCGAGCTCTCCCTCAAGCAGGCGAGCGATCTCGGTCCCTGGCACGCCGGCGCTGAGCGCGGCCCGGGTGTGGCCGTAAAGGCAATAGCGGCATTGGTTCACCTGTGAGACCGCCAGCATCACCCGTTCGAGAAAGGCGTGATCGATTGACATGTCGCCACCGTGTGCTCGCAGATCGGGGCTGGCGCGGACGATAGCCGCCAGCAGGCGAAGCAAATCACCCGGGTTGGCCGTGCGGCACTTAAAGGGTTCGGGACGAGCCAGTCTATTAGAGCTCATTTTCTGCATAGAGGATACCGCGTTCGCTGCGGATGGTGAGGTGATGTAGCTCATAATTTTATAGAGCCTTATGGGAATTCTTCGCCCTGTGGGCTCGGAACGACCCACGAGTGCCGGAATCACAGGGCCCTATCCGAAGATAGGGCCCTGGACCTTGGAGGGAGAGTTAGGCTAATTCTGAATACGAACGACTAGATGTTGGTCACGATATTGCTGAAGACGTTACCGATGGCCGGTCCGAGCAGGGCCAAAATGACGATAACGACAACGGCGACCAAAACGAGGATCAGTGCGTACTCTACTAGGCCTTGTCCCTTTTCCTTCGGTGCGAATAACATGGATTTTGTCTCCTTTCCTAGGAATTCCTGGAAATCGCTCCAGGTGGGCGTTGGGTTGTCGAACCAACTACATCCCAAGTATCAACAGGATAGCATAAGCGATACGCTCCGTACCTTACAGCCAACTTTCAGGTTCTCAGGCCGGTTGCTGCCGCCGTGCCGATCGACACGGCTGGAGTGGCAACCCGTATCGGTGTAAACGAGTCTACGGCTTTCGTGTTACACGCGCGTACCCCGACTTTTGTACTACCCGGCTGTTGGCTCTAAGGACCTATAGCGCAGCACGCACGGCGGCCAGCACCTCCTCGTAGTCCGGTTCCAGGCCGTTCTCGGCCATGTAGGCGACGTAGGTCAGCTTGCCGCTCCGGTTGACGACGAAATCCGCCCGGCGCAGCAAGTTGGTCTCCTTCATCAGCGTCCCGTAGGCCGGCCCGAACTCACCCAGCGCGTGGTCGGAGAGGGTGGTGACGCGCTCGACGCCGGCCGCGCCGCACCAGCGTTTCTGGGTGAGGGGCGTGTCGCCGCTGATGACGAAGACCTCGACCTGCTCACCCAGGCCGGAGGCCTCCTCGTTGAAGCGGCGCGTCTCGCGGTCGCAGACCGAGGTCTCGAGCGAGGGCATGGCGGCCAGCACGCGCACCTTGCCGGCTGATTGTGCGAGCGCGTCGATGGTGGACCAATCCTGGCCGGTGGTGCGAAAGGTAGGTGCCTGCTGGCCGGCCTTCAGGTCGGCCCCGATCACGGTTTGGGGTTTGCCGCCGAAGACGATCCATGCCGGGCGTTCGAGGGTCATGAAGTTTCTCCTCTGGAGGTGTGCGTGAGTGCGGGGGCGCGTGCCTCCGTCTGATTGGATATGCGTCGGGAAGTGTACCGCGCCGCGGCTCAGGTGAAGAGCGAGACGAGCATCGAGCCGATCAGGATGACCGCCACTACCCCGAAGATCACCTGCTGGGTGCGGATCTTGCGCTGCTGCCGCTTTGAGAGCTGCGGCTTTTTCTTCTTCTTGGCCATGGCGCTGATGATACCACGCCCCCGGCGGGGCCGTCCAGTTGGATGGCTTTAAGGGTGGCGTAGGGGGATCGGTGGCGCGCACGGGTTTGCGTTTCCGGGATGCCGGCGCGAAGATGGTTGCAAGCCCGCCGCGTACCATTGGCGGAGGGAGAGTTGGAAGCCGGTCTTCGGGCCGGCTTCCACACATTAACGATATCCATGCGGGGACCTTAAACTTTGGTGAAATATCTTGACCCAGGTGGTCCGATAATATTAGAATGATCAGGCTCGGGAGGAGTCGCACCTGCATGCCAGCACGCCTGAATACAACGTCCTATTGGACCTGGAATCAATCCAACCCTATCTGTTCCAATGCGAAAATCCTCGACGCCTGTCGGGGGCTTTTTGATTTCTCGTTACGAAGGAGGTGCCCAACAAGCTGACACGTTCATCGATACTACAAATCACACCAATATTTATTTTGGAAGGATGAGGAGGATACGATGAAGAAAGGCACGATGGTCCTTGGGTTGACCTTGATCCTGCTTCTCGCCACCGTGGGTGTAGCTTCAGCCATTACGAACGGCCAGCCAGATGAGAATAACCATCCGTATGTTGGGTTGTTAGTTTTCGATGTCTACGACTCGGAAAGTGAAATGAACGTGCCAGCATGGCGCTGCAGTGGCGCGCTGATCGCGTCGAACATGGTGCTGACCGCTGGTCATTGCACCGACGGCGCCGTTGCAGCGAGGGTCTGGTTTGATGAAGTTGTGACAGAAAATCCAGATTACCCCGCGGGTGGTTCCTCTGCAATAGAGGGTACGCCATACACAAATCCGGGATACTATGAAGCCTCCGGGAAAGGTCTCCCCGGGTTCGACCTTCGTGATGTGGGGATTGTTGTATTAGACCAACAGGTCAATTGGATTATGACGGCTGTGCTCCCTGAAGCAGGTCTTGTGGATACCTTGAAGAACAAGGCAGATGTTGATTTTGTCGGCTATGGTGTCCAGGATGAGCATCGTGGCGATGGACCACCTTATTGGACAGGACCATTGGATCGCTTTTATGCTCCTAGCCAATTGATCTCGGGCAAGTTCAAGCACAGTGACGAATTCATGAAACTCTCATTAAACCATAGCCAAGGTGACGGAGGTACTTGTTTTGGTGACTCGGGCGGCCCCGATCTGCTCGGCGGTACGAATACCGTACTGGCAGTGAACTCCTACGTCACCAATTACAACTGCTCGGGCGTGGGATATTCTTCGCGGGTTGATATAACCGAAGTGCTGGAGTGGATTAACGGTCCCCATACGCCCTGAGAAATTGTCACTGTCACCCACCAACGAACCAGGCTCGCCTCGCGAGCCTGGTTTTCTTTTTACGCAAGCCCTCAGTCTCTACTTGTCCCTATCTAGGTGATCAATGTATTGTGTTTTAACGGGAATTCCTCTATAGAAAAAACTCTCAAAACCTATCCTGAGAGCTGTCTGATGTGGATTGAGAGGCGGGTTGTCGGAAGATCGTACGCAGTCCGTCCGGCAGCGGCACACGGCATCGGTTATGCTAGTGCTGCGCATCGATCCCAGGAGGCATGATGAACGAACCCATCACCAATCCCACAGAAGAAAGCCAACCCGGCCCGGAGACACCTCAGCCCCCGCAGCCCTATGGAAAACCACTCTCGACAGCGCTCGAGGTAACCCTTTTAGCGCTGCTGCTGGGCGCGGCGGTCGAGATCCTCTTCGACGGCCACCCGTTGGGGATCAACTTCCCCGTCCTGACCTGGATGTGCGTCGGCGCGCTGCTGCTCTCGGCCTACCTGGAGGGGGTCCGCCCGAGCCGCTACGATCTGCTGCTGACCCCCCCGATCCTCTTCCTGAGCGCGATGGCGGCCGTGCGCAAAGAACCGCTAACGACCTTCCTTAACGTTGTCGGCGTGCTGATGCTCTTCGCACTGTGGGTGCGCACCTTCCGCGCCGGCCGGCTGCTCGACTTCGGCTGGCTCGATTTCACCATCAGCCTGATCCTGGTCCCGGTCGAGGCCCTCTTCCGCCCCTGGGCGTCCTTCCGCGCCGCCTGGCAGCAGGTCTTCGGCGCCGAAGGCGGACGCGGGCGCGGCTGGGCGATCGTGCGCGGCGTGCTGCTGGCGCTGCCGGTCGTAGCCATCTTCCTTGGCCTGCTGGCGGCAGCGGACATCGTCTTCGGCGCGGCGGTCGAGCGGCTGCTGGAGTGGCTCGACATCGAGCGCATCCTGGGCTGGGTCGGCGACGGGCTGGTGATCACGATCAGCGGCTTCTTCTTCCTTGGAGCGCTCGTCTCGGCGCTGCTTGAGCCTGAAAAGCGCGAGCTGATCGGCGAGAAGCGTCCCTTCCTGCGCCCGTTCCTCGGCCTGCTCGAGACGGGGATCGTACTCGGCGCGGTCGACCTGCTCTTCTTGATCTTTGTGCTCTTCCAGGTGCGCTACCTGTTCGGCGGCGAGGCGAACATCACGGCCGCCGGCTACACCTATTCTGATTACGCCCGGCGCGGCTTCAGCGAGCTGGTGGCGGTGGCCGTGCTCAGCCTTGGGATGATCCTGGTGCTGGGCATGTTTGGAAAGCGCGAGGGCGCGCGCGAGGTGAGTATCTTCCGCGGTCTGAGCACGGCGCTCGTGGCGCTGCTGGGCGTGATCCTGGCCTCGGCCCTGATGCGGCTGCTACTGTACGAAAACGCCTACGGCTTCACCCGCCAGCGCACCTACACCCACGTCTTCATCTTCTGGATGGCGGCTGGCTTTACGGCCTTCCTCTTCCTACTTTACCGGGGTGAGCTGCGCCGCTTTGCGCCGGCCGTGGCGCTGGGCGTGCTCGGCTTTGGCGTGACCTTGAACCTGATGAACCTGGACGCTTTCATCGTGCGCCGCAACGTGGACCGCTACTGGGGCGGCGCCGGGCTCGACACGAGCTACCTGCTCTCGCTCTCGGAGGACGCCGCGCCGGCGCTGGCCGCCGTCGCCAGCGAGGTGCAGCCCGGGGCGCGCGAGGAACTGCTCCCGGGCCTGGCCTGCCAGCTGGAGCGACTACGCACGCGGCAGGACCGCCTCGTTTGGCCGGGCTACCACATCGGCCTCGAGCGGGCGGTGACGGCGCTGGATGGTGTGAGTGGCATCGAGGCCTTCACGCCGGGGCGGGGTGAGAACGGCGAGCCGATCGTGACCTCGCCGGGAGGCGAGGAGATCCAGTGCGGCTACGGCTACTATTTTTGGGATTGAGATGTAGATCATGATGATTTTAGGGATCGGTATAGTGCTGATCGTGGCGGTTGGGGTGGGGCTTGCGGTCATGTATTGGCTCAAAGCGTTTGAATAAGGCAGTTTGAAGGACCCTTTTCCTTCGGTGCAGTGGCTGTCCATTTGGGCGGCCACTGCCGCGTTCGAAGGGGAAAGAGCGATCACACCATCGTGTCTTTCCGAGCTTTGCGAGGAATCCCCATGATGGATCTGGAGTAGGCATGGTGATAGGGGATAACCTTTGTTTCGCTCCACCGGAGCCGTGATCTCATCCTAAGAAGTCTCGGGGATTCCTCGGCCTCCGGCCTCGGAAAGACACGGAGGGGGAGCTCGGCAAGACACGCGAGTGCCTTCCCGAGGAGCAGAGCGACGAGGGATCCCTAAGATGTTGGGCAGCATGAATAATGGCGCATAGAATTCCTTCAGACATCTCTCGGGGATTCCTCGGCCTGCGGCCTCGGAATGACATTAAGAGGGGAGGGCGAACGGGGGGGTAATAAGCAGAACCAACAGTGGGATAGATAATATCAACCATTGAAGAATCATCCCTGAAGCACCAGAATATAACCATGGAAACCCTGGCGAAACCCCACCCCCGCATCGCAGCCGGACTGTGGTTCGGCGCGGCGGCGCTGCTGCCGGCGGGTGCGCTGGGCGTGTACTACCTGCTCCTGCTGGCGGCGGAGGGTCCGCTCGTGCTGGAGAGCGAGCTGCCCGTGGATGCCCTGCTGGCCGTCTACTTGGTGTTGCTGCCGCCGCTGCTTGCATTTAGTGCGGGTGCGCTGGTTGGTGCCCGCATCCTGCGCCGGCCGGTCCCGGGCCGGGTCGAGGCGAGCGGGTGGAGCGCGCTGGTGGGCGTGCTGAACCTGCTGGCCTGGTTTGGAATAGGCGAGCTGATTGTCCTATTGCTTGGGATCACGGGTCCGGCTGACCCGCCAGCGGCGCTGGCTGCGTTTGGTTACGGACTGGCGGGATTGGGCTCGCTGGTGCTGGTCGTGTACGATGCCGTGATCGGGCTGTGGCTGCGGAGCGCGGCGCGGGGGTGGGGGCTGGGGGAATTGGAGGATACGCAGCCAGGTACAGCTTGATGATTTCGTCAGCTCAGGGCAGCATGATCGTACCCAGAAGGACACCCCCTTCGGTAAGAGGTGTTAATTCCCCTGTTTCGATATTGAGCAGCGAGATTTTCTGACCGTCCTTGACGACGATGCTAACCCATCGGACGACTATGGGGCTGGGGTTAGCACAACACACGAGTCACCAAGGGTTTGCCCAGGTTCTCCCCATGATCGAGATAGATCAATGTTAAGATAGACGTTATAGAGTTGATATTGCTTTGAACCCGTGTCTTGAGAAATTTCCTTCCTGCTCTACCGTCGAAGATTTCGTCATCCATAGCTCGCTCTAAACGCGGAAGTAAATTGTTGTCTCCTTTACCTGAGGGTATTCATCGATCGCATTCTGGAATAGGACTTATCACCGTATTTCCTGACAAAGAGTCAATTCCAAATCCATAATTCCTTATCTGTCCAGCCTGAATCCGTAGCCAGGCAGATACATTGGCTGCGCCAGCGATCTTGCCACCAGTGCGAATCATGATCAGATTTTGAAGTCCTTTTTCCATGAAAGCGTCCATTAATTGGCTTTAGAATAAGGTAATAATTGTTACTAGTCCTGTCAAGTCAGACATAACAGACCAATCCTGATTCGGCCTGGGACGTTCGCGTCATTGTCTGCATTCTGGATTTCACCTATTATTTCGCCATGAGCGGGGACATGGTCGAAGGCCGTATTCCCTTCGAATGCTATATCGATGAGTCAGGCGATGAAGGCACAAGCGAGGCTTCGAAGCCCTTGTTTATTCTTGCGGCCGCCGTCGTCCGTAAATCAGATGAAGCGAACGTCCGAGACGTGATCGATATTGTCAAGCAGCGCGGCTGGATCGTTCAGGGACAGACCCCACCTTCGGACCTTCAGTTTAAGAAACTCCGTCATAAACATCGGGTCCTTTATGCCGACGCACTCGCAAAGAAGGATTTTTGCTATATCACGGTAGGGATCCTGAAAACGCACCTGGAAGAAAACGCCCATAGCCACGACCCGCGGCCATTGTTTCGATATGCCTGCAGGCTGCTGCTGGAACGGATGAGTTGGCATGTGTACGAGAGTAACGGGATCGTCAGGAAAACATTCAGCGACCGAAAAACCTTCGACCGTCAGAGTCTTCAGGAATACATAAGCCGGGTCATGGAACTGCCGGGGAACCAGATCCGGCCTGTCTTTAGACCGAATGAAATTCGAGTTCGGGATTGCGGGGATTTATTAATGCTCAGGGTCGCCGATGCCTGCGCGAGCTCGGCCGGAAACGCTCTGAACACGGACGATGTCGGATACTGCGAACCTCGATATTTCCTGTCGATCAGTCACCGACTCTATCGCAGAGACGGCAGACTTGAGGGTTACATATTGAAGTTGTTTCCAGGCCGGCACTGTATGCCAATTATCTAGGAACACCATCCAGATATCTTCGCCCTGTTAAAAAGCTAAGGCAGGTCCCAGGCCCCACGATCCCACGGAACAAGTCCGCTGCCACATTCCAGTGGCGAGGGGTGCTCCCGCGCATACCTGCCTGAATGAATCTTATGCTGGCAGATCCTGGAAGTCAATATGCAATCACCGGAATCGCCGTTTGACCTTCTGGGCGTCCTGGTCTAGACTCGATCGCTAACGGTTGCCCCAGGAAACGCGCCCCCCTCGCGTTTTCTAGGGCGCTTATATATAGGATATTGAATGATGGAAATAGAAATCACAGATATTAGGAAACTAATAGATGAAGTTGAATTTGCATCAAAGAAGTTCCGAGGCCAGATTTGGTGGCGCGGACACGCAGACAAAGAATGGGATCTATTGCCGTGTGTTTTCAGAGGTAATCCGGTTGAGGGTTATGAACAAGATATTATTTTCCGCTTTCAAAATAGAGCACCCTCAAGATACCCGACAACGCCATCCAAGGATAGTCCTTCAGACTGGCTGTTCTTAATGCAACATTACGGATTGCCAACGCGCTTACTCGATTGGACAAAATCCCCATTAACTGCATTATATTTTGCAGTTGAGGACTCTGATTATGACGATCAGGATGCGATGCTCTGGGGATTAAGTCCTTATCAATTGAACCAAGATCAGATCGAATTAGCGGGCATACCTTCAGGCGATCATTCCATACTTGGGGAGCATATGCTCGCAGCCTTTCTGAGAGGTAAGAAAGACTCAGACAAGGTAATTGCAGTTCTCCCCCAAGAAATCGATATCCGAATGATGGTTCAACAGTCTACATTTACGATTCATGGAAAAGGAAAATCGCTCTTAGGGCTAGAAAATTTTAGTAGTTTCTTGATCAACTACGATGTTCCTTCGCAGGCTAAGGCCAGTATCCGGAAGACGCTGAAATCCCTAGGTGTCCGCGAATCCGAACTGTTCCCTGACCTGGATCATCTTGCAAAAGAAGTAAAGAAAATTAGGCCTTCAAACCAGGGCGAGTATGCTATCAACGATTGGACGAGGCCAACACCATTGGTGTTCCGTCCAGATGATCCAGATCGATACAATGTCTCATCATAATTTAGCTAATTGGTTGTAGATTATTCTAATGTGCCTTATCAGACAGACATTATGCTATTTGTGTAAGCTGCAATTTGTTGGTTGTCGAGTCGAAGTCATATTCGATCAACCTTACAGGCTTCTGCATCAGTCTCCGACGTTCTTCAACCTGGTCTCTCACGTCTTGGTCAAAACGATTAGCGATAGCAGCCATGTGAACGGATCTTGGATTTCCCTCCGCCTGGCTACTCGTTAGCCATGTTTCGTATGACAATAGCTGGAGAAGATGATCATATTGGTATCGATCCTTCTTCAACTCTAAAATCTGATACCAGATCACCTTACCAAATGAATCGTGTCGAAGAAGAACCACATCAATTTCTGTCCCTTCGCTTGTAGGAACGAATTGCATAAAATCATCGTATTCCCCGAACAAGTCGCGCCACTCACCATCTGCGAGCCCCTCCAAGATCAAAGATTGGACTGTAGCCTCATAACGTAAGCAAGGATTTCGTGTTCCAATCATCCGATAATCAATCGGGAGTGCTGGTCGGTTTGAGGGTGGAGGTGCAGGTGGCTGCAAGGCAAGAGGAACGATATTTAATTCTTGTAACATTCTATCAAGCAAATCCCCCTCGCTCTTGGACAAGCACCAACATGCATGCCTTCCAACAGCGTCCCCTCTCGCTTGTTGCATTGTCCATATTTGCCCAGCATCCCGACCGGCCCAAATTTCATTTACATGAACTGGTCTTGGATACTCAATAACAGGCGCAAAGGCGACACGAAATGGGAAACGAGCATTCACATGCGCCGCGCTCGGAAATACAGGAGACTGGTCAAAAAAGGGTTGACTTATCGCCTGGTAAACGCCAACAACGTGCTTTTCTCTTTGGATATAAAAGAAAATGCGATCGCCCGGGCGGATACCTGCAACCTCGCTTAAGACCTTCTGCCGTGTTGCGAGTGACTGGGCTGTATTGCTCGAAAAGACAGGATCATTAATACCAGCAACTCCCGCCTGCCGGTGTTCGGACCAAGTATTTATATCGACAGTAAATACGCGTGTTCGCACTGATATTGAATGTCTATTCTTTACGAAAGATCAGAATTACTTGATGGACTATATTTGGTACAAAGGCGTTTGGATATCCATAAGGTCTAATTCTGGATCCGGTAGCATACCAAATCTTTTCTCCCTTCAGAATCCAGCCAATTTTTGAGTACCTATCTGCAATTATTGAGGATGTTGGGATATATCGCGAATTTTGATAGGCGTCCCTTAGAATCATCGCCATATATCTATTTGGCTTCAAGACGCGTAATAATTCCCGACCCACTTCAGACATTTCTTCAAAATAGGATTCAAAGTCCTCAAGCTTACTGAAGTCCCTCGGATCTTCACTGTAGGTGATATAACTACTCTTTCTGTTCTGCCTCAAATAGGTCTGATTTGCCTGGCCTGACATGGTCTGAGTCAGTTCAGGGCTATATGGAGGGTCAGTGGCAATAAAGTCAAACGTATCAGTTTTCATTATGGGAAGGATTTCCCTACAATCCCCCTCGATAAACTCATGCTTCCTTATATCTTCTTGTTCACATACTTGGTGGTAGATATTTATTGAAGCCGGGTTCAACTCAATATTAATCGAATCCCTATTAGCAAGGAACGCTCCTAGCGCGGTGCCACCTGCTCCAGCAAATGGATCAAGGACAAACTCGCCGGGTTTTGTGAAGAATTCGATCAGTTCCTGCATTAATTGCGGCGGCTTATTACCCCCTTGAGATTTTCGTAGGTCATGCCCCAAGATAGAAGGATATGAAGTCCTTAGTACGGATTTCGTAAACCAAAGCCATTGAGCGCCCGTTAGCTCGTTTAACTTATTGTCTGAACTTACTTCATGTACCTTAACATCCTTGTTCGCCTCAGGATCTGAGAAGAATTCAAATTCCTTCTGTGCAAGCTCCGAGAATATCAATTCAGCCAAGCGACCTGCATATTCGGAGACCGAATCAGCAAGTTTGCCGTTTGAGCCAATCTTCTCTAAACCAAATTCCTCTTTCAATACGGTAAGTACTGATTGAGTCAGACGTTCTTTTACCTCGGTTGTGTCCATTTGCTCTATTCTTTGAATGATCTCCTACTGGTTTGCTTCGATGATTTGGAACATGGCATTATAACGGCTTCCACGAACAGTTTACACCAAGCGTCCTATTCAGAAAATCTAAGTATTATTGGTCGCCAATTGGCTTAATGGAATTCGAACCCTTCGAAATTCATTAGGAAGGCTGCTCGTTATTTTAAATCAAGGGCTAGGCTAGGTGGCAGCCCACCAAGTCCCCAGTTAGGCCGACAGCATTTGCCCTTAGAAGATACTGATCGTCGCGATCGAGACCCCTAACGCGATCCATGCCGCCAGTCCATGGAAGAAGGTAGACGGGACTGGTGGCAAACGTCCACACGAATTCCCAAGTCAAGAGTGACCACAATATCGTTATTGCAGTCAGTTATGTCAAAGCGTGTTATCGGATGTGATGCCTTTGAGATTTTTGAGGAACACCTAGGGTATCAAATACGTTAGGAAATGTTTATTTTACCCCCACCACCCACACGTTGTGGTCTTGGCGCACGATCTCGGTTCGCGCCCCCAACGCCTCCAGCGCGGCGGCGATGCGATCGGCGCGCACAAAGCAGCTGCGCATCAGGGCCAGCTTCTCGGCCAGCGCCACCAGCTTGACAGCAAAACGGTCGATATCCGGCTCCTCGATCACCAGCCGCCCGCCCGGCGCCAGCACCCGCCACAGTTCACGCAGGCTGGCTGCCTGGTCGCCCAGGTGGTGGTAGGCGTCAACGACGATCACCCGCCCGAAGGCGTCATCCCGGAACGGCAACCGCTCGGTCAGCCCGCCCACCGCCTCACAGCAACCCTTCTCGCGCGCCTGGCCCAGCATCGGCAGCGATCCGTCGGCGATCACGATCCGCCCCACCCGCCCGGCGAGCGTGGCGGCGATGCGCCCCGTCCCTCCGCCGGCGTCGAGCAGGGCACCCTCATACGGCAGCCCGAGCAGCTCCATCAGCACGCCCTCCTCGGGCGTGGAGATGAAGCGATCGTAGATCGGCGCCAGCAGGTCGAAGTGGTCCAGCAGCGGCATCAGCTTCCCTTTCCCTCCCGGCCGCCCAGTGTACAGCATCATTCGCTTCCTGGCACCAAGCCAACCGCAGGCCATCCGCGGCGGCACGCTCGGTAGGCTGCTGAGCATGGCCCTCTTCAAGCAGGTCTCGTCCGCCGTCAACGGGCTGGCCTTCGTCAACCTCTGCTGCAAGTAGCTCGCCGACTGAGCGTAAGCATTACGTCAGCCCGCTTTCCAACACCCAGCGTACGGCGTGTTATCCTGCGCCTGACCATCGAACACAATCCGGCATTTCCTGGAGGGGAAGAAACGATGTCTGAGAATGAGAAGAAACAGATCCACCCGCTGGCCTGGCCATTCGTGGCGATCTGGCGGATGCTGACCTGGATCCTGGGCCTCACCGGCCGCCTGGTGGCGGTCATCCTGGGGCTGGTCTTCATGATCGTCGGCGTGGTCGTCACGCTGACCGTCATCGGTGCGATCATCGGTGTGCCGCTCTTCGTATTCGGGCTGCTGCTCGTCTTCCGCGGCCTGTTCTGATCGGGCTGCAACCCGAACGGACAGGATGCGTATAGTGTGTTGAGACAGAAAAAATTGGTTGGAGGACCTTCAATGAGGGACGAAATCAAGCGACTTTATCGATCACGCAAGGACCGCATGCTCTCCGGCGTGTGCGCCGGGCTGGCCGAGTACTTCGAGATCGACCCGACCGTGGTGCGGCTGGCCTTCACGGCGGCCTTCTTCCTCGGGATGGGCAGCATCCTGGTCGTGTACTTCATCATGCTGCTGGTCGTACCCGAGGCGCCGCTGAACGAAATCGCCACGAATTAACCGCCGGACTGACTGGCGCTGACCCACCCTCCCGGGGGGCCGATCCGAAAGGGTCCGCCCCCCGTTTTATTTAACCCAGCAGCCGCGCCGCCAGGTTTGCCCAGCTCCTTGATAGATCATCTCAATAGGCTTTAGAAAAGAATGGCGCCGGGATCACCGGCGCCATGTGGAATTCGAATGTCGTGCGCGACCAAAGTCTCAGGAGCCGGCCGCCTCGGACAGCTTGTAGGCCTGCCCGGCCAGGTGCCCCTGGACGGTGTACGCCAGAACCCCGGTGAAGATCACCCCCACAAAGCACAGGATGACCCCGAGGCCGGCCACGAAGGAAGCCACGATTGTGCCCAGCAAGACTATCAGGTATGGGCCAAGCGCGGCCTGTACGCGCCGCACGACCTTGCCCACTTTGAGGGCGGCGCCGATCTCGCCCGTCGCCGCCAGTTCTCCCAGCGCGGCCGGCCAGATGAAGGCGTACAGGAACCCGTAGAGCGCCGCAAAACAGCCAAGGCAGATCGAGAGTATTTCGAAGACCGAGATTGAATCGCCGTTATCGAAGATCGCGCCCAGGATCGAGAAGGGCAGGACCGTGACCAGGATCGGCAGGCTGTAGACCAGGCCGACAACCATCGCCTTCAGCCCGTCCATGAAGAGGCCGCCGAAGTCATCCCAGCCCGGGAGTGGGTGCTCCTCACCGGCGATCACACGCCGGGTAAGCGCCACCATCCAGCCCAGGACAGCGATCTGACCCACGAGCGGGATGAGCATGATCACCGCTGTCAGGACGATCTTTTTCACCCAGTCCTGGTCCTGGAAGGGGAATGTGAATGCGAGACCAAAATCCATCATGTTTGACTCCTTGTTGGCCTTTGCGTGTGGGCCATAGTTTACCGGTGAACAGTGTAACAGAGGCTGGTGATTCTACCAATTGTTTGGAGGCCCGGACTCTGCGGTCGGCGGCCTGTTTCCCAGCCAGCGGGCAGCAAGCCAGGCCAGGGTCATCGTCGGCAGCAGCTGTGTGCCCGGGATCAGGCTTTCGACCACGGTCACCCCGCGCAGCGGGCTCAAGCCCAGGTAGCCGAGGATCGTCCATGAGACCGGCGCCGAGAAGATGTCTAGCGACAAATCAAGCAGATCCAGCAGCACGACCACCGCCAGCGGCGTCATACGCAGTGCGGTGAGCGCATCGGCGCCAAGCGGAAGCTGTATCTTGCGCACCCGCCACAGCACCCATCCCAGCACGGCCAGCGAGAGCGCCAACCCGACGGCCGAGACCACCACGAAGGCGAACAGCAGCGGGCGCCAGTTCAGTTCATCCATCTGGATTCTCCGTGGACTTCATTCGGTAAGCTCCTGGCGCTGGAAAAGCAGCAGTGAGCCACCGATCAGGATCACGAACCAGCCGGCGATGATGGCGGCCGAAAGCCAGAACCCGGGGGTCGTGCTGAGCGGCGCCAGGCCGGCGGTCAGGGTTTGCAGTGCCTCACCGTGCATCAGCCAGGACTGCATGTTGCCTAGGTTATAGGTGGGCGTGAACTGGTACAGGTTGATGAGAGAGGGGCGGTTGAGCACCGTGCCTAGGAGACCCAGCATGCCGAGCGAGACGGCATCCAGTACCGAGAAACCAAATCCGACCATCAATCCGCCCAGAATCGAGCGCGTCGTGATGGCGGCGATCCCGGCATAGCCGGCCAGGATCGTGAGCGAGAGCAGTGAGATCAGCGCCAGCTTAGCCGTATCGAACAGGAATCGCCACAGGACTGGCAAGCTGAAAGCGGGTTCGTACAGCAGGCCATGGATGCGGTGGCCGGTGAGCGGCCCCACCGCCGAGACCAGTGCCGTCAGGATGAGCGAGAGCATCACGAGGCTCACCAGCGCCGCCATCTTGGCCAGGATCAGCTTCCAGCGCTCCGTGCGCGGGACGACGTTCTTCCAGGTCCGCCACCCGTACTCGCCGGCGAAGACGACCGCCATGAAGGCCAGCGGCAGCATGCGTGCGAACAGGTTGGAGGGGAAGGTGATCATCATGTCCCACGTGGCCAGGCTGTCGACAGTCCAGTCCCCCGACCCGAAATATTCCACACCGGCCTGCATCGGTTCAGAGAACAGGCTGAAAAGGATCATCACAGCATAGAAGGCGAAGAACCCGATCGGGAATATCCACACCAGGAAGCTGTTCAGCCTGAAGTTGGCGAAGACCTTACGCCATTCGGCGCGGAACAGGTTAACCATCGCCGGCCTCCTCACCCCCGTTGGTGAGGGCTAGGAAGACATCCTCCAGTGACTGCCTGCGGTGCGTGACCTGGTGCACCTCGATCCCGGCCTCGACCAGCTGTTTGACGATCGCTGGCGCGGCGCTTGCGTCGGCCTGGATCCGCAGCCAGCCGAGTGGTCCCTGATCCGGCTTGAGCGCCTCCACCTGCCACGTATCCTGGATGATCTTGAGTGCAGCATCGAGTGGGTGAACCTGCAGCTGCTGTTCGTGCAGATCGGCGCCAAGCAGCTCGCTCACCGGTCCCTCTCGCAGCAGGCGGCCGTGATCGATGATGGCCACCCGGTCGCAGACCTGCTCGACCTCGTTCAGCATATGGCTGGAGAGGAAAACCGTCTTGCCCTGCTCGTGGGCCAGGTCACGGATGAAGGTGCGCATCTCCTGGATGCCGGCGGGGTCGAGCCCGTTGGTCGGCTCGTCCAGGATGAGCAAGTCCGGGTCGCTCAGCAGCGCTGCCGCCAGCCCCAGTCTCTGCTTCATGCCGGTCGAGTAACTGCCCACGCGCTGGCCGGCGCGCGGCGCCAGGCTAACCTGGTCGAGCAGCGTTTCGATCCGCTCTAGCCGGTAGTCGTCCGACGTGCGGCCGATCACGGCCAGGTTGTCGCGGGCGGTCATGAAGGGGTAGAAGTCGGCGCCCTCCACCAGCGCACCGACCCGCCGGCGTGCCTCAAGCTCCTGCACGGGCTGTCCAAAGAAGAAAGCCTCGCCTGTAGTCGGGCGAATGAGGTCCATCAGCATACGGATGGTGGTGCTCTTGCCGGCGCCGTTTGGTCCGAGGAAGCCAAATACCTGCCCGGCCGGCACGCTCAGGTCCAGGTCGATCACCGCCTGAACGAGGTCATCGCCGCGGCCAAAGGTTTTCCCGAGACCACGTGTCTCGATCGCGAATGATGAAGATACCGCTGCGGGTTCGCTCTGTTGAATCACCAGAAAAGCTTACCCCTGGAACTTCGAGCTTCCAATGGGAAGGCTGTCCTCGGTGGGAATGCGGGGGGCTTTCATGCGGCCGCCCTCAAATAGGCGATGGATACTGGCTGCCGTTGCTGTACTAAGGCGTTCCTGGCGCCAGAGCGATCAGCACCGTGCCGCTGGTCTCCATCTTGAACTGGCCCGGGTTACCGGTGATGTAGGCGTAACCTTTGAAGCCATCCGCCCCCACGAAGGGCAGAACGTACGCACCGCTCACGCCCTCCAGCGTCATATCCCCCATCTCCCAGCCGGCGCTCACCAGTGCGATGTTAAGCTCGATCATCGCCATCTCGGCCATGCCCGCGTAGGTGTAAGCCAGTTCATAGCCTTCGCCGCGCAGAGCATCGTTCAACTCGATGGCGCTGAAGCTAGTGGGGATGGGGAAGTCGGTCGGGAAGCTGCTGCCCCCCTCGCCAAGAATGGCCGAGTCGCCCAGATCCACGGCTAGGTCGGGAATGAATTCACCTGAACCCAGCGGGATGAGATGGACATCGAGCGCTACGCCCGTCTCGGCACCGATGAATAGCAGCTCGCCGCTATACTCGCTGCTGGAGAGTATAACCTCGGTTCCCCGGCTGGTTTCTGTTTGCTCATCAATTGACCACCCGTTGGCCGGGAGTTCACGCGTGTAGTAGGCCAGGGCATCTTCCATCGGCAGCAGGACTGCGATAAACACCCGGAAATCATCCTCCCCAGGCACGTTGACGTTGGAGGTTACCTGGGCACCATCGGGGATCGGAAAGCTGGCTGGGAAACCCTCCGGCAGCTCAGCCATCTGAACCATCGAGGTGTCAAACTCCGGCCCTTGCGTAGCGATGGTTTCACCCTGTAGTTCGGAAGTGCCCAGGGCAGTGAGGGATTCGGTGGGTGTTTCTGACCCCCCGGATCCACATGCGGCCATCACGAACATCAGTATGGAGAGAGCAAGAGCTGCCGTCGCCAGACGGGAAATGGTTCGAAGGATCACTGCAACCTCCTTGTGATCACGCGGTCATCCAGTCTTCATACCAACCGGAATTCACTCCTCTTTAATCGGTAGTTTCTTATCCCTGTGCGTGAAGGTCCAGTCAACCCTACCGCTGGTGAATGGGTATTTACCCAGATCGGGATCTGGGTTGGTGATCTCTTCAAAGCCGTAAATGCTGTCCTTGGGGGTGATGATGCTCGTTTCGGTACCCTCGTCCAGCATGTCCTGCAGCGTCAGGGGCGGGCTGCCGTATTCAAATCCATGGACGATCACACTGACATAATTGGGAAATTCGTAACGGGTATTAAGGATCGTTGTGCAAACCTCATCGTCCTTCTTCTGCATATCCCAGGCCTGCACGATGCTTATCCCGGATGTTTCTGGCGTGAAGCTGTTAATCTGGAAGGTGTACCCATCATAGCGGCCCTCGATGAGGGCAGTCTGCTGGCCGCCCTGGCCAGACATTTGAATCTCCTGTTTGCATTCCGTATCCCGCTTATATGTGACCTGGGTGAAGATCAAGTTGATCTTATCCTCACCGTGCATGACGTAATCGTCGACATTTGTCCACATCGTGATGCTGTGGCTCTCGATCCATAGACTGCCGCTTGTCGATGACATATCTAGGCCAGCAGGATGAGAGTGATTGACACGCAAATACACCTGGATTCGGCCGATCCAGGTATCGCAATCCTTTGCCATGTCTTGAGCTTTATTGGTTAGCTGCTCGGCCAGGTTACTATCACCCCCCAAGGAGTAGATTTGCTCTGCCCGCTTAATCAAACGCTTGAACTCACCGCAATCGCTTTCATTCAAATCCTTTTGACCGAGATTGTTGGCGATATCGGCTGCCTCGCTCTGGAGTTGTGAACCGATATCGCCGAGCCTCGCCTTCGCGGCCGCTGCGGCAGCCTCGGCCAGGTGATTCTTCCCGGTCTCGTTTGGGTTTGCCGCCGCCGACCGGCGGGCTGAATCGATCAGGTCATCCAGTTTCTCGCGCGCGGCTGG
The DNA here is from genome assembly GCA_034430615.1 of Anaerolineales bacterium. Taxonomy (GTDB): domain Bacteria; phylum Chloroflexota; class Anaerolineae; order Anaerolineales; family E44-bin32; genus E44-bin32. Next base: position 8,004 of record DAOUEJ010000134.1, on the reverse strand, counting down.
ATCGTTGGGATCAAGATTGTCACCGTGTTTTGAAAGCCAATCCTTATAGCCTCCCAGGGCTCCTTTGAAATCTTCCTCTGCCGATTGGAATTGGTGGGAGGATATGAAACCTGCAGTGTTGAAGTTGAGTTGTGTCGTTAGGATTGCACCCAACGGGGATGGCATAGACGAGAGCCAGTTTGCAGGTTGAGATTGGCTAGCCGCTGTGGACTGGTTGAATATGCCAAAAAGCGGGGATAGTTTGTCTGAGGTACAGGAAAATACGCCTGAATTGCCTGGTGAGCATTCGATCCCGTCCGAGATCCAGCCTCCAGTTTCGGGGTCGAATCTGGCCAGTACGAATCCCTGCTCGTTCGTTCCGCTCCCGGCAATCTCCATCGGAAGCAGGCTGCCTGCGGAAAGCGTGACCTGCTCTCCCTGGTTGTTATAGGCCATCACACCAAAGGCCGTTTGCAGCACTGCATCCAGGCCGGATGGATTCGGTGTGAAACGTGACTCCACATCGATGGCGGGAATAGGCGAGGCGAACACCTGGACTTGACCACCCGGAAAGATGGTGGACGATAAATCGAGCGTAACGTTGTATCCCTCGGTCGGGGTCAGGCTCATAGATGTCTGGCCATCTTGCTCAAGGAAGACACCAAATTGGACCGGGGTAAGATACGTTTCAAAAAAATCGGTCCCGTTGAAAGCAAAATACGACCTGGTATACCCCGTAAGATATCCCATTGATCGGACTTCAATCCAGCCGCTTGGAGAGATCCTGGGCGACCCGGACATGATGCCTTCCGACGTGCTGAATTCATTGCCTCCGACGAGCGCGTAGGCCACAGGCGAGCCATTCGGATTCATAACCATACCCATGACTTCCGGGAGCAAGATCCCCGCAGCGCCACCGGTCCCACCGTCCTGGTTTACCACTGCATTGTCTGTCGCCCCGGTGACCGGCTCATGACCGCCGCCGGTTGAACAGGCGCAGAGCAGGATCGGGATGAACATCAGGATGAGGAGACGGGAACGGTGTGAATCGTGAGGGAAGGCAGACATCAGTGGTTACCTCCTGGATTGTGCCGGATTGTACAATCAACCTACTTTAGGACATCCGCTGGCCGGGCGCAACTACCATACAAAAGGACCTGGCTTGGACTACGTCACAGAAACCTTATCGTTCGAACCAACCACCTTGGAGAGAACGCCTCCCTGGCTCGAACGATCCGGTCATTGTGAGCACTGCGAGGTGCTCGCTATAGCAGGAGCGACGATGCATACCAGAGGTCATCATGATGTCGAAGGATTTATTGGATGGTCGAGGCGCCGTAAGGCGCGTTGCAAGCTTGCCTCAAAGCTCTGTTCCGGGATTACGCTAATTGGACCTTACGAGGACGAGGTCAGAAAAGCGTATAAATCAACGGCCCGACACCGGAGCTGGAGGCGAAGATCAGCAGCAGGCCGAAAACGAGCAGAAGCGTGACCATCGGGATCAGCCACCACAGCCGGCGCTCCCACAGGAAGGCGAGCAGCTCGCGGGCGACGCCCAGGTTCATCCACATGCCGCGCAGGAAGTTCCTCATCGGCTCACCTCACTTCCGGACTACGATCTCATCCATGTAGAGGGCGCTCAGCTCGCTTTTGTGAAAGGTGTTCAGCGCGTTTTCCGGGGTGTTCACGATCGGCTCGCCGCGCAGGTTGAAGCTGGTGTTGAGCAGCACCGGCACCCCGGTCGCCTCCCCAAAGAGCTCGATCACCCGGTAGTAGAGCGGGTTCCATTCACGCCGCACGGTCTGCAGCCGGCCGCTCCCGCCTTCATGCGTTACGGCCTGGATCAACTCACCCTGGCCGGGGCGGGTGGGGTAGACCATGAGCATGTAGCGCAGTGGGTACTGGCCGGGATCGTTCAGGCCCTCATAGAATTCGGCTGCCCGCTCCTCGAGCACAACCGGCGCGAAAGGACGGAAGGGCTCTCGGTACTTGATCGTCTCGTTGACGACGTCCTTCATCTCCGCCCGGCGCGGGTCGGCCAGGATCGAGCGGTTGCCGAGGGCGCGCGGACCCCATTCGAAGCGCCCCTGGTAGAGACCGATCACTTTACCCGCCAACAGGTCATCGACGATGCGCGCCGCACGCCGCTCAATGTCGGGCTCGGTTTCGAATGACCTGCCTGCAGCCGAGGCCGCCGCGTGGATCTGGTCCGGTGAGTAGGCTTTGCCCCAGTAGGCATGCTCCATGACGAACTTGCGTGGCTGCCCGAGCAGTACATGGTAGGCGTAGAGCGCTGCGCCGAGCGCGCCGCCCGAATCGCCTGCGGCGGGCTGGATGAAGACCTGCTCGAAGGGGGTCTCGCGGGCGATGCGCCCGTTGGCGACTGAGTTGAGCGCCACGCCGCCCGCCATACACAGCCGCTTCGAGCCGCTCAGCTGGTGGGCGTGTTGGGCCATCCTAAGGACCGTGTCTTCGGTCACGCGCTGGATGCTGGCGGCGATATCGGCGTAGTGCTGGTTGATGCGGGCGGTATCCACATTCCAGCCGGGTTTCTGCATTGAGCGCAGGATGGCCGGCGTGTAGAAGTCGGCGTCATGGATGCGCGGCTCGCCGAAAAGCTCGACGAATTTCCGGTTGAAGCTGTGTTTTGTCGAGTGGTGAAACGAGAAGTAATGCATGTTCAAGCGGAAGCCGCCGTCATCGGCGACCTCGATCAGCTTGTAAACGTCCTCGACCCGGTTCGGCACCCCATAGGGCGCCATGCCCATCACCTTGTACTCGCCGTTGTTGACCCTGAAACCGAGGAAGGCGGTGAAGGCGGAGTAGAGCAGGCCGAGCGAGTGCGGGAAGCGCATCTCCTGCAGCAGTTCGATCTCGTTTGTCCCTTTTGCTCCGGCCTCGCCGTTCGGCCAGAAGGCTCGCGCCCGGCCCACCGCAGCCGTCGTCCATTCACCCACGCCGTCGATTGTAAGTATGGCTGCTTCCTCATAGGGAGAACAGAGGAAGGCGCTGGCAGCATGGCTCATGTGGTGATCGACGAAGAGCAGCTTCTTCTCAGGCAGGTTGAGGTGGGTCAGGATCTGGCTTTTGATCCACAGCTTCTCATTGAACCAGGTAATCATCGACTCGCGGAACACGCCGTAGGAGCGGGGGAAGGTTCCCAGCGTGCTTTGCAGGATGCGTTCGAACTTCTGTAGAGGTTTTTCGTAAAAAACCGCGTAATCCAAGTCCTCGCCCTGGATCCCGGCCTGCTCCAGGCAGAAGGCGATGGCCTGTTCGGGGAACCCGAAGTCGTGCTTGCGGCGGGTGAAGCGTTCCTCTTCAGCCGCTGCGACCAACCTGCCATCGGAAAGGATGGCGGCGGCTGAATCATGGTAGTAGCACGAGATGCCGAGGATGTACATCAGGACAGCTTGCCCGCTTCGTCGATTGTGCCCGGCGCTGTCTGACGCTCGCGCCAGCCCGGGGCGTGCGGCCGCAGGTCTAGCGGATCCCGGAGCAGGGTGCTGATCAGGCCGAAGGGCAGCACGAGCGTGAAGTAGAGCAATGTCAGGACGATCCGGGCGACGATATCGCCGATCGCCCTGCCCACCCGCAGCCATCCCCGCCAGATCTTTCTAAGCACGTTCATGTTCTTCAATCCCCTCGTATGACCTTGTCACGCACATCACTCGAGCCGTGATGTTGATAGCCCGAAAACTCGACCCAAACCATAATCGCCATGCTGCCCGTTGTCCATAGGTCACTGGTGGCATTCCGGGTTTGGCTGCCTCTGGCTCACGCTCAGGCCTTAACGTAGACCATTCTCCTGGAGGAATTCGGCGATCGCCTGTGCCAGCACCTGGTTGACGGTGTCGTTGTAGTGCGTTTCGAGCGGGTCGGCCAGCGTGACACCCTGGGCGGCCAGCGACTGAAGCTCTTCGGTCATATCGAGCAGCGGGATCCCGTTCACGGCAGCGAGCTCGCCGATCAACTGGCGCTGCTGGTCTAGGCTGGCATCCATCGCCTCCCGGAATGCGTCTACGCCGGGTGTCTGCCGGCCATGGGCCAGCGCCAGGCAGCCCAGCTGTTCACGCCAGGCGTAATCCATGTCCTGATTAAGCTGTTCCAGGAGCGCCGTGTCTTCACGGATCAGAGGCCAGTAGACATGGGCACGCTCTGGGATGTAAACCAGGACGAAAGCTGCGCCGGCGGCTTCGCTCAAGCGCTGCATCTCGATCAGGCTCGAGTTGGCAATGCGGTAGTTCTCGGAATGTTCGATCTCTGTACGGTCGAGCAGCAGCGTGGCAGTGTAGGCGGGTGAAAAGGTCAGCACGACCTCCTGCCCATTGATTTTGCGCGTGAAGCGGGTGGCGATGTCGTAGTTCAATTCCGACGTGAGCTCATTCCGGCTCTGCAGAAAGCGCACCATCTGGCTTACGCCACCGATGAGATCGGGCAGGACGAGGTCGTCGCCCCAGCGGCGGCCGGAGGGTTGCGCCGGCTGGTAGCAGGTGTAGAGATCGTTGCCTTCGAAGTAGGCCGCGATCACGATCTCAGGCTGCCGGGGCAGGCCAAATTCGATCAATGGGTTGACGAACCTGGGTGGATCGGTGCCGCCCATACCCAGGTTGAGAACGGATGCATCCAGTTGGGAAGCGAGCTGCTCGGGCCAGGGGTGCTGGGTCCCCACCCCGAATGTGAAGCTGTCCCCAAGCGCCACGATCTCGACTTGTTCGGGGACGGGCTCTGACCCTCGGAAGCCGAGCTCGTTGATCTTGTACTCCACGCCATTCAACTCGTATTCGAGGGTGGGGATGTCGGCGTGCAGCCGGCGCCAATTGCTGCCGACCATGCGCGCATACCCCGGCCACAGGCGCGGGAAGGGATGGATGAGCAGCTCGATCAGCGTGACCGTGACGATGAGTGAACCCAGGCTGAGCAGCGTCGTGGGTGCGATCAGCCCCTTAACGCCCAGGTACAGGCTCGGGATCAAACCCCATACGCCAAGCAGCAGCAGCCAGTTCGGCCGGAGTGGGGCGGTTGCAGCCCAGTAGGTCAGAACCAGCACCGCGGCGAGGAAGAAGATCTGGTCGATCGTGCTCGGTTGGTCCCTTTCTTTCGCACCGGTAAAGTGCGCAAGCAGGTAGAACGCCAGCAAGGCTGCCACCGGGATGAGCAGCGAACGCAGGTAGAGCAAGCCGTAGGGCGTCGTGAAGCGTACCGCCTCGGCCCGGGCCTGGATCAGGCTCAGGATGAGCGCTGCAATCCACCAACCCAGACCGAGGTACAGCGCCCAGCGGTAGCTTCGTCCGTCCTGCCTTTTTTCTTCTGACATCAAGGACCATTCTAGAGTATGCAGAGCCATTCAGCCAAGCGAGGTACACTCCCAGGCCTGAGCGGTCGGGCTGGATTTCGTTGATATCAAAGTGATTCTTTCTGAGTTGCATAGCCATGTTAGGCTATCTACCGGCCAGGGTAGGAGATGGAGATGAAAATGCCAGGGGTTGAGTCAGGTCAAGCGGAGTGTGAATATGTTCAGGTCATCGCCGAGCGAATAGAAGTCGGGGATCACAGCGGTCAGCTGAAAGCCGAGTCGTTCGTAAAAGGTGCGGGTGCCGGCGTAGTCCGGTCGCCCGGAGGTATCCAGCACGAGCAGCCGGCCATCAGCTGTGCGTATACGTTTCTCGACCTCAGCCATCAGCTCCCGGCCAATCCCGCTGCCCCGGTGATCGCCGGAGACGGCGATCCAGTACAGGTCGAAGGTGCTTTCCGTCATCGAGGTCGGGCCGAAACAGGCGAAGCCGACGACGATGCCCTTCTCGATCGCACTGAGGAAGAAATAGCCATTGTGATCTGGCCGGTCGAGGTAATCGCCCAGGAGTTCGGCTACAACCTCGGCTTCGGCCGGGTTGAAGAGCGGTTCGGCGCGGGCCAGCGCCAGGATCTCGGGCGCGTGCGCCGGCGTCGTTTCTGAGATGCTGATCATTTCGATGATATTAGCGCTAGCTGGGCAATGTGTTTGATCATCTCGTCGAAGGTCATTCCGGCGGTCTTGACCGAGCGGAAGAACCCGGCGTCCGGCGCCAGGTCGGGGTTACCGTTCACCTCAAGGATGTATGGGATGCTATCCCGCAGGCGGATGTCGACCCTGGCGTAACCGGACAGGCGCAGCTCGTGCCAGGCTTCAAGCGAGGTTTGTTCAATCGCCTCCCGCTCGCGCGCCGAGAGGTCCGCCGGGCAGATGCCGGGGGTCCCGCTGAACTCGGGAGACCCGTCGATCCACTTGCTGGCATAGGTGACGAACTGCTGCAGCGGATCATCGGTCCAGGTGAAGGCGATCTCGGCGATCGGCAGCAGCGTGGGCGAGCCGTTCCCCCACAGCGCGGCGTTGATCTCGCGCCCGGCGACATACTCTTCGACGATCACCGCCTGGCGGTACTTCGCCAGGCTTGACTCGATCAAGGGCAGCACGTCTTCGTCTGCACGAGCAAGCGAGGACTGGGTGATACCGATGCTGCCTTCCTCGGCGATCGGCTTGACGATGACCGGGGCTTTGACCTGCCCTTGCCAATCCCGGGCATCCCGGACGATGTGGTAGGCGGGTGTCGGCAGGCCAGCAGCGGCCAGGATCTTCTTTGTCGTCCATTTGTTGCAGGTGCGGGCGAGGGCGGCATAGGAAGCGCCGGTGTGCACGAAGCCGCGCGCCTCGAGCAAGCGCGCCGCGGCAACCTCGTCTCCAGTCCGCCCGACCTGGCCCTCGTATAAATTGAAGATCATATGCCGGCTGGGATCGAGGTCCTTCAGGCAGCTTTCAACATCCCGCCGGCAGGCCTTGAGTAGGACACTTTTTGCATGCGGCCGAAGCGAATCGGCTACCTGCTTGGCGACCTGAGCGTTCTCCTGGTCGGCGAGAAGCTCGTGCGCTTCCCAGCGTTTGGAGTTTGTCGCCTTGGTATAGAGCACAACCACCTCGACCTCGTCTAACCTGCGAGGCAGTCGCGCCCGTGGACGGGTTCGTTGGCAGGTGGTCACCACCCGTGCCGGAGCGGCTTCAGAGCGGGGCAGGTCAAGCAGCTGGAGATCTGTTCCTGCTGGGCTGAAGGATTTCTTTATTGGTGGGTTTGGCGTTGAGCGCCGGGAGGAGGTGCGAGTTAGGACCCGGCCAGGGTCCGGAGGCTCGTCGTCGTCGGATCGAGCTTCTGTGGTCTTATGCGAGCCAGGGGGTACCGTCGGTTTTCTCGATATCATCTTATTTACGTAGCGCCGGGTGATCTCTCGACCGGGCTACTTTTCTCCTGCCTTAATGGATCATGATCATGTTCTATATATCATGTATTCCGCAGGAGCACAATCAAAAACGCAAACAAAATAGCTACCCGTTTTTGATGTGGAGCTTGGTCGTGAGTAAGCGGGAAGGTTTATGGTCTTTGCCAGATTCGGTTTGACTCTATCATGATTCGCCTCGAGTCCTGGTTTTGTATGATTGATAAACCACTTATATAATGTAGCCAGAAATTCAGGGCAATTCATCTGCACATCCTTGGAGCTGTACACTGATAGATGCGCCGATAAGCCTTCACCGCTCGGTCAGCAGTTCCCACTCCCTCCCTCAGTTGGGCGTTTTCTCCCGTCAACTGAACCCAGGCGACATCTATTGGAACGACCCGGCATACTGGCCAGGGCCGGCATCGTTTGCAACACGCCAGCCCAATGAGTTTCGCTGCGTTGCCAGCAGTGCAACGCGATGGTTTTCTGACGAAATCATGAACGGTAGGACGATCGAGGAGGTGCAGATGGGACCAATCTGACGCCGGATCCATGAGCATTTCATGGGATACAGATCCATCCATTAATCGTGCGCAATTCGGGAGGGAAGAAGATGTCCATTCATAAACGTCTGTACTTGCTTTTTTCAGTGCTGCTGATGGCCGCGTTTTTGCTGTCAGCGTGCGGTGGGGGTGGTGGTGAGACACAAGCACCAGGGGGGGCGGGTGAAGAACCCGTCGCAACGGAAGCGCCTGGCGAGGTGGTGCCGCCAGCAGA
>DAOUEJ010000133.1:0-3526 GCA_034430615.1 Anaerolineales bacterium | reverse complement strand
TGATGGACAGGCGCCTGGTGCAGATAGCCCCGATTACTGCACCGTCCTACCGCGGCAAGGGAACGAAGAAGCGCAGCAAGCGTTAATCCCTTCAGCTCGATTGACCATATCCCTGTATCTGCGATCGCACTCAGGCAAGCGCAGCAAAAGGGCCAGGTGTGCCTGGTTTCGCTTTCAAGCGATTTATCCCCGTCTCAGAGACCATGGGTTAACATTCGAGATCAGGACGAGGGTCTGTACCGTATCGTTCCTCCGCGTCGGAGTTACCAGGACCCCCACTCTTTCCCCGGCCTGACCTATCGAGAGTTGATTGGCAAGCATGGGTTACAGCCCGAATTAAAGTTCCTTTCCTACAGTGGAGATCCTTGCGGCCGTCGAACCCGGGGAATCCTTATGCGACGGAAACAATGGGTTCTTGACGTGCTGCACATTGGGAAAGAGGCCAACGATATTGATACAGTTCAAGCCGGATTAGTGGATAGCCAGGACCAGGTGCTGCTCACCTATGAGAGGGATCCATGGGAAACCCTGCAGCCCATCCTGGCTGAGGTTCCTGTAAGGCTCATCATGGAAAAGACAGGCTATAGCCGGAGCATGGCATATGCCCTACACAAGGGGGATAGAAGGCCTTCACGTCAACGATTGGAGAGTCTATCGGGAGTTCTTGCCGAGCACTGTCGTCGGAGGCTGGTTGGGTTAGGTTATTTAAATAGTCCTGTTGATGATCGGATGGCAGTTGCAGTGTATGGGAAAGTTTTAGAGAAGTGGGATGACTAATAGTTGCCCTGCGCCCTTGGCCGCCTCCCGCGAAACGTTAGCCGGCCTTTTATGAAATTCAGTGCTTTGCCTCGTGGGCGATGGTCTCCAATGATTTTCGGACTTTATCAAGAATTTCGCGAATTTTCTTTAGTTGTTCAGGTATATCCTCAGGCTGAAGTAGGTTCCCTGCTTTGTACCAACCTTCTGCTAGATTAGCCAGATCGTGAGTAGATGAATTCGCCTTTTCTTCATTGAAAACATTCTTCCACCTTACTTCAAGCAAGAGTTGATCATGGGTCTTCGCTAATTCAGATAAAGCATCCAACTTGTCACCTGGCAATAGGAAATACTCCGTCTGAGACGCGAGCATTACAGGGGAACGCCAAACCCTCACCTCTTTGCCATGTTGGGGAGATAGTGAAATAGCAAGTTCAACATCCTTAGCCGGGCCAGGTCCGGCATTTTGTAATTGTACTTGTAGATATATGGGGCCAAGAGGAACAGGACCAGCTATGAGATCCGAATCTGTCTGAGCCTCTCTTGCTGTACGCATCTCCGAAACCATCTTCCAAGTAAGGTAGGCATATACGCTGGTGATTATTACCAGAATAATGTTTGAATACTTTGCTAATGCATCTAGAAAATTCATGCCAAACTCCTATTAAGTCAATGGCCATATATAGAATCGGGCCGTTCTAACAACCTCGAGCGGAGGCGCCGGGGGACGCCCACCCGCTTGGACTTCACGGCTCCACCATCCGTTCCATCGAATGCAAATCACGCCACATCCCCGGTCGCTTCCTGCGAGATTGGAATGAGAAGGCCGGTACCTCCCTCACGTGATGCCCTATTATGGGCTCACCAAATCAAACGCAGTCTACTTACGTAGCTGCCAGAAAAGGAGATACCGACCCATGAATAAGAATAGCATGTTTTACATCGGGCTGGACCTGGGAGACAAGTTCTCCTACATCACGATTATCGATCAGGAGGGTGAGTTGATCGAAGAAACTCGCCTACCCACCAACAAGGCTTCCTTCCAGCGCAAGTTCTCCACGCTCCAGCCCTGCCGGGTGGCCATGGAGGTTGGCACTCACTCGCGTTGGGCAAGCCATTTGCTCAAAGATCTCGGGCATGACGTGCTGGTCGCCAATGCCCGCAAGCTCCGGGCGATCTACCACAACCCCCGCAAGGGAGATCGTGCCGACGCCGAGACCCTCGCCCGATTGGCGCGTCTGGATCCTGAATTACTCTCGCCCATCCACCACCGATCGCCCCGGGCTCAAGCCGACCTGGCCGTGCTTCGCTCGCGGGATGCGATCGTCCGTTGCCGCACCTTACTTATCAACCACGCCCGCGACATCGTGAAAGCCTCCGGTTCGCGCTTGCCTTCTTGCTCCGCGGACAGCTTCGCCCACAAAGTCGCTCCTGACATCCCTGAGCCCCTGCGACCTGCTCTGGCGCCCATCATCGACACCATCGCTTCCCTCACTCAGCAGATCCAATCCTATGACCAAACGAACGAAGAGCTCTGCCGCGAACGCTACCCCGAGACCAGGCTACTCCGTGAGATCAGCGGCGTGGGCCCGCTCACTTCCCTGGCCTTCATCCTCACGCTCGAAAACCCCGATCGCTTCCACCGCAGCCGGGAGGTCGGTCCGGCTATTGGCCTCGTCCCCCGGCGGGATCAATCCGGTGATCAAGACCCTCAGCTGCGGATCACGAAAACGGGGGACGCCTACCTACGCCGCTTGCTCGTTGGATCCGCACAATACATCCTGGGACCATTTGGACCCGATTGCGATCTGCGCCGCTGGGGGTTGAAGCTGGCCGAACGGGGAGGGAAGAACGCGAAAAAGAGAGCCGTGGTGGGTGTCGCATGGAAATTAGCAATTCTGCTTCACCATCTGTGGAAGACTGGTGAGGTTTACGATCCTTTCTATCTTGCCAGGAAATATGACCAGGTATCCGATACCATGCCTGCTGCAGCTTGATTGATCTTGATCTGTCTTGATTTCTCAGTGATCGGAGGTGGACTACAGAAATCACCGAAAGGGGAGACAGGGCAGGACGACTGCTTGAAATCTCCCTCCAGCCAACGCCTCGTTCGGGTGACTGCGGCTAACGTCTGGGCCAGGCAAATGCCAGAGGCCGACAGCGAGATGGCAGCACCCGCCTGGATCGAACACCAACGGGCACCGGGTTCATAAAAGAGCCCACTAAGAGTGCGGATGGAAGCAAGGTGAAAGGTTGAGGTTGGAGGAACTCTAACGGTTGGTCGCCACGTCGACCCTTGACAAACTAGGCCTTCTCATGGAAGACGTTAGGCGGATGAAAGTTACAATCTCCTTGGATCGGTTAATCTCCGCCCGGGATACAAGCCTAAATACTTACATCGACTTTCTAGGAATTGTGACATAAAGAAATAACGTTATTACAACGCATCCGAGGCTAATCCACAGAAAATCAAAATCTCCTTCTGCAAAGAAAGTAGCAATTGACGCGAGAGACATCAATGCAAAAAAACCTATGTTCAGAATCCGAGCACAAGATGGGTTCCTGAAAGTAATAGTCTTACCACTTAGTACCCTGTTAAGTTCTTGGATCTCTTTTCTGCTTACTCTTGGATTAGGTCCATGAAAGAGTTCCGGGAGATCTCGACCACAAAACCTACATACTACTGCCTCATCCTGAATTCTCTCGGCACAGAATGGACACTTTTTCATGTCTGAAACCCTCAAACAGACTATTTAGTAGTTGACTCAGA
>DAOUEJ010000132.1:0-2759 GCA_034430615.1 Anaerolineales bacterium | reverse complement strand
CGATACTGTTTCCAGAGGTCGAAGAAGCGCGCCCTGCCGATTGCAAGGGTTTCCTGGATCTCTTCCCGGCTCATCAAGCCCTGCTGATAGGCCTGGAAGAAGAAAGCGATCTGCTCATCCGAAAAACGTCTGTGAAGCTGCGCCATGGTTCCCTCCGATCGTGGTTGAGGGAACCAAGTATCGGAGTCCAGTTTTGAATTTCAAATGGAGTCCACTTTTCAATTTCAAATCACATCGTCAGGATAAAGGCTTGACACCAGACCCTTATAAGAGTATATTGTAGCCAAGAACTTTGCAATGCAAAGTTACTTACACAACAAAGTAATGAAGGAGCGTACGATATGTCAGAGATAACCGACTTCCGCAAGATCCAGCAGCGTACCCAACAACTGTTCAACTTCGAGGATGGGCTATGGGATATGCTGCTTGGGATGATATTCATGTCTCTTGCAATCTACCCGGTCACGCGTGAGTTCCTGGGACCGGAGTGGAACATTGTTCTTTTCCTGGGTGTGCTGGCCATCCTTGTTGTCGGCCAACTGGCAATCCGTCGCGCGGTTAGCGCACCGCGCTTGGGTTATGTTCGTCCCAACCGGTCGCCAAAAATGAAGTTACTCCTGGTCTTTACCGTCGTGATGGTCCTGATCACGTTTGGGTTGGTTCTTGTGACCTTGCTCAGCCCGGAAGTTGAACCCACCGTAGGCGGGATGACCGCAGAAGCAACCGGCAGGAGCTACCTCGTCGAGTGGATTGTGGTCCTGGTGATGGGCGGGCTGTTCAGCGCCATAGCGTATATCTTCGGCGTGGCTCGGGTATACACGTATGGCTGGTTGCTTGGACTTGCAAACCTGGCCTCGATCTACATGGAACACAACGCCGGCTGGACGTTCCAGTTCCCGCTCGCAATTGCCGCAGGTATCATCATCTCCATCGGGATCGTGTACTTGCTCCGATTCTTAGCGAAGTATGCGGTGTCGGCAGAGGGAGCTTGAGATGGCAGACGGATCCGTGGCCGATCCGGAGCTGCGTGGACTGGCTCAATTAGATCGTATGATTCACGAGCCGGCGCGTTTGATGATCCTGATGGTGCTTTTCACCGTCAAAAGCGCAGACTTCACCTTTCTGATCAATGCCACCGAGCTCACCGATGGCAACCTGTCCTCGCACTTGAGCAAATTAGAGCAGGCAGGCTACATCGAGGTCGATAAAGGCTACGCCGGCAAGAAGCCACGTACGCTGCTGTGCTTGACACAAGCAGGGCGGAAGGCAGTCGAGGCTTACCGCACCATGATGGAGCAGGCCTTTCGAAAATTGAGGAAGTAACTACCTTGTCAATCAACGACAAATTAGGTAGATACGGCAAATAGAGACACCCGACCGGGTGTCTCTATTTCTGTGAACACTCGCTGAAACCCTGATCAGCGCGTTCCCAGACTGTCCTGCAAACCCTGAACCAGAAGCTGCTTATCAGCATCGGTGAGTCTCGCATCAGGATGCATAAGAACATAATAGACCGGCGGCATCTCGCCCTCCTGGATCACATGGCCTATCTCACGCCCTGCTGTCCGGCCTGCCATCCAATCCGAGAAATTCAATCTTTTCCTGCCTTGCTCGACATCGCGCTGGATCAGCCAGGATACGGGTGCGAAATTGGAATACCAGGGCCAGGTGGTCTCATTGCTGTGGCAGTCAAAGCAGGCACGCACGGCCAGAGCACGCGTCTCTGGGTTGTTCCATGCCGGTTCATTGACGATTGGAGGGTTGCTGTGATCATGCCCATAGGGAATGAGTTGGATCAAACCGAACAGCACGACGACCCCAAGTATGAGAAAGACGAGCGTTTTGCGCATAGCGTGTGTCTCCGGAGATGAGCGGATGCGAATGAGGAGTTACCTCCAGCCGCTCAATAACGCGTGCAATCGTATCACCATTCTGCCCACAGGTGGTTGAGTGTTTCATTAAAAATCACCGGATTTGCATTGCTGTGAGCCGTGTGTAATTTATAGGGACGCAGCGCGGCACGTATCAACGGTCTGCTGGTCTACCTATAAATCCCGAGCTGGATCACTTCTGTTCCCGGCGAAAATGTGCATATCAACTCCTGCAGCCGTCTCAAGTGGGCGGTTATCTGATCGCTGCCGATCCCAGGCACGCCGTAAGTGGTGAAGAGGGCGGCAGTCGTAGCGGGCTGAATGCGCGTACGCCGGTCGGGCCCGTAGATCACGCTCGAGAGCGGACCTGTATCGTCCGTCGTATACAGATCGCCTGCTTTCAATACCTGGATTTCTCCGTTCATGCGTTCGTAGCGCTCCGAACCCTGAGCTGCATCGAAGCGGACCGGGCCGGATATCTGGTCGAGGTCATGCCCGGCCGTTAGCAGCAGATCTTGCAGCTCTGCCATGAACATCGCGCTGACCAACGCATCCCCGGAAGGGATCGATTTTCCATTCAGGATCGACTCCAGCTGGAGAAGCAAATGGTAAGTCTTCTTGAACGGTTTGTAGAATTCGTCATAGGCTTTGATTGCGGGCAGGGCCTTGAGCGCGGCACGATCGAAGTCCGCATATCGCCCCCGAAGCTCGAGTTCAAGCTCCTTCCGTGCCGCTTCTAAAAGAGTCGCAGGCCTGAGATTGGACATCCCCTGCAAGGCAAGCACACCCATCGTGGCCTGCGGGTAGGCTTCATGCCATCGCTCGCCAAACATGAACTTCATGCTCGCCCTCCTCCAATCTGAAGGGATACATTTAACCGTAAAAGAT
>DAOUEJ010000131.1:0-1942 GCA_034430615.1 Anaerolineales bacterium | reverse complement strand
AAATCCGCTCAGCAACCTCTTGCTTGTGCTGTTCAGTATCGGACTTCTCGGGTATCGCGGCTCAACACGCGAACTTTTCTTGCTTGGATTTCTTGCATCACTGGCATTCCTCACCCGTCCAGACAATGTCCTCGTGTTCTATCCAGCTCTCGCTGCCGCTTTCCTGCGCGAACGGAGTCGCAAGCACTTATGGATACTTTTATTGAGCCAACTTCCCGCGTTCGCCTGGGAGGCATTCTCACTTCTTTATTACGGTCTCGCAGTCCCCAATACCGCGTTGGCCAAGCTAAACGTGGGCATCCCGGTTTCAGAGCTGGTGACTCAGGGCTGGTCCTACCTGCTCGATTCGCTCCAGCGCGATCCGATCACGCTGGCAGTAATCACCATCGGGCTAGGGAGTGCTTTGTTGCTCCGCTCCTGGAAGCGCACCGCGCTTGCCCTTGGAACCATTTTCCATCTGGTTTACGTCGTCCGCATCGGCGGGGATTTCATGAGCGGGCGTTTCCTCTCGCTACCGCTTCTCGCAGCCGCGATTCTTCTCTCGCAGCTGAATCTATCCTGGACATCGGGAAGCCTGCTTCTCGGCGCAATGGTTTTACTTGGTCTGGCCTCGCCTTACCCCACCATCCTCAGCGCACAGGATTACGGCCAGGAGGAAGGCCAGCGCAGCGAACTCTTCAACGGAATTACTGACAAGCGCGGCTTTTACTATCCAGACACCGGATTGCTGCGAGCCGACCGGCTGCTGGACTTGCCACGGCACCCCTGGGTGTACGAAGGAATGGCCGCACGGGCGCAGAAGGATCCGGTCGTGGTCAGAGATACCATCGGATTCTTCGGATTCTATGCCGGACCTGATATCCATATCGTGGATTACTACGGCCTCGTAGATCCACTGCTTTCTCACCTGCCGGCGCTGCCCACTGTCGATTGGCGAATCGGCCATTTCCGGCGCGAAATCCCCGCCGGTTACCTCGAAAGCATCCGATTTGGGAGGAATTCCATCGAGGATCCTGACCTGGCGGAATTCTATGATGCACTGCAGCTGGTGACGCACGGTCAACTGTTCGCTCCCGGACGGTTGCGAGCCATTTGGATGCTTAATACCGGCGGATACAGCACGCTCCTAGAGAATTACATTCAGTCCAAATACCTGACAATCAACGCTCACGATCTTGCGCCGGGTGGACAGCTCAGCTCCCGCGGAGAAACAGTGTCATTCAAAGAAACGGGCTTGAAGCTGAACTTCCCTGAATCCCAATTCGGTACGCAGGTATGTTTCTCGATCAGCGGGAGCACGGACTACTCGCTCTTCTATTTTCTCCATGAAGATGAGATCGCCAGGCAGGTTCTATCCGCTCAGGATGATCGTGCGGAAGAAAATTCGGAACGCTGCATCGACACCCCATCCAGAGCACAGCAGGATGGCTTTGATGCGTTCTTGATAATTCCATCCGAATTCGGTCGCTACGAGCTGAAAATGGTTGAAGTGAAGTAAGTATTAGTTGCCAGGATGCCAATGCTGTTGGCTCAATCGAAAATTCGCGGCATTCTTGCCCTTCATAGGCAATCAGTCTTCCTGTGTAGCCTCAGCACCCACACTTAACGTCGCCCCGACAGCCGGAAGGATGATCAAGATATTCGGCACCAGAAAGAGCCGTGCCTCGGCCACGATTCCCGCCATGAAATGGATAATCACCCAGATCGGTAACATCGCAAGAAACAGCCGCCGAAGAAGATCTGGCCAGTGCTTCCAGGTCAGCAGTGCAGCAACAGGCAGGATGATGCCCTGGAGGATGGCCTGCCTCAACTGCTTGTCCTGCAGACGGCCCAGGAAGAACCAGAGCATGAGCGGCCCGGCGAACGGAAAGAATGTGCCCTTGGTCAACACACCAAGGCTGAGCGAAAGACCGAGGCCGAAGAATTCAAGCCGAGAAAGCGC
>DAOUEJ010000130.1:0-28648 GCA_034430615.1 Anaerolineales bacterium | reverse complement strand
CGTTTACCCTCCTGATAGCGGTAGCCATCCATGCCTTGGACCCAAACGTTGTGGTCCGTGACGACAACGAAATCCAACCCGGCACGGATTGCAGCGCGGGCGATGTCTACATGGACTCCCTCGCCATCTGAGTAGCGAGTGTGCGCGTGGAGGTTACCAACAGCTTCATGTTCCACAGTTGCATCCGGATCAGGAGATGATGTATCGGCGGACCTGACAGATCAATGGGCAGCACCGTTTTGACGGCTGCGACCAGCGTCTCCGGGTGTGATGAGCTGTGTCCCAACTTCAGCACAAACCCCGATCAATTGTTGGCGCTGGGCGGGGCTCAGTGGAGCAAGGTGGGTGATGACCTGACGCAGATTGTGCTCAAGTAAGTTTTCGAGTAGCAGATGCCAGGCTTCACCACCCGGGAGGTCATCCACCAGCACGGTTAGCTCGTCATGGTCGAATACCCCGATCAAGCCATCCAACTGTCGCTTGTAATCGTTATTCAAGTGAAGCCAGCGGAAAAGCGGCCCGGTTGCTGGGATCTCGAGTGGATGCCGTTCAACCAGGTATACGACGATCGGCTGAAGGACTTTTCCTGTCGCCATGACTACCCTGCCCGCGTCTAGTGGGTAAGCTTAACACAGTCCCCAGCATGCGGCAAAGGAGAGTTGCACCAAGGCCATGGCCTTCTTGGTGGCGAAACGGACGAGCGATATAATCAACCAGAGTCGCTCGTAATTTGGTTTGAGTGTTGATGAAATCCTATTGCCTGGTTCTTATGCTCATTATGCTCCCTGGTTGCAGCTAGGGAACTGCCATTGAGGAGGCGACGAGGGCTGAGTTTGATCTCGCCTTAAAGGCGGCAACTGATCAAAGTGTGGGATCAGGATCGTCGGAACTTGATGCGGCCGTCTCAACCGCATCTGATGCGATCATGGCCGCTGTAAATGTCCGGCGTGCATTAGCTGGAATTCCTCCCCTGATCCAGCTGCCGGAGCTCACGGCCATCGCCGGTCGACGATCCGTTGATATGGCTGCAGGAGGATACCTGGGTCACGTGGATCCACTAACCGGAAAAGTCCCGGTAGAGCAGCTCCTCGAGCAGGCTGGTTTCAACGGGCAGGCTGCTGAGCTGCTCTACCATAGCCAGGGAGCACTATCACTTCTTGCGAATGAGGTAGCCGAGGCGTGGTTTATGGATTCGAGCCACCAGCTTGTCCTGCTCAGCCTGGAGTTCCGCTACATCGGGATCGGGATCATGGGTAATAGGCAGGGCTGGATCATTACAGCAGTTGTGGCGGGGGACCTTCCATGAGGAGGATGTGTGAATAATCGCCAGGTTGCCGATATTTTTCTTGCCATCGCCGATCTACTCGAGATTAAAGGGGAGACAGTATACAAGGTCCTTGCCTATCGAAAAGCGGGGGAGGCTATCCATGAACTTGGGACCGACCTGCGTGATATCTGGCAGGAGGATGAATTGAAATCGATCCCGGGCGTAGGCACAGCGATCGCAGAAAAGATAGACGAACTTTACCGCACGGATAAGCTCGAGTTCTACGAGAAATTGACTTCCGAGGTGCCGAGCGGTTTGGTCGAGGTCCTTGCCGTGGGGGATGTTGGCCCCAAAAAAGCCGCCCGCTTCTGGCAGGAGCTTGGGATCACATCCGTCGCTGAACTTGAACGCGCCGCTCGCGCCGGTGAGCTGCAGAAGTTGAGCGGCATGGGCGCAAAATCGGAAGCTCGCATCCTTGAGAATATCGAGACAATGCGGGAACGGAAGACCGATCGCATGTTGCTGGATAAGGCATGGGCGATATCGCAGGTACTGCTCGAGATGTTGAGGTCAGTTCCGGGGGTTCTGCGAGCAGAAGCAGCAGGCAGCTTAAGGCGCTATCGCGAAACCGTTGGTGACCTGGACCTGGTCCTCGCCTCCTCCGTTCCGGGTGAAGCCATGAAGGTATTTGTGAACTTCCCACAGGTTGCGCGCGTGCTCGGGAAGGGGGATACCAAGACAAGCGTCGAGCTGCATGATGGAACGAGAGTCCAGGTATGGGTGCATCCACCAGACCGTTTCGGGAGTGCGTGGCAGTACGCCAGCGGTGCTCAAGCCCATAATGTTAGGTTGCGAGAGCGAGCCCTGCGTATGGGGTTATCGCTTTCCGAGCATGGTTTTAAGAAGGAGGATGGGACAGAGCTTATCTGCCCGGAGGAAAGCCAGGTTTACGAATGGCTTGGATTGGCGTGGATCCCACCCGAACTGCGCGAAGACCGAGGTGAAATCGCAGCTGCTGAAGCCGGCGAATTGCCGGAGCTCGTGGAACTCGTAGATATTCTTGGTGAACTGCATGCGCATTCTGATTGGAGTGATGGCGCGGTGAGTATGCGCGAGATGCTCGTAGCGGGCAGGGATGCCGGACTTTCCTACTTCGTGATTTCCGATCACTCACGCAGCCTGGGCATCGCTAACGGGCTATCTCTTGAGCGGCTTGAGGAGCAGCGCGAGGAGCTGGCTGGTCTCCAGGCAGAGTTCGGCAAGACTTTCAAAGTGCTGCATGGGGCAGAGGTTGAGATACTTGCCGAT
Source organism: Anaerolineales bacterium (assembly GCA_034430615.1). Lineage (GTDB taxonomy): Bacteria > Chloroflexota > Anaerolineae > Anaerolineales > E44-bin32 > E44-bin32. The sequence continues at coordinate 26,073 of DAOUEJ010000130.1, read as the reverse complement.
GGATCGCTCGACTATCCGGACGAGGTTCTAGCTGAATTGGATATCGTCATTGCCTCGCTGCATACGTCCTTGAGGCAAACCCGTGATGTCGTGACGGAACGTTTACTAAGGGTTATCTCAAATCCCCATGTGGATATCATCGGTCACCTCACCGGTCGCTTGATCGGCAAACGCGCGCCGGCTGATCTGGATATCGAGCGAATCGTGAATGTTGCAAGTGCGCATCAGGTTGCGCTGGAGATCAATTCCAACCCTGAACGCCTTGACGTGCGCGATGTCCATGCCAGGATGGCCCTGGATGCGGGTTGTCTCCTGGCGATCAACACTGATGCACACCACCCCGATCATCTCAATTTCAGGCAATTCGGCGTGGGGACTGCCCGTAGGGCTTGGGCCGAGAGCGAGTCGATCATCAATACATGGCCTGTCGATCGCTTGCAGGCATGGCTCTCGGACCGTTCTGGGTAGGCTTGCTCACCGCAACCCTCACGCTCCCAGGGGGTTTTAGCACGTGGAACCTTTGTTCCCTGCAGTGCGGAAGGAGCATGTTGAATGCCGGAAATCGCCATCGTTACGGATAGCACGGCCTACATTCCCCAAGACCTGGTCGATAAGTATCAAATCCACGTCGCACCCCAGATCTCGATCTGGGGTGAAGAGTCGTACCTCGATGGCGTGGATATGTTTCCAACCGAATTCTATGAACGACTCAAGGTGAGTAAGGAACTGCCAACCACCTCCCAGGCGACGATCGCCTCGTTTCATAAGATCTTCGAACCCCTGGTAGCCGAGGGCAAACAAATCATCGCTGTCCTCATCTCCGAGCAGCTCTCCGGTACACTGCAGTCTGCGCGGCAGGCGAAGGCGATGTTCCCGGAGGCCACGATCGCGCTGGTGGACTCACGATCGGCGGCGATGGAACTCGGCTTCCAGGTTCTTGCAGCGGCCCGGGCAATTGAGGCTGGAAAGTCTTTCGAGGAGGTCGTCGACCTGGCCGAGCGGGCCAAACAGTACACCGGAGTATTCTTCGTGGTGGATACACTCGAATTTCTCCATCGCGGAGGACGGATTGGAGGAGCAGCCCGCCTATTCGGGACCGCGATCAACCTAAAACCCATTTTACATATTGTGGATGGACGGGTCGAATCCTTCGAAAAAATACGGACCAAAGCCAAGGCCTATACACGACTGCTCGACGTTGTTCAGGAGCGTCTGGAGGGCAAGCCAAACATCCGTATTGCCACACTACATGCTGCGGCAGAGGCGGATGCCAAAGCACTGCTGGAGGAGGCTGTACGGCGGTTGAATCCCATCGAAACACTCATTTCTGAAGTCAGCCCGGTCGTCGGGACCCATGTGGGTCCGGGGACCGTGGGATTGGCATACTGCACAGACCTCTAACCTGTACTTGACACGCAGAACGAATTACTTCAAGGGCGGCACCCGGTGGGCTATTCACTTCGCCTCCCAATGTAGAGTATTCTTACCAACATTGGCAGATAGGGATGGTAGTGGTAAAATCCACAAGAGAGCACCTTGCGTGCTTTTCCGCGTAAAGTGGAACCAGCGCCTGTGGGCGATTAGCGTCGCAGACGTATTGCTCCAAATACCTTGTATCGCGCAGAGTTGAACAATTGAGATGCCGCTCACCTTGAGCAGGTACGATGGAGGTGTTTCACCTGTGAAAGAGCGCACCCTTTTTACCGTTATTCTCCTGAGTCTATTCCTGATCACCTCGAGTTCCTCGTTGCCACACGGATAGACTTGAGCTGGTTGATGCCCGAACAGGCATCAACCAGGGCGGTTCTGGTCGGTGTTTTTGAGGGTGAAGTAAATAGCGCTGTTCATTCCCTTCTCAGCCGGCTGGGCCCATGCCCCCGTGACCAGCGGGGTGAGGATCTCTCCTGCGCAGGCGCTAAAGACCAAGGGGCATACCAAGCTGAGTGGACGAGATCGAGGTATTGGCCTTATCAATCCGATACCTGGAGTTTCTGGATATCCATACGGATCTATTCAACCGGTGTTCCAAACGTGTAGTTGGTGCGCAGGATCCCCTGGGTGTCGATAAGAAAAGCTCTGGCCGTATGAGTGACCAGATACTGTTCTGGGTCTGAATCCGGGTATTTTTCAGCGTATACGCCATACGCTGACAGGACCGATTCAAGGGTTTCACTCTCGGCTCTCAACCCGATATAGTTTGGGTCGAAGCGGGCCAGGTACTCACGCAAGTGGGTGAGTGTATCCCGGTCGGGGTCCACGGTGATCATTACAACGATCGTTTTTTCCGGGCGGATCTGCCCATCCTCAAGCACTTGATGGAGTTCGGCAAGCGTCGCGGGACATATATCCGGGCAGAACGTGTAGCCGAAATAGAGCAGTACGAGGTGCCCGCGTTGTTCATCGAGGTGAAAGTCGGATCCGGTGGTGGAAGGAAGTGAGAATTCAGGAGCTGGTTTTTGTGCTTGATACGGGCTGCCGTGCAATTCGATCGTGCTTGGGCTGCAGTCCGTCAACAAACTCACCATCAGCAGGGTTAGCGGCAGTGCAACTCGGGCGGGGTGATCCACGTGGTTTGCCATCCGTCTTGAAGCGGTACAGGGCGTTTCTATCACAGCCGGGTACACAAGCCCGTATTGTTGCCAAGCGTAAGCGATAATTCGAGTCGTTTCGGTCGTGAAACGCCTCGATTCCAGGCATGTCAGTTATGGAAAGTTAATCCACCGGGATGGTATAATCGCCACGACCCAACAAATGGAAGAGGGATACAAGGTGGAGAGCTCGATCGAACGCTTCTTGACGCACATGCATGAGCAGCGCAGTGCTACTGAGAACACCCTCCTTGCGTACCGAACCGATTTAGATCAATTCCGTAGAGTTCTTGAAGTGCACGGCGCAAGCGGGCTGATGGTGGCAGGACTCAGGAGTGAGTGGATCAAGGCTTACGTTGAGTGGTTGCTCCTCCAGGGTTACCGACCGGCAACAGTCTCGCGCAAGGTAGCCTCCTGCCGCTCATTTCTCGACTATATGGAAGGTGAAGAAGGGGTTTCTACCCAACATCTCACCAGCCTGCTACGCGCACCACCTCCTGAACGACATGAACCCCTCACCCTGAAGGAAGGCGAAGTACGTGCATTATTAGACGCTCCCCGGTTTCGATCAAGCGCTGGGGCTTTACGGGACGCGGCAATCCTGGCGATACTTTATGAAACCGGATTTCGAGCGGCGGAAGTCGTCGGGTTGTCTATTACGGATCTTGACCTCCAGGGAAGAAGAATCTGGCGGCCTCCAGCCCGGAGCGACTGGCGGCCGATCCCCGAATCGGATCTAATCGTTCGCAGGTATTTGGTCGAAGCCCGGCCTCATCTACTGAGGAAACCAGGCGAACTGACCCTCTTTCTGAATCTCCGCGGGAACGCCCTCAGCCGCCAGGGCCTGTGGTTGGTCGTTAAGCGTTGGGGGGCTGAGGTAGGGCTTGATCCCGGCCTCTCACCGCATACGCTTCGACACACACGGGCGCGCGATTTGCTCAACCAGGGCCGATCGCGCAAGGAAGTCCAGGAATTCTTAGCTCTTTCCAGCCCGAATGGAGTGCGTGTTCGCAGGTCTCGGAAGCTCGACCCAAGGGAGGCATAGCGCATGGATTTCATCACCGAAGAGCAGATCGATCAAGCCTTGGCCGCGATCCGGGAAAGAACAACGCGATCGCCGCGAGTGGGGATGATCCTGGGTTCTGGTTTAGGACCACTGGCTAATTCGTTTGAAGATTCGGAGGTCATCAAGGTCGGGGATATCCCGAACTGGCCGGTATCCACCGTGGCTGGTCACGCCGGCAGGCTTATCTTTGGTTCACTTGAAGGCCAGTCGGTGTTCGCGCTGCAGGGTCGGGCACATTACTATGAGGGGTACTCCATCTCCCGCATTGGACTACCTGTGCGCGTCATGCAGCGGATGGGTGTCGAGATGCTCTTTGTGACCAATGCGGCTGGCGCCGTCCACCCGGACTTCAGCCCGGGTGAATTGATGCTGATCACCGATCATATCAACTTGCTGGGGATGGCAGGGCAGACCCCTTTGCGAGGCCCCAATCTCGATTCTTTTGGCCCACGCTTTCCAGACATGAGCCAGGCGTATGATCCCGAGTTGAAAGACCTCGCCCGAAAAGTCGCTCGCGAGCAAGAAATACCCATGCAGGAAGGAGTTTACATTTGCCTGGCCGGGCCGTCGTTCGAAACACCGGCCGATCTGCGTTTCCTGCGCGGGATCGGCGTCGACGCCGTGGGGATGTCGACCGTTCCCGAAGTCAATGTCGCCCGGCATGGAGGCACGCGAGTGCTCGGCGTCTCGGGGATAAGCAACAAGGCGAACCTGGACGGAAAGACGGTCACCACCCATGAAGAAGTCCTGGAGGCCGGGGAAGTGATCGTACCTCGCCTGACAGCGCTTATCAGGGGGGTTTTACGGGAGATATGACCCCGAGCCCGTGATGGAAGAGATCATCCTCAGCATCGAGGCAAACCAGTCCTGGATCTACCTCCTGCTTGCAGCAGCGGGTATCGTCTATCTAACGCTCCTACTGCGCGCATACCGGGATTTACGCGCAGCGGTCTTCGGTCTGGAACGTGAAAGATCGTTACAGCGCTTGACCCGCTCGGCGGCGATGCTTGTCCTTGTCGTCACCGGCTTGAGCGCGACTTTTGTTATCTCCACCTTTGCCAGTCCTGCAATCCCCGCCTCGATCCGGCCAACCTTGCTCCCGACAGTCTCCCTCCTGGCCACCGCCGTACCGAAACCTGGAACACTGGATGCCGATTTTGTCACGGCAACCCCGATCCAGGCTTCCGGGATTGATGGATCCGGGTGCGCCAATGAGTTGGCGACGATCAGCTCCCCGCTATCCAACACAACCGTCCGGGGAGAAGTCCAGTTTCAGGGTGCAGCTAATATCGACAATTTTGCCTTTTACAAGCTTGAGTATCATGATCTCAATCCCGACAGCACCTGGCTGACGATCTCGGCCAGCAATCAACCTGTTTGCGAGGGGGGATGTGCGGGTGATGGAGAAACCTTGGGGGCATGGGATACCTCTCTCGTGCGCCCTGGACAGTACGCCGTCCAACTTGTGGTGACGGATACACAGAGCAACGCTCCACTCCCATGCCAGATCCTGCTCCAGGTTGTGCCCTGAGCGTAATTGCGGAGGTATCAAATTTCGCATGACAGGTAAACCGTTCATCCGGCAAGCAATCTCCAGTGATATTCCCAAGCTCATCAACATGGACCATGGCGTGAACACGGATCATGTCTGGCAGCTCACACTCAACAAGGCTACAGATGAAATCAGTGCGGTGTTCCGAGTTGTACGCTTACCGCGTCCAATGCGGGTACAGTACCCTCGGGAACCGAACGCGTTGGCCGATATCTGGACCCAGCACTCAGCGTTGTTAATCGCCGAGTGGGAGGAAGAAGCCCTGGGTTACTTATGTTTGATCGATGGATCGGCACATCGCTCGGGGTGGGTGGTCGACCTGGTCGTGGATCTGCGTCATCGGCGTCAAGGGATTGCGACTTCACTTCTGCAGAGCGCGCTTCAATGGTGCAGCGAGCGTGATCGCGATCAATTATTCATCGAGATGCAGAGCAAGAATTACCCGGCCATCAGCCTGGTACGTAAACTTGGATTCAATTATGCAGGATATAGTGATCGCTATTATGCGGATCAGGACATCGTGCTCTTCTTTGCCCGCGAGATCAACTAAACTCTGATAGGTCAGGCCTGTAGCATGATTTCACCGCTCTTGGTTTTGAACCAGATTCTCACTGCAGGGAACACCATTACGGCGTTCTCACTGCTTTTATATGCCCTGACTTTCAACTTGCGTGATCGTGTAGCTCGCTCACTGGCAGTCCTCCTCGTGTGCGTCACGCTGGTTTATTTCGGCGATGTCCTGGTCGCAACAACCAGTTTCTCTGCCGAGACAGAGGTATGGCTGCGCCTACAATGGGTTGGGATCAGCTTTGTACCCGCCGCCTACTTGCAGCTCTCGGATGCTCTCCTGGCGGCAACAGGGCGACCCTCGCGCGGCCGAAGATCAAAGATCGTGCTGATCAGCTACTTGCTCGGTGGAGTTGCCCTGGCAATCGTGGCTTTCTCAAACGAGCTCGCGGGTCAGGTCATATTCTCCGATTCAGCAGCCTATCTTCACCCCGGTCCATACTTCACGGTATTCACTATCTTCCTCATAACTGTGTTGACCTTCGCCGGCCTGAATTTCTGGCGAGCCTATCAACGCTGCCTCACGCGCTCAAGCCGGCGGCGTATGCGTTACCTTATGGCTGGCTCTCTGGGGCCGCTGCTTGGTTCCTTCCCATTCCTGATGCTAGGCGGGCGCGGACTGGTCGGTGCCGGCGTGTTCTTCTGGGGGCTGCTGATCATCATCAATGCCTTCGTTGCCTTCCAGTTGATCCTGATGTCCTATGCTGTTGCGTATTTCGGGGTGGATTATCCGGACCGGGTGGTGAAGAGCCGCCTCTTCCAATGGATCCTGCGGGGCCCGGTCGTCGCCTCGACCGTCCTGGCGATCACGGTGGTTGTAAACCGAACGGCAGTATTGCTCGGGTACGTAAACAGCAGGGTAGTCCCCTTCGCCATGGTAGCCTCGCTTCTGCTCATGCAATACCTGTTCACCTTCATCCGCCGGCCTATCGAGCGCTGGTTCTTCTATGGTGAAGATCGGGATGATGTTGCACGCTTGCAGTTGTTGGAAGAACGACTGCTCACGACTGGTGATCTACGCCAATTCCTCGAATCTGTTCTAAACGCGATGTGCGACCTGGTAAGGGTCAATTCGGCTTTTGCGGCGGTGGTTGGGCCGGAAGGGTTGGAACTGGAGGTGGCGGTAGGTCCGGAGGACCCAATGCGGGGTTCAAAGGAGTTACCCCCACTTCTCGTTACGGATAAGAAGGTTGAATTCGAGCGTCTAGGGACGATCTTCATTTGGGACGTGTACTGGCTTCTGCCACTCCGGTTGGCCAATCCGACCGAGGTTATTGGCTTCCTTGGCCTTCGTGCCAGGAATCAATTCCCGAATTTCACGCCTGATGAGGAAGAGCAACTGCTGGCGCTTATTGACCGCGCCACTGTCGCTCTGGCTGAAAAGAAACTCCAGCGCGAGATCTTTGCTGTAGTCGACCGCATGGTGCCACAAGTCGAAACGATCCAGAAGATACGCGCCGAAGCTCGCTTCGGAGGATCAGAGATCATGACCGCCCCAATGGAGGGGATTGGGACCGAGGATGAGCTTACAGATCTTGTGCGGGATGCCCTTGGGCATTACTGGGGTGGGCCCAGGCTGACGCAAAGCCCGCTGCTCGGGCTGCGAGTTGTCCGACAGGCGATCGCCGAGAACGAAGGCAACCCGGTAAACGCGCTGCGTTCGATCCTGCGTCGGGCGATTGAACAAACACGGCCAGAGGGTGAAAGACGCTTTACAGCAGAATGGATGCTGTACAATATTTTAGAGCTTAAGTTTCTCCAGGGACGGAAGGTCCGTGATATCGCGATCAAGCTGGCGATGTCCGAGGCTGATCTGTACCGTAAACAGCGTGTAGCCATCGAGGCGGTGGCGGAAGGGATTACCTTGATGGAGAGAGAGGTTGTGACCTCTGAGGAGGTGCATCAGGGCTAAGAGCTGGTCTAGTTGCATAGTGGGGGGAATTGGGCATTTTACGCTAAAAAGGGTGGGATGCCGGAGCTGGCATTTAGGTAGTCTAATAGAGGTTTAAAAGATGATGACGGATGATGGTTCAACTCGTGAGCGGGGGGATGACCGTCCACCTTCAATGGATGAATCTTGGTGGACAGCCATCATGGAGGATGCGGAAAAGGAACAAATCGAGCGGAAACCGGAACATGGCGCTGAGTACGAAGCTCGACCATTTCAACAGGGTGATCCGGAAGACTGGGTTTGGGCGCGTGGTCTTTATGAATCAGATGACGTAATCGCGCTTCCTGTAGTCGGCTTCAACAGGGGCGGGGTGTTGGTCCAGGCGCAAAGCCTGCGGGGCTTCGTCCCTGTTTCGCATCTGCTTGAAGTCGAACCGACTGCAGGAGAGGTCGAACGTGACACAATCATGGAGGGTTTGGTTGGCAGTTCGTTAGACTTGAAGGTCATTGAGTTCGATACCGATCGCGGGCGTCTGGTCTTCTCTGAGCGGGCGGCTCAAGCTGGCCCGGGACGCAGGGTTGAACTGTTGTCCCAACTCAGTGAAGGTGATCACGTCAGTGGGAAAGTGACCAATATTACACGCTTCGGTGTGTTCATCGATCTGGGTGGGGTGGAGGGACTGATCCACGTCTCGGAATTATCCTGGGGACGCGTCCGGCATCCTTCAGATGTTGTTCGCTGCGGTGAGGAGCTCGAAGTAGAAATCCTCTCGATCGATCGCGATCAGGATCGGATCGCGCTCAGCTTGAAGGAGCTGCTTCCGGATCCCTGGCAGCATGTCGAGGAGAAGTACCATATTGGTGAAGTCGTCGTCGGCCGCGTGACCAATGTTGTAAAATTTGGCGCGTTCGTGGGTATCGAGGACGGGTTGGAAGGTTTGATCCACGTTTCTGAACTCGGCGATGGGAATTTTCTGCATCCCCGCAACGTCATTCAGGAAGGTGATGAAGTCCGGGTGCGCATTATTCACATCGATGCTGCTGACCGTCGTCTCGGGTTGAGCCTGCGTAATGTTCCCACGCAAGAGGAACAGCCAGTACCTGTCAGCGAGCCCGACCAGCAGTCCCAGACTTACCCGGCTGGATGATGGGATGCAAGGCTAGCGAGCCGGGCGTGGTGCTCGCGCCCGGCCGTTCTATTAACAGGAGAGTTTAGCCCTGAGATGAGCCTAAGAAAACCTGATCGAGACGGGCCAGAGGCCAGTCCGTCTGCGGCCGTTGGCAGTTCATGGTGGATCCTGATAGAACGCTTGATCTCCTATGTGGATGATCTCGTCGTCATCGTCCTGATCACGATCGGCACCATCCTGACACTGGGATTACTCGGCTTGACAGGTGGAGGGTTGATTGATCCACTCGTCAACCTCATCTTTCGTTGGTTTGGATGGGCGGCATACCTCTTCCCGGTGCTGTTTTTTTACCCTGCCTGGGGGCTCATTCGCAGCCGCTATCAAGGCAAAAAACTTCAGATCCACTGGCTGCGTCTGATCAGCCTTGAGATCGGGCTTGCCGCCGTGCTAGCCTTCCTGGGCCTCATTGATGGTAGGGATCTCCCACGGGCAGAGCTTGGGAATGGCGGAGGGATCGTGGGGTGGGGCCTGGCAACGCTCGTCGCCGGACTGATGGGGGAAATCGGTGCAGCTGTTTTCTATAGCTTCATAGCGGGTGCTGCCATCCTGCTTTCACTCGGGGGCGTTGTAGAAGCCTTGCTGAAAGCGCCCCAGCGCCGAGAGACTGGCGCTGCTGGCCAGCACTATAAAATGGGATCTGGCACGCTGCCGGATAGTGCTGTAGATCATGAAAAGAAAAAAACAGGACAGTCAATCCGGTCACTGCGCAACCTGCCTAAAGAATATCGAAAAAACTTCCAGGTTGAAATGCACATCGATCCCCCGCCGCCAGTAAAAGAAAAGCGCGATCCGCGACTGCCGCCGCTTGATATCCTGGAGACCGGGCGTATGGCCACAGTCAGCGCCAAGGAGATAAACCTGGCGGCAGGTTTGATCGAAAAAACCCTGGCAGATTTTGGGCTTCCGGCGCGAGTGGTCGACTTTCGCACCGGTCCTGCCGTTACCCAGTTTGCCGTCGAACCAGGCTACCTGGAGCATCGCGGGTTGGACGGTGAGGCGCGCCGGCAGAAGATCAGAGTCTCACAGATCTCAGGCCTGGCGAACGATCTTGCCCTGGCCTTATCGGCCCCACGCCTCCGGATTGAAGCTCCTGTGCCCGGGCAGGCTTATGTCGGCATAGAAGTCCCCAACCGCCAGCCGGCTATTGTCCGTTTGCGCCCAATCCTGGAGACCGAGGCCTTCCACTCAATCGCCTCTCCACTTGCGATCGGGCTCGGACGTGATGTCGCCGGGCAAGCAGTTGCAGCTGACCTCGCCAGCATGCCACACCTGCTCATCGCCGGGACAACCGGGTCGGGCAAATCTGTGGCGATCGCATCTTTGGCCTGCTGCTTCGCCATGAACAACACACCCGATGATCTCAAGTTGGTGATGATCGATCCGAAGATGGTTGAGCTGATCCGTTTCAATGGCTTGCCGCATCTGCTGGGCAAGGTCGAGACCGAGCTGGAGCGGATCGTGGGTGTGCTTCGCTGGTGTACGGTTGAGATGGACCGTAGATACAAGCTGCTTGAAGCGGCCAAAGCACGCGACATCGAGATGTACAACAACCGGGTGCGCCGGCGGACCGATCTTGAGCGCATCCCACGGCTGGTGATCCTGATCGATGAATTGGCCGACTTAATGATGATGGCCCCGGATCAGACTGAGCACACCCTCGTTCGGCTGGCCCAGATGGCACGCGCAGTCGGGATCCACCTTGTCGTCGCGACACAACGTCCAAGCACCGATATCGTAACGGGACTAATTAAAGCGAATTTCCCCGCGCGCATCTCCTTTGCCGTTGCCTCCGGGGTTGACTCGCGGGTCATCCTCGATGCACCTGGAGCGGACACGCTGCTCGGCAAGGGAGATATGCTTTACCTCTCCCCGGAGGCAGGCGTCCCCGTTCGTCTGCAGGGTGCGCTGGTCACGGACCAGGAGATCGAACGTCTGATCAGGTACTGGGAGATAGAAATGCAGGATCAGGAACCAGCGCCGGAGGCGCCCCCCTGGGAGGATTTGCTGACCCGCCAGGCTGCCATCGGAGATCGAGACGAGATCCTTGAAGCCGCAATCGAATTGGTCAAGGAGCGGGGTGAGGCCTCGGCCTCGCTGTTGCAGCGAGCACTTCGGGTTGGATATCCACGGGCGGCAAGGCTGATGGATGAGTTGGAGGAATTAGGCGTTGTTGGCCGGGCCCAGAGCGGGGGGCGCACGCGCGAGGTCCTGATTGAAGGGGAGGATGACCCGCTCGAGGGATTCAACGGAGAGAGCGATGAAACTGATGATGCTTGACGGTCATTAGAAGCCGGGGTAGCATTCTGCGTTGACCAGGCGAGGGAGAGCCAATCGAGTGAATGAAACCATCCATCCTAAACGTCTTACACTAACAGAAGCTTTACGCGTCCGCTTCAAAGGTTGGCTCGACCCGGTTGGATCCGCATTAATCCGTCTCGGGATCGCACCCAATACTTTGACGATAACCGGCCTGGCAGGGAACCTGGTGGGCTCGATCTTCCTGGCACGCGGGGAGTTTCTTATCGGTGGGGTGCTTATCCTCTTGATGGGTCCGCTTGATGCTTTAGATGGAACGATGGCCCGCCTCAAAGGAGAACCGACGGCATTTGGAGCGTTCATTGATTCGGTCACTGATCGCTACTCGGAACTTCTCATATATGGTGGTTTGCTGCTTCATTACCTGCTGCACGGAGATGTAACGATGGGGATGGTCACATTTGCCGCCGGAGCCGGATCGGTGCTCGTCTCATACACTCGTGCTCGTGCACAAAGCCTGGGGTATGAAGCGAAAAGTGGGATCCTGACCCGTGCCGAGCGCTTCATCGTTCTTGTGCCCGGATTGATCCTTGGCTATCCACATATCGCCCTGGGCATTATCGCTGTCCTGGCAAATATCACTGCCCTGCAGAGGATCCTCTCGGTCCGGCAGCAGGCGCGTCAGTAAAGGAATCCATATGGGACTTGATTGTTGGCCAGATAGTGCACTTTGCTACGGGTTCCATATCGGACCCTTGAACCTGCGTTTCTATGGTGTGATCCTGATGTTTGGGGCTTTGATGGCAGCAGTGCTCGCGCAGCGATTGCTCAAGCGCGAAGGCAAAGACCCTGAGCTTGTCTGGGATGCCCTCATCTGGGTGTTGATCTTTGGTGTAATCGGGGCGCGCCTTTATCATGTATTCACTCCCTCCAAATTTTCGGGGATCACGACTGCAGATTACCTACGCAACCCGATCTCCATCCTGACTACCTGGGAAGGGGGCTTGGGCATGCCAGGAGCTATCATCGGGGGTGTGTTCGGGCTGTACCTCTTTGCCCGCCGCAACCGGCTGGTCCTGGCCGATCTGCTTGATGTGACCGCACCCGGTGTTGCGCTGGCGCAGGCGATTGGCCGTTGGGGCAACTTCGTCAATCAGGAATTATACGGCCCACCAACCGACCTGCCCTGGGGTATCAGCATCCTGCCCCAGAACCGCCCCCGGGATCTGATGGAGTTTGAGCGCTTCCATCCCTTATTCTTCTATGAGTCGCTCTGGAACTTGTTCAGCATGTTTGTCCTCTTATGGATATGGAGGCGGTATAAGGATCGCCTCCATCCCGGAGAGATATTCCTCTTTTACCTGATCCTCTATCCGGTGGGAAGGTTCTTGCTCGAGTTTATCCGTCTCGATTATGTGCCGTTGTTTGGCATCAACTTCAACCAGGGCTTGATGTTGCTCGTAGCCGTGGTCAGTAGTGCGACCATCATCCTTCGTCACCGCCGGGCATTCAACAACTGAACGGCGGAATATCTAAATAAGGCCGCCAAGCCAGGCGGCTTTTTTATTACGCTGGGAAGGATGGATGATTGTTGGTCCCCTTTAAGGCTTGCTATAATGCGCCGAACGGAGATCTATGAGCCGCATAACCTGTGAACATCTTTGTAAGCGCTTCGGCGATTTCACCGCCGTGCATGACGTAACCCTGACCGTTGAGCCGGGGGAAGTACTCGCATTGCTTGGACCCAATGGAGCCGGGAAGACAACCACGATCCGCATGATCGCCTCCATCCTGCGTCCGACGCAGGGTACGGCGTCTGTCGCCGGGTATGATGTTGTCACACAGGCAAGCCAAGTCAGGGGTTCTGTAGGGCTGCTGACTGAGCACCATGGGCTGTATACCCGCATGCGCTCGCTGGAGTACCTGCGTTTCTTCGGTCAAGTGTATGGGCTTGCCCCCGAACTGGCTGAGATGCGGGCACGTTCGCTATTGGAGCTGTATGGCCTGGATCAAGCCCTTGGTCTGCGCCTGGGTCAATACTCGAAGGGGATGCGCCAGAAGCTGGCACTTGTTCGAGCGCTCCTCCACGAACCGAGCGTGCTCCTGCTCGATGAACCTACTTCGGCGATGGATCCTGCCAGTGCTCATCTTGTCCGGAGCAGTATTGAGCAAATGCGCAATTCTCAACGAGCGATCATTGTGTGCACGCATAACCTTCATGAGGCCGAAGCACTGGCGGACCGGATTGCGATCATCAGCCAGGGCAGAATCGTAGCTTACGATAGCCCACAGGAACTAAAAAAGCACTTGATCGGAGATCCGGTAATGGAGCTCAAACTTGGCGCCCCACTTGATGGCGCAAGAGGCTACCTTCCGGATGGGCTTGAGCTGATCTCCGCTGGCGAAACCTGGGTGCGGTTCCGCACCCCGAACCCAGACCTGACGAACCCACAAATCCTGCGCACTCTGCATAGTTTGGGCATTCCAGTGATCACGCTCTCTGAAATCGAACGCAGCCTGGAAGAGGTCTACCTGCAGGTAGTGCGCAGCGGGCTGGTTGGGGAGGATTAATGAGCGTTGAAGTGAGCGCTCTCCGGCAAGATTGGACTGGCGCGTGGTCGATTGCCCGCCGTGAGATCCGTGATCAACTCCGTGATTGGCGGATTTTGACCCCGATTGCCATCCTGACCCTGTTTTTCCCGTTATTGATGAATTTTACTGCCCAGCAGGCGGTGGATTTTGTTACTCGCTATGGAGCCCCCGTTATCGGGGATAGGTTGATCCCCTTCTTGCTGATGGTTGTGGGTTTCTTCCCGATTTCGATCTCCCTGGTTATTGCACTGGAGAGCTTCGCAGGTGAACGCGAGCGGCTCTCGCTCGAACCGCTCCTGGCCACACCCCTGACCGACAGCCAGCTGTATTACGGGAAGATGATTGCTTCTCTCGTTCCGCCGCTGGGGGCCTCCTACCTCGGGATCAGTGTTTACCTGATAGGCTTGATTTTCCGCCTTGGCTGGGTTCCGTCATCACAGCTGCTGATTCAAATCATGGCGCTGACAACGGTCCAGGCGATCGTTATGGTGAGCGGTGCGGTGGTGATCTCGTCACAAACTACATCCGTCCGCGCAGCCAACCTGCTGGCATCCTTTGTTATCATCCCCGTGGCGGAATTGATCATCGGTGAGAGCTTGATCATGTTCTGGGGCCGGTATCAGATCCTGTGGTGGATCGTGCTTGCACTTATCCTGGTTGCCGTCGTGCTGATGCGCATGGGATTGCGGCTCTTCAACCGTGAGGAACTGCTCGGCCGCGAGCTCGATGTGTTCGACTTGAAATGGGCATGGATGGTTTTCAAGCAGGCGTTCCTGGCGGAGGCAGGGTCATTCTCGGAATGGTACCGGGGACTGCTGAAGCATGTATTCAAGCGTATGAGAGTGCCAATAATCCTGATGGCCGCTGCGCTAACACTGGCGTACATCCTGGGATCTCACTTTGCGGAGACGTTTACCCTGCCAGGTGAACTGTTCCAGGGGCGTGCCTACAATCAAGACTGGCTTGAGGTCTTGACGGCATTTGGTTTGCTCACGCCGGCCGGGGCGGCAAAGATTTTTTTCATCAACGCGCGTGCATTGCTTCTGGCTTCGCTGCTGGGTGTATTTACCTTTGGTGTGCTTGCAGTCATCCTGCTCATGGTGCCGGTAGGCCTCATCGGCTACTTCGCCGGGAATGTGGCCCTGGCAGGTCAGAGCTCATTCCTTTTTCTGGAGGCTTTGGTGCTGCCGCACGCTACACTGGAGGTGCCGGCCGCTATTATCTCTGGAGCTTCGATCCTGCAACTGGGAATGGCTGCCATCAGCATGCCGCAGGGGAGCTCACTGGGGGAAGGTTGGATTCGAGCAATGGCAGAGTGGGTGCGGGTTGGGGTGGGGATCGTGATACCGCTCTTGATCGGGGCCGCCCTGCTTGAGACGTTCGTAACTCCTTTGATCGCCGTCAGTTTGCTGGCAGGGGGATGAAATGCCGGTCCTGACTTTCCTCGGAACATCTGCCGCTATTCCCGACCTGGATCATGAGAACACTGCGCTTACCCTTCGTGATGGTGAGGGCGTGATCATGATCGATTGCAGTGGCTCACCGCTCCCGCGCTTGCAGCGCGCCGGGATCGATCAAGCTGAAGTAAGCGACATCATCCTGACCCATTTCCATCCCGATCACGTTGGCGGTTTACCGCTGCTCCTGATGAATATGTGGCTCATGGGCCGTTCGCAGCCATTGCGTATTTACGGCCTGCATCACTGTCTTGAACGAGTTGAGGACATGATGGGTTTCTTCCACTGGGAGAACTGGCCAGGTTTCTTCCCGGTCGCGTTCCACCGCTTGCCTGAACAGGAAGGTGTGATTGTCCTTGAGCGTGCCGGCCTTCAGATACTCGCCTCCCCGGTCAAACATGTCATCCCGACACTTGGCTTGCGTTGCCTGCGGCAGGGTAAACCCCTGTTTGCCTATTCCTGCGATACCGAGCCCTGTGCCGCCGTCGTCAAATTGGCGGAGGGTTCACCGATCTTGATCCACGAAGCGACTGGCGAAGGGGTCGGTCATTCATCGGCCGCACAGGCCGGTGAGATTGCCAGAGAGTCCGGCGTAAAAACCCTATTCCTGGTTCATTATCAGGTTGGTGAGCTTAACGAAGAACAACTCGTGAAGGAAGCCGGGGAGACCTTTAAAGGGGAAGTCGTCATCGCCCGGGACTGGATGACCGTCGAACTCTAGACGATTAGGAAGCACCGTTCGAATCAGCTGGTTTTACCGTTGCGTGCAGATAGCGAAACTCACCCCGTGGGGGAATCAGGTCTATCACTTCCACGACCTGGTACGGTCGCGTGCCCAGTGTGACAAGATCACCCTTTTTGGGTCTGCGACCGGTATTGAGAATGGCGCCTGGGTGGGCTTCCCCGCTGACGACGTAGCTGACTTTATAGATAGCAGCCATTTCTCGCCTCTCAACGCCCCGTCAGGTTGCGGTGCCTGAGTTTGAAGGATAGGTCTGCAGCGATGTTGCGCATGACGATGTACCCTAGATGATAGTTCTGCTCACAAGCACGCTCGAAATCCTCACGCATGATCACGAGCACGGAGGTCGGGTTGGACGCAGCTTTAATCGTCGCTGAGCGAGGGCCGTGGTCGACGAGAGCCATCTCTCCAAAGATCTGGCCTTCGCCAAGGTTGACGACAGTGCGAGGTCCGGCTTCCGGAGTGAGCCCACTGCGGATGACCTCTACAAAACCCTGCTGTACGATGAAGATCTCATCGCCGCTCTCTCCCTGGGATGTAATCACTTCACCCGGTGGGTAGTTCTGCACACGGCAAATGCTGGCGAGCAATTTCAACTCATCCTGCGTCACGCCTTCGAACAGCTCGACTGATTGCAGCAGATCGAGGTGATCCATGGGAGCCTCCCAGCTTTTCGCCGCCGAGTTTTACAGGCTGCGTCTGCCCGACATTGTACAGCAGGAGCAGGGACGCGCCAAATCGCTATTATGTAAAGTTATGAGCGTTTCTGGCCTTTCCGCTGCCCGCTATGAGTGCTATTCCCTGTGTGGTAGAATGCAAGGAGTTCCCAATCCGAATCGCTTGAAGGTCAAATCGTATGAATCCCGAGCAAGGATACCGGCTTGTTCTTAGCTTAAAATCGATGGGTGATGACGACGCCTGGATCCGAGATCCTTTGAGATCACTCGGGTGGCAGGTAGACCGAAGCTCAAACACCTGGCGCCCTCCTACGGATCTGATGGAAAGAGAAGATGCGTACCTGATCCTGGTTGAAATTGCCGGGATGCGGGGCGCTGAGTTCAGCGTCACCTATGACGAGCAGGTCATTACCATTCAGGGGTCGCGAGCTGAGAGTCAACAGCGCCAGGCCTACCATCGCATGGAGATCGATTATGGGGAGTTCGTTACCCAGGTCCGGCTGCCCTCCCCGGTCGATCCATCGAAGATTGAAGCCGTATATAGTGACGGTTTCTTGAGGGTTGTACTCCCGAAGGCGGGACCACGCACGATCCGGATTGAGGAATAAATTTAATTGCCATGCCTCCCGGATCTGCACTTACAGAGATCTATGCATCCATATAACCGGGGCATGAAGCATGCAATGATTGGACTCTAGGCATTCTATGGACGACCTTTCGTCGAAGATATTTGTTCAAGATGACAGTAATCAGGGGGAAGATAACGTAACGCTGCTTGACTCTGGCGAGCACTTCGAAATTCCCGATGAGCTTCCCATCCTACCCCTGCGGGGGATCATTGTCTATCCCCATACCGCCACCCCACTCAACATTGGCCAGGCACGTTCCATAAAGTTAGTCGATGATGTTGTCGCCAGCCACAGGTTGATTGGGCTGGTGGCAGCACGTAATCCCGAACTCGAGCTGCCGGGTCCAGAAGACCTATTTGAGTATGGTACGGTTGCCTCTATCCAACGCCTTTTCCGAGCACCGGATGGCACGATTCGCCTTATCGCCCGTGGGCTGGCCCGCTTCAAGTTGGGAGAATTCACTGCTCTCGAACCGTACCTGAGCGCAAAAATCCACCTGGACCCGGAAACGCTCGAAGAGGGTGTCGAGATTGAAGCCCAGGTGCGCGCCGCCAAGGACCTCTTCCAGCAGATCGCTGAGCTCGGCCCCACCCTGCCGCGCGAAATCGTGGGTGGAATCCTATTACTTGAGGACCCCCTTTACGTCGCTTACACGCTCGCCAACTACCAGAGGATGGATCTCGAGGACGGGCAGCGAATTCTTGAGATTGACTCTGCGATCGAGAAGTTGAAAGTCCTCAACGGGCTTCTGAGCAGGGAGGTCGAGGTACTCTCGCTCGGCCAGCAAATTCAGCAGGAAGCCCGGACGGAGATCGAGAGGGTACAGCGGGATTATTTCCTGCGTGAGCAGTTGAAGGCAATCCAACGTGAGCTGGGTGAAGCAGACGAGCAAATGCTTGAGATCGAGGAATTCCGCAAGCGTATTGAATCCGCCAACATGCCAGAGGAAGCGGAAAAACAAGCCCGGCGTGAGCTTGACCGGCTTGCTAAGCTGCCGACAGCGGCGGCTGAATACGGAGTAATCCGCACTTATCTGGATTGGTTGGCCTCGCTACCCTGGGATCAGGTGAGCCCGGATAACCTTGACCTCGATCATGCGCGCCAGGTGCTTGACGAGGACCATTACGGATTGGAGGACATTAAAGAGCGTATTCTTGAATATCTGGCAGTACGCAAGCTCCGAATCGAGCGGGGTTCTTCCCGAGGAGATAGCGACGCGGCCCAGGTCGACTTCATACGCCGGGAACGCGAGGGCGTGATCCTATGCTTCATCGGCCCTCCTGGGGTTGGCAAGACCTCGCTTGGCAGGTCGATCGCCCGGGCGACTGGGCGGGAGTTCATCCGGATTTCGCTCGGGGGTGTGCATGACGAAGCGGAGATTCGCGGTCACCGCAGGACCTATATCGGTGCCATGCCAGGCAGGATTTTACAGGCACTGCGCAGGGCGGAATCTCGCAATCCGGTCTTCATGCTCGACGAGGTCGATAAGTTGGGCCAGGATTTTCGGGGTGACCCCGCCTCGGCCTTGCTCGAAGTGCTCGATCCCGAGCAGAACCGCGAGTTCCGCGACCACTACCTGGAGGTCGCCTTCGATTTGTCGCAGGTCATGTTCATCACCACCGCCAATTGGCTTGAGACGATCCCAGCACCGCTTCTTGACCGGATGGAAGTCATTCGTCTGGCGGGATACACGGAAAGCGAGAAAGTTGCCATCGCCCGCGGCTATCTCCTGCCGCGGCAGATCCGTGAGAACGGATTAAGAGCAAGCGAGGTCAACTTCACCGATGGAGCGCTCCAGGTCTTGATCCGTTCCTATACGCGCGAAGCGGGTGTTCGCAACCTTGAACGTGAACTAGGGAGTATTTGTCGCAAGGTTGCGACGCTGATCGCGCAGGGGAAGTCGAAAAAGGTAAAGGTGACCGAGGCCAAGGTGCGCGAGTACCTCAAGAAACCGCGCTACTTTGGGCAGGAGGAGCTGAGCGAACGGACTTCGCTCCCCGGTGTGGCGACTGGCCTGGCCTATACCGCCGCAGGCGGGGATGTGCTCTTTATCGAGGCGACTGCGATGCCGGGGAAGAGCCATTTCCAACTGACGGGCTCGCTGGGGCAGGTCATGCAGGAATCAGCCCAGGCGGCGCTGTCATTCGTTCGGGCTGGGTCGAAAAAATTGGGTGTGGATGATGAATATTGGGAGAACCACGATCTTCACCTGCACGTACCCGCCGGCGCACAGCCGAAGGATGGGCCATCAGCCGGCGTGACGATCGCCACTGCCCTGGCCTCACTCGCGACCGGCCGCTCTGTTCGATCCGATGTAGCGATGACTGGTGAGATTACACTGCGCGGCAAGGTTCTCCCGATTGGTGGTGTGAAGGAGAAGGTACTTGCCGCACACCGTGCAAGCCTGAAGACTGTCATCTTGCCGAAGCGCAACGAAGTCGATCTTGAAGATGTCCCCCAGGAAGTAAGGGACGACATCAATTTCGTCTTTGTCGATACGATTGACGACGTTTTTAAAGCCGCTCTATTACCGGTGCCGGACCGCAGAAAACCGAAAAGCCCGGCACCAAAGAAGCCGGCTAGCCCTGCCCGGAGTTCTGGGGCAAAGCAGGCCAGGCCGACCGGCTCGAAGGCGAAACCCCGGTCGAAGAAGTCCATCCGGTGAACTTCTTCCAGGGTTCTAGAGTCATTACAAAGAGAGGCTGTCCAATCACATGCCGAGAGTGATGCTGGTCGATGATGATCGGACGATGCTGTCGCTCCTGCGAACTCTGCTCGAGCTTGATGGGTTCGAGGTCATTGTGGCGCCCACGCTCACGGATATCCTGGATGTTGCCCGGCGAGAATGCCCGGATGTGCTCTTAATGGACTGCATCCTGCCCGATATTGATGGCTTGGATTTGCTCCGGGACATCCGGCAAGACGAACGGACGTGTGCTATGGTGGTTGTGATGACCTCCGGCATGGACTATGAAGAGCGCTGTATGGCGCGTGGGGCGAATGCTTTCTTGCAAAAACCCTATTCGCCGGATCGTTTATTTGAAATACTTCGACAACAATTAGAACACTCCGGGGGAGCCAATCCCCTGTCGAGTTCGTAGAGAGGAGACAATTGTCTCGTGGCAAGAAATAGAGGACGCACAAACGGATCGCGTCAATGGAAATTGATGGATCTACATTTACATACCCCAGCTTCCAGCGATTATCAGGAGCAGGATGCAACCTACCTGGATCTTCTGCACAGAAGCGAGGCCCGGGGCTTGGATATCATCGCCTTTACTGATCACAATACCGTCGCCGGCTACCGGCACATGATGGAGGATGTTGAACAACTCAAACTACTGGAGGGATTGAGCCGGCTGACCGATGAGGAGAAGAACCGGCTGGCAACTTATCGACGGCTCTTTGAAAAGATACTGGTCCTTCCCGGATTTGAATTCACCGCAACCCTGGGGTTCCACATCCTGGGGATCTTCCCGGAAGATAAATCGATCCGCGAGATCGAACACTTACTCTTAAACCTGAACATTCCAGCAGAGATTCTGGACCAGGGATCGTCCACCGTTGGGGCTACCGCAGATGTGCTCACCGCCTACCGCCTGATCCATGAGGCCGGGGGGCTGGCAATCGCGGCTCATGCCAATTCGACAAATGGTGTCGCCATGCGCGGCTATGGCTTTGGCGGGCAGACGAAGATCGCATATACGCAGGATCTGCATCTGCATGCGCTGGAGGTTACTGATCTGGGTACGAGTGGAAGACGCTCGACGGCTGCCTTCTTCAATGGGACCAAGCCCGAATACCCGCGCCGCATGCACTGCATCCAGGGTTCGGATTCCCACCGGCTGCGCCCGGATCCGAAGAACAAGAAGAACCTGGGTATCGGGGATCGCGCTACCCGGGTGCTGTTGGACGAAGTCTCCTTCCAGGCTCTGCAAAGTTTGTTTGAGAGTAATGACTTTGCGCGCACACAGCCATATTGGCCCGCAGCCGAGACCGAGATAGCCTTCGATTTCATCCAGCAAGCCCGGGAGGATGGGCCGACCATCAACCAGGACTTCCATGAGAGCATGACCGTGCGCGGCGGGCGCCTGTACGCAATCATCGCCGATGCTTGCGCTTTCGCCAATACGAATGGTGGCACGCTTTATATCGGTTTGTCCGAGGATATCAAGAAGGAACCGGATGGGGTTTCCAAGCCCCAGGCTGCGGTAAAGCAGCTCCAGAAAGAACTCAGCAAGCGCATCAGCCCGCCGCTGGACGTCCAGGTTGATTCAACCGAGACACTTGGGAAATCAATCTTGCGCGTCATTGTCCCGCGCGGAGACGATCCGCCCTATGCTCTGGATGACAACAAAATCTACGTTCGGGATGAAGCCGAGACTGGACTGGCTGTACGGGATGAGATCGTAGCCCTGGTGCAGCGCGCGCGGCAGCCAGCCATCAAGGAAGAGGTCTCGAAAGCAGAACCCCATTTAGATGGCCGCGAAGGCGTGCCGCCGCCGCGCACCGGTGTCGAGATTGCTGATGTCATCGAGCGTGAGGGGGTTGCCTACTACACCATGCGTGATCTCCGCAACGGGAATATGGTCAAGAATGTGACCCAGACCTCAGCCCGAAGGCTATGGCACTACGCAATTTCGGAATACAGCAAGCTTCCACCCGATTTGACCATAACAAAGATCGCCTGGGTGGGTGATCTGGGTGTTGTTACAGAACAAAAGCGCGGCAAGCGAGCTCGCTACGACCTGGCTCAACGGACAGCTGAAGGCATACGGGTCTACTTCGGCGTCACGGAAGACGGAATCCATGGAGATTGGAAGTCGTTGGTTGGCAACGACAGCGAGTAGTTCCACATCGACCAGCAGGCAGGAAGCTCAAAGCTCCATGTTGACGATCAACGATGCGCGAACAACCTTGTTCGCGCATCGTTGGGTGAAGGGTGAGAGGTGCAAGTGACCATTCGTACATTCGAATTCGAACAAGATTACCGGGCAGTGCGGAGCCTGTGGGAGAACGCCGGATCTGGAATCCAGCTTTCGCCTTCAGATCAGCCGAAGGAGATCCAGAAGAAGCTGGAGCGTGATCCAGATCTGTTCCTGGTTGCGGAAGAGGAAGGCCGGATTGTTGGCGTTGTACTGGGGGGTTTCGATGGCCGGCGTGGCATGGTCTACCACCTGGCCGTAGATCCTGCTCGACGGCAGGGTGGCCTGGGGCGGGCGCTGATGGAGGAATTGGAAGCTCGCTTGCGATCCAAAGGTTGCCTGAAGTACTATCTGCTGGTCACACATGATAATCAGGGAGCGCTGGACTTCTACCAACAGTTTGGCTGCGAACGAATGGGGTTGTATGTGCTGGGAAAGGTGATCGGATGAGAGTATGTGTGCTAACGGCTTCCGATCGTTCTGCTCGCGGTGAGCGTCCAGACCTCTCCGGCCCTATCCTCAAAGAGATTATCCAAGAACAAGGCTGGACACTGCAGGGCGAAGCGGTCCTTCCTGATGATCAGGAAGGACTCGCAAATCAGATGATAGCCTGGTGCGATGCTGGCGATGTCGACCTGATCCTAACTACAGGTGGTACGGGTTTCGCGCCCCGCGATCAGGTTCCTGAAGCGACGTTGTCGGTCGTCGAGCGACTGGCGCCGGGCATTGCCGAGGTGATGCGTTTCTCGAGTCTGCGAAAGACACCCCATGCGATGCTCTCCCGGGCGCAGGCCGGGATCCGTGGAAAAACCTTGATTGTGAACTTGCCTGGTTCCCCGCGGGCGGCTCGGGAAAACTTGGAGTCCATCCTGCCTGTCCTCCCACATGCAGTCGATCTGATGCAGGATGAACCCCGGGCTGAGACCGGCCACCAGTTCCACCCTCCCCAGCTTTCGACCTAATCACACTGGAGGTCTCCCATGCGTGAACGCAACCGCCACCGCTGGTTCGTCCTGAGCGTTTTCTTCATCTTCATGCTCCTGCACCAATCTGACCGGTTGCTCATTGCGCCACTGACGACTCCAATTATGGAAACGTTCCAGATCGATGAAGCCCAGATGGGAGCAGTGGTCACCGGGGCGCTGCTGGTGGGAGCCATTCTTTATCCAATCTGGGGCTATCTGTATGACCGCTATTCTCGGGTAAAGTTGCTCGCCCTCGCCTCGGCCATTTGGGGTTCAACGACGTGGCTGAGCGCGATCGCGCCGACCTTCCCACTTTTCGCTGCCTCGCGGGCATCAACGGGCATCGATGACTCAAGTTATCCTGGACTTTACAGCTTAATGTCGGACTACTTCGGTCCCAGTGTGCGTGGCAAAGTCTATGGTTTTCTTCAACTCGCCCAGCCACTGGGATACCTGATCGGTCTGGTTGCCGCCACTTTTCTCTCGGGCAGCATAGGTTGGCGCGCAATTTTCTATATTACAGGTTCGTTGGGATTGGTTTTAGCCTTGGTGATATTGCTGAGCATCCGGGATGCGCCACGCGGGGCGAGCGAGCCCGAACTTGAGGGCCTGGTCGAGATCGGCCTCTTCAAATTTGATCGCCGGATTGCCCTGGACTTATTCAAGAAGCGGACCATGCTGCTTGTGTTCCTGCAAGGGTTCATTGGCGTATTTCCTTGGAATGTGATCACCTTCTGGTTCTTCCGGTATCTCGAGATCGAGCGTGGTTTTGAGGAGAATGAGATCCTGCTCACGCTGGGGCCAGCCGTGCTCGTGCTTGCTGCGGGTTACTTCATCGGTGGTTCAATCGGGGATGCCGCCTTTAAGAGAACCCCCCGAGGCAGGTTGTTGGTCTCGATGGGTGCCGTGCTGGTGGGGGCGGTATTGATGACCCTAACGATGAACGTACCACTAGAGAACCGAACCTTATTCATGCTGCTGATGATCCTAACGGCGCTCTTCATCCCCTTTGCCTCGGCCAATGTGCTCTCAACGGTGTATGACATCACGCTGCCGGAGGTGCGCAGCACTGCCCTGGCTGTGGAGCAGTTTATAGAAAATGGAGGCGCCGCACTATCCCCATGGTTGGCGGGTTTAATCGCGGTACGCGCTTCACTCCATACTGCCATTATTAGTATCTGTCTCATCGCCTGGGTCCTGGGTGCTGTTGTTTTAGGTCTGGCTGCGATCGGGGTCCCGAAAGATGTCGCTACCCTGCGTACGCAGCTCCGTGAACGTGCCGACCTGCTTAAAGCATCTTTATGAGTGGCTTTGTACGTTGACCTATCGATAGCAGTGAGCAACCCAGATCTCTCACTCGAAAGCGCTGAATCGGCCTCACCTATGATAACCAGGCTTGTAGCAGGGCTTATCACAGGTCAGCCTGAGGTTGTCTTTCCGCTGAGCATAATCGAACGCGCCGCGCTGTCCATCCTGGAGTGGTTTCCGGTAGGGTTCTCACGCCGCCTGGCGGCGTGGCGTGTGGCGAGAAGTGCTGTGAAGCCTGCTCGCTTGCACACGCTCCGTACCAGTGAACTGGTTTCCGGCCGCCTGGGGGATTATGCAGGTCTCGATCATCAATTTGAGGTAATTCTGATCGGATCCGCGTTGGGGGGTGCAACCGCTCACCTTGCCGCAGTCCTCGGCGCGCCTTTTCTGCCTCAGCCATACATCCTCGGGGTTGCCGGTGGCACTCGCGATGATCGGCTTGCGAGCTATACAGATCAGATCATTCCATTGGCGGTATCGATTCTCGAGCGAAACCCGGAACTTGCCGCTATCGCCCATTTCGACCCCGTCCATGATGGGTGGTTGACTCCCTACCAAGCTCACCTCCGATTGAAGTTGATCGATCTGCCAGATGAATACCGCATGTTCATCAAGTCCCATCTTAAACCGGGCGGGACCATACTCTACCTCGATTGTAGTGCGCGCTGGCTGCAGTACGACCTGGGGGACCGCCTGACTCTGCAGATCGGAGGGTGGGGGGATATCCCGGCAGAAGAATACCTGACTGGCAGTGAGCGTATCGATCGCTTCCTGGCCGGGCGCGGCTCCTATCATCGTGGAGGGTGGTGGCTTGCAGATCGCGAACCGCTCCCAGCGTTTGAATCAGAGTGGGGAAGTATGACCGGGTTGGATCGAGGCCTGCGGAAATACGCCGACCGTGAGGGCTATGAATTCCAGACGCTGCGTTTTGAGCATCCGCATGATTTTTCCACGCTGGCCTTCCACGCCCATGTCCAGCTGCATCGTCAACAAGGAACAACACCCTATGGCGTGTTGATCGAGATGTTTACCCAGTATGCGCCTGGGACGGTGCTGCGGCGAGGTTTGCTTCCCCTCTGGCTGGTTTTTAACACAGAGGACAGCAGGGCATACCTGGAAAGTGCCCGGGCCTGGTTTCCCGGCGGCCTACCGGTCTATTTCAGCGCCCTGGTTACGCTTTCCAGGACGCCGGATATGGTTGCCTGGAGTGGTTGGGAGAGCGCCCTCTCCGGGCTTGATTGGATGAGCGTGGGTGCTCGCCCCAGGCGCTACCCTGAAGATCTACGTGCATTGACCACATGGATCGCTGACCTAGAAGACATGCTGCCTCCTGCCCGAGCTGGTGATCTCCCCACGTTGAACGTCGCGGCGCTGCTTGAACTCGCGGGTCACATCCCGTTGGTGGCCGACCTGATCCCCTGATCGCATTCGACCTTGACTGGAACGAACACGTCGGATATCATTCCTATACCCACCCCCCCCTGGGGGGGGATAAAGGACGGGTCAGGATGGATCGCGACGACACGCTGTGCAGATTGAAGAGCATCGAGGGCCATGTACGCGGGGTTGCCCGGATGGTGGAGAACGATGCGTATTGTATCGATCTGCTGCGCCAAATACAGGCAATTCAAGCGGCGCTCAACAAGGTCAGCACAAAAGTACTCGATGA
>DAOUEJ010000129.1:0-38995 GCA_034430615.1 Anaerolineales bacterium | reverse complement strand
GTACTCAGTGTGACCTTCGTTTCGACGCAGGTCATAGTCCCCGGCAGTTCCGGGGATAGTAGGCTCCCTTTGTGATTTAGCGATTGCTCAGGTGAGCCTACTTCTTTTTCCTCCTATCGGCAATTACGGGACACATCCTCCTGCGTTTGCGGCCTTTTAGTTCAGGTGATCCCCGTTTACAATTCATGGTCACCACATTTGATCCCCGCATCCACTTTGCTTTGGTCTGCGCCGCCAATTCATGCCCACCGATAGCTTTCTACAACGGCGAGCAACTCGATCAGCAGCTCGACCTGGCCATGCGCTCCTTTCTGAGCGGCGGCGGGCTGCATGTGGAAAGAGATTCAGGGACACTTTTCCTCTCCAGAATATTCAAATGGTATCTGGGTGATTTTGGTGGAAAGACAGGCCTACTGAACTGGTTATTGCCCTTACTTGAGGACGGACCGGTCAAAGGCGAGACCTGGAAGATCCGCTACATACCGTATGGTTGGGGACTCAACCAGGTTGTCTAAGCGGGTTATTCGTTTGCACCCGGGAACGTTAGCGTTACCTTGATCGACTTGTTGCGCTTATCCTGTGCGGTCCGGATCGCCTGTCGGTAGGCATCGAAGGGAAAGCGGTGGGTGATCATCCCTTCGTCGGTCAGCGCGCTATCCTGAAGCATCTTAATCACGATATCGAAAGTATGGACTTCCGACCCCAGCCAGTCTTCGATCCCAAAGGTCAGAGCACCGATCAAGTCGACTTCCTGGTAGTACACGGGGGAGAGGTCCACACGCATCGGGGCGAAGGAAGATCCAACCATCACGACCCCCGGCCGCGTGCCCGAGCCCAGCGCAGGCTGTCGGTCACTGTGGTGGCGCTGCCGACACAATCGTAGATCACATCGAATCCACCCAGCAGCATGCCCCGGTTGAGGGGAGCCTGATAGTAGCAGGCGCCGGCAACCTCGGCCATGGAAGCATAGGTTTTATTACCAGATATAATCCGATCGGCGCCCATCGACCGGGCAGCCTCAGCCTAGTGGTCGTAACGTGCCAGTACGGTGATGTTCGCATCAGGGGCCAGCGCCCTTGCCGCCTGCAGCGTCAGCAGCCCGATCGTGCCCGCACCAACCACGAGCACTTTCTCGCCGGGAGCCGGGAGCGCCCGCAGCACAGCGTGCACGCTAACCGCCATCGGCTCGATCAGCGAAGCCTGATCATCGGAAAGCCCCTCCGGCACTGGCCAAACCTCCGTTTCGTGGGCAACATAACGCTCGCTCCACCCGACCCCAACGGCGTTGGGGCCGCGGCCGAGTGAAGCGTTTTCACAGAAACGGCTCTGACCGGCTGCGCACTGCCGGCAAACGGGTTCGATCTCCTGTGTGTGGCAGTTCGGGCTCCCGATGGGCCGGGCCTCGATCACCACCGTGTCCCCCGGACTGAAGCGGGTGACACCCGCACCCACTTCGATAACTTCACCTACCGCTTCATGACCTAGGTAAATGCGCTGCAGCCCGGGTTCGGCGGCGATCGCCACGCGCGGATCTGCGTCGACTCGCAGGAGAGAGATATCCGTAGCGCAAATCCCGCACTGCCGGTTGGACACCCGCAGCCAGTGAGGGCCTGGCAGGTGTGGATCGTCCATGATCGCTGCCCGAAAGGGAGCAATCGGGCTCCAGATCACGCCGGGCTAGAGGCCACGCAGAGCCTTGACAGCCAGCGCACGGGGGATGTCCTTCTCGAAGTAAAGTGATTTCAAGCCTCTACCTTCAAAAAGTTCCTGCAACTCCCGGCCGCCCGGGATCCGATGGATCCGGCTGGCGGACGTCTTTCCTGACCGCCGCACACTCGGGGCAGGAGGGTCGGTCGCAAAGCAGAGCGCGCGGATCTTCTCTGATCCAGGCCGAGGCGATGTTTACCAGATCACGCAGCGCGATGGCCTCCATGGTAAGCGGGCCGATGACGGTTCTGCGTACTTCCCCTCCAAGCCGCTCCTCGATGGCGTTGAAGCCCTGCGAGCAGCCCGGCATATTGGTGCAGGTGACGACGCCTTTCTCGGTCAGCGCCCAGCGCACGAATGTCTTGCGCCCGACCTGCCGCTCTGCCCAATGCAGAGCCACATTCACCCGATGGTCCACCCCGATCAGCAGCACATCCGCATCGAATTCAGCCATCCACCCAATCGGGGCCAGGGGCTCATTCAGGCTCTGGCGTTCGATGCTTTCCGGTGCACCGCGCACGGAAAAAGAAAGCAGCGGGTGATCCGATCGTGCTGTTTCAGGATGGTTGCGGAAGAGCTCGGCGACCTCACCCAGTTCGGTATCAACGGGCAGATCGGGTGTGAAGATCTCCGAATCGAAGTTAGCGGCATCGTCCTCGCCGTAGGCCAGCCCATTATCCTCGGGTCCGAAAGGCGGCACGATAGCCGCACGCGACGTGAAGGCGGGCATACACACCGTCTCGGTCACCGCCATAACTGCCGCAACCAGGCTCTCATCCCCGCCGGCCAGGAGCCGGGCACTACCCGGCGCAGCGTGGGCAATCAGGCGGCTGTGGGAATCGAGTTCGAGACGTGAGAGCGCTTTAACCAGCTCACGGTAATGGACCAAGACCACCTCCTATGTGGTGGCTGCCTTCCGCTCTCACGCTGCGATCCGGGGGCATGAACTAGCTTCCCTTCCAATCGGCTTTGCGCTTTTCCAGGAATGCCTGCATGCCTTCCTTCTGATCCTGTGAACTGAAGAGGAAATAGAAGCTCCTGCGCTCATCGGCAATGCCTTCGGCCAGTGTGGTTTCGAATGCCTGGTTCACCAATTCTTTCCCGATGCGCAGCGCTAGCGGTGCCCGCTCGGCTATCTCCGCCGCGAGCGAAAGCGCTTCTTCCAGGTATCGCTCGCGCGGCACGACCCGGTTAATGAGCCCCAAACGCAACGCCTCGCTGGCATCCAGCCGGCGGTCGTTGAGCACCATCTCCATCGCCATGACTTTGCCAACAGCACGCGTCAAGCGCTGCGTCCCACCCGCGCCAGGGATGACCCCCAGGTTGATCTCGGGTTGGCCAAATACTGCTGTTTCCGAAGCGACAATCATATCGCAAGCCATCGCCAGTTCACATCCACCACCCAAACACCAGCCTGATACAGCAGCAATGATCGGCTTGTGGATCTCGGACACGCGGTCCCAAAGCTCGATTGGTTCTGAGAGCAGCATATCCACCGCTCCGGCAGCTGCTATTTCCTTAATATCGGCGCCAGCGGCAAAGGCGCGCTCGTCACCCGTGATCACGATCGCTCCGATTGACTCGTTGCCATCATAGACGTGCAGGGCTGCGGTCAGCTCAGACATTACAGCCCGATCCAGCGCGTTCATCGCCTTGGGCCGGTTAATGCGGATCAGACCTACCTTGCCATGCTCTTCCAGAAGGATTGCTTTGAACGCCATAGCTGGTCTCCCTTTCAGTCCCCAATACCAGGTTCCGGGTACGACCGTCAATCGATTGACAGTTGTTCGAGGTGTTCCTCGGTGTGGCGAAGAGCATACTCAAACCACCACTGCACCGAACGCAGCCCTTGTGTCGGGTGACGGCCCTCACGGCTCCAACATTGCGGATCAGATCCTTCCACGGCTTCGAGCAGCTGCGAACTTGCCTGTTCAAATCCGGCCAGGATGGCCTCCACCGGCTCATGCTCATCGTAGTGCTCAACCATCCAGGCTCCCTCATCAAAGTACTTGAGGTCGGGCTGGTTGTGCTGGAGCATGTCCTCGACCCGGACCAGGAAGGCATGCTGCTCCACATCGCGCATGTGGACAAGAACCTGGTGTGCGCTCCAGCCCTCGTCTTCGAGCGGGGTGAAAATCTCGGCCAAGTCGAACTGTTCGATCCCCGCCCGTAAACGGCGCACTTGGGATCGCGCTTGTTCAACCATCTGCTGGCGGTATGCGTAAAGCTCTTCCATGGATCACGAGCCCTCCTCGGCTAGGACCGGACCAACCCTCATGCTCAAGCTCCGGCCCGGATCGACTGAAATTGCTTCGCCCGTTATAAAAGTCGTCCGGGGTGAGCTCAAGTAGAGCACCACTCGGGCAATGGTCGCCCGGATTTCATCGACGTCCGTCTCGGTAAAATGGCTTTCGCTATGTTTGAATGAATGCTCTGACGCTGCCAGGGTGGATGACAACGAAGGGCAGACCGCATTAACCCGAATCCCATGCGGGGCCAACTCAAACGCCGACTGGCGGGTCAGAGCCAGTAGGCCTGCCTTACTCGCCAGGTAGGCTCCGCCTCGATCCAACGTCCCTTGGATTGCCTGTGCGCTGGCGATATTGACGATCACACCACCCCTTGCTTCGACCATAATCCTGCCGACAGCTTGCGTAAGCAGGAAGGGACCCTTCAGGTTAACGGCAAGTGTCCGGTCCCAGTCCCACTCATCCATCGAGAGCAGGTCGATCCGGGGGACGACGCCGGCGTTGTTTACAAGTACATCGATCGCCCCGAACACCTCGAGCACTTGGGTGGCAAGTGCTTGCACTTCCATTTTCCGGGAGATATCCCCCAGGAACCCCCTCCCCCAACCACCCTCATCAGCGATCATTGCCAGGGTGTCATCCAGGTTGACCGGCGTGAGATCATTGGCTGCCACGCGGGCACCTTGGGCAGAGAAAGCGCGGGCGATCTCACGACCAAGCCCTCGCCCGGCACCCGTTACAAGAACTACTTTATCGTCGAACTCTGACATGCCGATCATCCCGAACACAAATAGTAGCGTGCTTCCGCATCAAGCACTTCTTCCCACTCCGGTCATGACTGGCACTGCGCGATGCCATCGCCGATGCCAGTTGCGCTCACATCAAAGCCAAGGTACGGACTGGGGTCGAGCGTGTTCATAATCTGCAGTTCATTCAGAAATCGACCTTGCCCATTATCCCGCACAATTGAAAAATGCAGGTGCATGCCGGTTGGATTATCCGGATCAGCGGAATAGTTGCCCTGGTATCCCAGCACGGTCCCGGCTGCCACAAAAAGCTCTGATGTTCCGGCCGGAAAGTCGGCAGCGATGAACGAATTGCCTCCTGCATCAGCCATGTGGGTGTAATAGAGCCAGATCTGTCGCTCCGGCAGCAGCGGATCCTGGGGGATGCGCAAGATCACCGCCGACCGCCAGGTCGGATCACGAGTGAGGTAGCCATCGTACGCGGCCACGACCGGTGTCTCGCCCAGGCCCGCTGGACCGCTGGGACCGAAGATATCGAGGCCCTGGTGTTTATGGCCAGGGCGGAAGGAATCACCCCACAGGAAGCCGATGTAACCATCGGTTGGCATCAAGAAGGGCGCGTCATCACAGCGCTCGCCTGCGCGTATGATCCAATCCTCATGCTGGCGGGGGTCTTCCCAATATTTCCGCAGCCTGGCCATCCGGGCTGCGGGAGGATTAACGTCGAGGAAGAAGAATAAGGCGCCGGCCAGCAGGACGACACTGAGAATCGCCAGCGCCGGGAGCCAGCACCTCCACCGTGAGGGAGTCAACGCCACCCTAAATTCCGACCGTAGAGACCAGCATCTTCTCTACCTACGCAACAACCCTTCCTCATCGAGCTTCCTCCAGGTGTTCCGCAAACACGAGGGTGGCATGCTCCCCGGCGATCGAGATCAAGGCCCGGCCAGCCTGCTGCCCCTCTTCGGAAGCCATGGCAGCCTGCACAGCATGCAGGTCGTCGAAATAAAATTCGTGCACCAGGTGTAGATCTTCATCCCCTGCAGGACCACCGAGCACGCGACTGACAGCCACCCTTCGCAATCCCGGCATTTGTTCTGCCAGACGCACGAATTCCTGGCTCCAGCGAGTTTCAAACTCCAGCGTGTCTTCAGTCTTATGGAAAAGGATCATCAGCTTGTGCACGCCGGTCTCGCCTTTCTGCCAACAGGACTAGTGTAATGGACTTGCGAACTATTGTCGGTCTGTTCAAATTTGCCTTATACTCACTCTTGAGCTCTTATTATTTGCCTTGTTGGAGGCATTTATGATTATTTATTCCCAACGAGGCCAGGGACTGGTCGAATACGCGATGATCATTATGCTGGTGGGCATTGTCGTCATCGTCATGCTGGCCTTGTTTGGTTCAGGCGTAGGCAATATGTTCAGCAACGTCATCGCCAACTTCTGAGCCAACCTCATATCGCCTACGGCGGGGAAGCTTTCACCCCGTAGATGCAACGTTAAGCGCCTTCGTTCGAATCGGGAAGGCGTTTTTTCATTCGCCGTGCCAGCTCGCGGCGAGGCAGCAGGATACGACGTCCACAACCAAGACATTTCAGCCCGATATCTGCGCCAAGCCGAACCACGCGCCAATCGCTGCTCCCGCAAGGGTGAGGTTTGCGCAGACGCAGGATTTCGTCCATCTTTAAATCCGGGAGCATGCTTCTTCCCTCAGTTGACACTTAAACGATTGGCTGGTCGGAGATTATATCATCCGCCTGTTTGGTATAATCGCCCTTATGCTAGGACTTTCCGCGCCCGAATTACTGGGGCGATTAATTACGTTGGTCGTCGCCCTCACGATGCACGAATTCGCACACGCCTGGACCGCCGATCAACTCGGCGATGATACTCCACGCCTGCAGGGCCGCCTCACGCTCAACCCGCTGGCCCACCTTGATCCACTTGGTTCCCTTATGTTGATCATCGCTGGCTTTGGCTGGGCTCGCCCGGTCATGGTCAATGCATACCAGCTCCAGCGCCGCACACCGGCCGGCATGATGATCGTCGCCATCGCCGGACCCTTCGCCAATTTACTGCTCGCCATCCTGGCGGCTGTCCCTTTCCGCGCCGGCCTGCTCAGCTTTGGCGCCAGTTCGACTTTTGCCTCTGAACTCATGGCGCAGTTTATTTTCATCAACTTGATCCTGCTCTTTTTCAACCTGATTCCCATTTTTCCTCTGGATGGTGAGAAGGTTGCCGACTACCTGCTGCCCCCAGGCGGGCAGGCATTCTTGGCCCGCATCCGCCCATACGGGATGTACCTCATTCTCGGGTTGATACTCTTGGGGAACTTTGGCGGCCTCGATCTGCTCGGCACAATTATCGGTCGCCCTGCGCTGAGCGTTTTCCGCCTCCTCACATCCTGATCATGGGCATCTCCTACCGGGTGGGGCAGTTCCTGCGCTCGGTTTTCCCGCGAATCAGGTCTACCGAGCCCGGCACCGTATACGAATTCCTCTCTCCTGACCTTGCCGGGTTGTTTTTCAATATGAACCGCGCCGATCAACTGCACAGCCTGCGGGTGTTGAATGAGCTGACTCGAACCGGCCAGGATGACCCCGATCTTCTGGCAGCAGCGCTCCTGCATGATGTGGGGAAGACCCTAAGTTCTCTCAACCCCATTCAGCGGGCTGTGGTGGTCCTTGCGAACCTGGTGGCGCCGGGGCTGGTAAATAGGATGGGCCAGGATTATAACGAAAGCGGTCGGTGGAAGCCCTTTGTCACCGCTGTTCAGCACCCACGCTGGGGGGCAGACCTGGTTGAGAAGCATGGTGGATCGACACGCTTGGCCAACATAATTCGCCGCCACCAGGAGCCGCTCAGCCCTACCACCCCTGCTGACCTGAAGCCATTGATCGCGCTGCTACAGCAAGCAGACAACCGGAATTGAGGTGCACCCATGGCATACGAAGTGATGATCATCGGATTGGATCAAGTCGGCGCATCGATCGGGCTGGCACTGGCCAATGCGGAAGGTGAACTACGGCGGATCGGGTTTGATGCTGATAAGGCCATTGGTCGGCAAGCCAAAGAGATGGGCGCGATCGATGAGTTCATCTCAAACCCGCGGCGTGCAATCAAGCACGCCGATCTGGTGATTTTCTCGATCCCAACTCCTGAAGTTGAGATCTACCTTGAAAACCTGGGACCGATGATGAAAGAGGGCGGTCTTGTCCTCGATACAGGAGGGATCAAATCGCTGGCGTTCGAATGGGCGAAAAACTTCCTGCCAGAAGGGCGTCATTTCATCGCCGCGATGCCGGTTGTGGGCCCAAAGAGCCTGGAAGAAACGCCTCTTGACCCCGGCGAGCCGCGTGCCGACTATTTTAAGGACGGGCTGCTGGCGATCACCACCTCCCCGAATACACCTGAGAGCGCACTGGCCGTGGCTGTCAACCTGGCTACCCTGCTCGATGCCCAACCCTTCTTTATCGACCCGGACGAACATGATGCGGTAATCGCTGCAACGGACGACCTACCCCCTCTGTTGAGTGCTGCTTTGCTGCACGCCGCCATCCGCTCTCCTTCGTGGAGAGAGCTTCAGCGCCTGGCGGGGCAAACATTCGCCTTCGCGACCCAGTTGGTGGCCGTGCGGACACCGACGCATGCCCAGAAACGCATCGCACTCAACCGCGAGAAGGTTCTCAGCAAACTGGATGTCGTCATCGAGGAGCTGAACCGTCTGCGAACGCTCCTGGCTCAGGAAGACAGTGATGCACTCTCGGAATACCTCGATCAGGCAGACCGCTCGCGCTATGCCTGGCTGGACGCCCGGATGAAGGCAGATTGGTCCCTCCAGGACATGAACCAGACTGAAAGCATGGGTGGTTTGGGGTTCTTTGGCAGTCTGTTCGGCATTAGACCGCACGAGAAAAAAGCCTGAGGAAGAAAGACCCCACACGGAGCATGTCCTCTCTCATAGCTCGAGCGACCTGCTCGACGTATAATCCAAACGTGACAGAGGTATTTGTATACATCGTCGAGTGTGCTGACGGCTCTTTCTACACGGGCTGGACCACCGATCCCCACCGCCGCCTGCGCGAACACAATGCCGGGCGCGGGGCGCGTTATACGCGCTCTCGCCGGCCACTCGAGCTCGCTTACCTCGAGACGCAACCCGACCGCGCCAGCGCAATGCGGCGTGAGCGCTCCCTGAAAAACCTCAGCCATGCTCAGAAACGAGCCCTGGCTGACCAGCAACAGCATAACACCCCAACCCAATCCGCAGCGTGAGGCTTCTTATGAGTAGCGAGACAAAGACCGCATGGATCGAGGAGGAGCTCGCCGGGCTCAAGCAGGCCGGGCTCTTCAACACCATCCGTACGCTCAGTTCCCCGCAGGGCGCCTGGCTCATCGTCGATGGAAGCGAGGTGCTCAATTTTTGTTCCAACAATTACCTGGGCTTGGCCAACCACCCGAAGCTGGTCCAGCGGGCCAAGCAGGCGATCGATGAATTCGGCATTGGCCCGGCAGCCGTGCGCACCATCGCCGGGACGATGTCGCTTCACAACGAACTTGAACGCCGCCTGGCTGCATTCAAGCGGGTGAAGGCCGCCATCAGCTTTCAATCCGGATTCACGGCGAATCTGGCCACGATCCCGGCGCTGGTGTCGAAGGAGGACGTCATCTTCTCAGACGAACTCAACCATGCCAGCATCATTGACGGCTGCCGACTTTCAGGGGCGCGGGTCGTGCGCTACGCGCACTGCGATCCAGAAGATCTCCGCCGCCAGATTCTGGCCACAGACCGGGATGGCTTCCGCCGGGCGCTGATCGTCACCGACGGAGTCTTCAGCATGGATGGTGATGTTGCACCGTTGGACGCATTGACCGCGGTCGCTCAGGAATACGATCACCTGATCATGGTCGATGATGCGCATGGCGAAGGCGTGCTGGGAAAGGGAGGGCGGGGGATCGTTGACCACTTCAACCTGCACGGGCAGGTCGACATTGAAGTCGGCACGCTCTCGAAAGCATTTGGCGTTGTGGGCGGGGTCGTCGCCGGAAGCCAGCAAGTCGTAGACTGGCTCCGCCAGCGTGGCCGGCCATTCCTCTTTTCCTCGGCGATGACCGTACCTGATGTAGCCGCCTGTCTGGCCGGGCTCGACTTGCTGGAGGAATCAACCGAACTCGTCGACCAGCTCTGGGAAAACACCGAGTATTTCAAGCGCGAGATGCAGGGGCTGGGCTTTGATATCGGCTCGAGCACGACGCCAATTACACCTGTCATGCTCGGCGATGCCAAGCTTGCACAGCGATTCAGCCGGAGCCTTTTCGAGCAAAGCGTCTTTGCCATGGCGCTCGGCTACCCAACGGTCCCGCATGGGAAGGCGCGCATCCGTGTGATGATCTCTGCCGCGCATTCACGCGATGATCTCGATGACGGCCTGGGCGCATTTGAGCGAGTAGGGCGTGAGTTGGGGGTAATCTAGACCAGGCATCCAAAAAGTAAGAGCCCGTGCGGTTGCACGGGCTCTTTTTATTTCAATGGTTGCAGGCCCAAGCGTACCGTCTCAGACGAAAGGATCGAAACCGGGAAGCGTCCCGGCCCACAAACAGGTTGGCTTGTCGATCTGGTTGCACTCAAGGCCTTTTGAGCATCGGTGGGCGAGGATGCGTGGCGGCTGCTCCGGGAGGAAGGAGGCCGGATACACGACACGGGCCTGCAGGGCGACGTCCTCGTCAACCCGTTCACAATGCTGGACCTTGATCGATTTCCAGGTTACACAGGCCATGATCCACCTCTCCCTATGCTAGATGCAGGCTTACACTAACTTTACTCTCTCAACCCAGACAGACCAAGTGCCTAGTGTCACCCGCGTTTTAGACAATCTGCGTCCAGATAGGCCACTTCAGTCTGGTGGGGAAAATAAAAACCCTGGCATGTGGGTTTTGGGGGCGGAGTGCGATGAAGCTGTGATGTGCGGTGCGCCAGGGCAGGTGGAATTATACATTATTTTGTGAAGTGGTTCACCGAAAGAGTGGCTACCGCTCCAGCGATCTACTAGAACTGGAACCCATTGTCGCGCGGCACAAGGCGGCGGCGGTAGTTGACGACATACTCCATTAGGCGAGTCTCAAGCAGTTGGAAGGCTTCCGAAGTCAGGACTTGCTCCAGGACATCTTCGTCCTGGGCGACAAAAGCAGTCAACCGCAGTGGGTATTCACCGTAGGCTGTGTGCCACGCTTCGCACATCTTTAGCCCCATTTGCTCCAGTGCTGGAACAAACTCACCCAGGGCATAGCGAAAGTACGCTTCACGCCGCTCCGGGATCGGGTCGAATGTCAGGATTAGTTTTTTCTCCATCAATACCGCCAACCTTCGGTAATTAATCTTTACCGCACCAGACGGGGACGCCGGCCGAGAACATCCCTCTCCGAGCCGACCCGGACACCTTCCGGGGACAGCGGCCACACACCCGGTATCTGGGTTCCACAATCCGGGCAAGTGCCGTCTCCCAATAGATTGTACTCAAGCACAACATAGCCATAGCGGCGAATAAGAATTCTCTGGCAGTCCGGACAACGGGTATCCTCGTACGATGCGACCCGCCCCGGGGCGTTGCCAACATATACGAAGTTTAAGCCGGCTTCCTCGCCGATCTCGGCCGCACGGACCAATGTCTCTACCCCCGTTCCACGGGTGTCCTGCATCTGGTAGTCCGGGTGGAACGCGGTGACATGCCAGGGGATATCGGGAGAAACCGAGCGGATAAAGCGTGCCGCATCCATCAATTCTTCTGTACTGTCATTGAAACCGGGAACAACCAGCGTTACGACCTCAACCCACAGACCGCGTTCATGCGCCATCTGGATCGTATCGAGCACATGCTGCAATACGCCGCCCAATGCGCGGTAGTTGCGGTCCTGCATGCTCTTCAAGTCGATCTTGTAGGCTGTCAGGTAGGGCGCCAGGTAGTCCAGCACCTCGGGTGTCGCGTTGCCATTCGAGACGAAGGCACAGCGCATGCCTTGTTCAATGGCTTCCGTGAAGATCGCGGCTGCCCACTCCGCCGTGATTAGTGGTTCATTGTAGGAGGAGGCGACTACGCTGGCACCGAGCTGCTTGCCATATGCAACGAGCTCATGCGGCGTGATCTGCCTCAGGTAGCCACCGGCGATGTCGGAGGCCGGGTTGCGCAGCGCCTGGGAAGTGACCCAATTCTGACAATACCCGCAGTGGAAATCGCATCCCAGCATACCAAAGGTGAGCGTATCTGAACCGGGATATAGGTGATAGAACGGTTTTTTCTCGGTTGGATCGCACTGCAGCGCAGCCACATATCCCCATGGTACCTGGAGCGTGCCGCCAGCGTTGAAACGCACCTTGCAAATCCCGCGCCCTCCAGCCCGGATCAGGCAGCGGTGCCCACAGGCTGTACAGCGCACCGCCTGCTCGGGGAGTCTTTCAACCAGCTTCCCGGGCGCAGTCATTGTATCCAGGAGTTCGGCCAGGCTTGACATGGTGTTGCTCGGATTATAACACCCGGCTCATGTGTACCGATGCGGTGTAGAATGGCGCCATGTTGAGTGTTGTCATCCAAGCCGGCGGCCGATCAAGCCGAATGGGACAGGACAAGGCGCTCGTCCAGCTCAGTGGACACGCCTTGATCGAGCACGTGCTGGCGCGGGTGAACAGACTTGGGGATGAAACCCTGATCACGACCAACAACCCCGCGCGGTACACCCGCTTCGGCCTGCGGTTGGTTTCCGATCCTATCCCGGGGGCTGGTGCGCTGCAGGGACTACATACTGCATTGGGGGCTGCACAGCACGCCCACGTTCTCCTGGTCGCCTGTGATATGCCCTTTCTTCAGCCGCCACTCCTGGAATACTTGATCAGTCTGGCGGCTTCGGGAGATGTGATCGTGCCCATGCCGGGAGGACGATATGAGCCGCTCCTGGCCCTTTACCAGCGCGAGATCTGCTTACAGGCCGTCGACCAGGCTCTACGGGCCGGTGAGCGCCGCATGATCAGCTTTTACTCTTCCGTCCAGGTCGTCGAAGTTACAGACTCCCGGTTAGACGAACTCGACCCACAGCGCTTGAGCTTTTTCAATATCAACAATGCCGACGATCTGAAAACAGCCGAATTCTATCTTGCGGCCAGCCTATCCGGCCAGCACCCCCCCTCCGGAGGAATCACAAATGAAATTTGATCCCAGTCACATCCGCTCCGAATTTCCGGCCTTGAGCTCAGGAGCGCTGTTCTTCGACAACCCGGGAGGCACGCAGGTTCACCAGAATATCCTCGATGAGATGAGCGCCTATCTCACACACTACAACGCCAACCGGGGTGGAGCTTTTGCCACCAGCCAGCAGTCGGACGATGTCATTAACGAGGCACGCAACCTGGCGGCGACATTCCTCAACGCTACCCACGACTCCGAAGTGATCTTCGGGCCAAATATGACCACGCTTACCTTCGCTCTCAGCCATGCAATGGCCCTCGAATTCAAACCCGGAGACGAGATCATCGTCACCCGCCTCGATCATGATGCTAACATCTCCCCCTGGCTGCAGGTCGCAGATGATCGTGACTGCCGGGTGCACTGGTTGGATTTCGACGTTGAGGACGGAACGCTCCAGATCGAGAGGCTGGAGGGTATGATCACGGATCGAACACGCTTGATCGCGGTCGGCTATGCCTCGAACGCCCTCGGCACGATCAACCCTGTGCGTCAGGTTGTGAAAATCGCCCATGCCGCCGGGGCGCTGTGCTTCGTCGACGCAGTCCAATACGCACCCCACGGGCCCATTGATGTGCAGGAGGTTGATAGTGATTTCCTGGCCATCTCCGCGTACAAATTCTTTGGCCCGCACCTGGGTTTGCTCTACGGAAAACGCCAGCACCTCGAACGACTGCGTGCCTATAAAGTTCGTCCCGCTTCGGCCAATCCTCCCGGTAAGTTTGAAACCGGCACCCAGAATCACGAGGGCATTGCAGGATTGCGGGGTGCCCTGACCTATCTTGCCTCCCTTGGTGAACGGTTTGAGCTGCCTCCTTCTGGACCGGCCATCACATCGCAAGGTATGCGCCGGTCGCTTGAGACAGGAATGCGTGTAATTCAAAACTATGAACGTGGGCTTTCACAGGCACTGCTCGAAGGGCTGTCCACCGTGCCCGGCCTGCGAATCCATGGCCTGACAGACATCGACCGCCTCGATGAACGGGTCCCCACCGTCTCATTCACGCTGGAAGGCAGGTCCCCGCGCCAGATCGCAAAGGCGCTAGGCAAGGCCGGGATCTACGTCTGGGACGGTAATTACTACGCTCTGGCAGTCACGGAGCGATTGGGGTTGGAGGATAGCGGCGGGATGGTAAGGGTCGGGTTGACCCATTACAACTCGACCTCTGAAGTAGAGCGCTTTGTGAGCGTGTTGAAGGAATTCATTGCTGCCGGGTGATCTGGGAAAAATACACAGACAAACATCTAGGTGAGGGGGGCACCCAGACGTCTGCCTGTGCAAGCTAACTATATCGTACTGGAGAAGAGGGCGTCAAGGTGCCACACGACCCAGATCGATGCGTTACAAGACGCTAACTCATAGGTGATGGTTGTCGCCCAGATCAGGAAAGAAGCCACTTCGGCAGGGTTGGGGCAGAGCACTACACTTGGTACACATTCTCCGGGACAGCTCGCGCTAATGAAGCCAGACACCCTGCTACAACTCCCCCTCTTTCAGGGGCTTGAACGAACGCACCTTGCCACTCTGGCTAAGGGTGCCGTCGAAGAACGCTTCAGCCTCGATCAAGTCATCTTCGAACAGGGCAAGCCGGCTGATCGGCTGTATATCCTGCTCGCTGGGCGAGTAGCCATCCGCTATA
Organism: Anaerolineales bacterium; assembly: GCA_034430615.1. Lineage (GTDB taxonomy): Bacteria > Chloroflexota > Anaerolineae > Anaerolineales > E44-bin32 > E44-bin32. The sequence continues at coordinate 24,419 of DAOUEJ010000129.1, read as the reverse complement.
AACCCTATGACGGGGATATATTGAGCGTCACTGAGGTCAAGCCAAATGGCGTTTTTGGCTGGTCGTCTGCACTCGGGCGGCCATCCTATACATCGTGTGCGATTTGTGTGGAGGACAGCCACGCTGTCAGCGTGCGGGGTGATGCGTTAAAATCAATCTGCGAGGAATATCCCAAAACCGGGGTCATAATCCTGGAGCGCCTGGCAGAAGTCATCGCCGAGCGCCTGCAAAATACTCATGCGCATGTCATTGAGATGCTCCGGGAGGGAGTGAGGTCCTGAACGGGACGATCGCCAGAGGGAGACTTTGATGAGGGAAACCTTTAACCACAATCACGATGTTAACGCCACGCCGGAGGAACGCATGCGGGGCCTGATCGATGTGATCAGCGCCTACATCGAGCAATACCACGGCGGCTTGGTTGAAATGGTTGCGTATGATGGTGAAGTTTTAACGGTCAGGATGGGCGGTGCGTGCAAGGGTTGTGAGCTCTCCGAAGGTACGCTGCGTGGTTGGGTCGAGGGCTCGGTAAGACAGTTTTTCCCTGACCTGGTGCGGATCGACGCCGTCTAGCTGCTGCCAGTTGCAGTTCGGCCCAACTTCCCCCACCCGTCGCCTTCTTCTACAATAGGCTCGATCATACCAGATTCGCCTCGCGTTGCTTGAATAGCTCAGGCGACTGATCCCAACCGGGAAAGGTGCCCGTTGCCGGTAGGACTGCTCGACTTGCAATCGGAAGATCTCTTGACCGTGCTGCTCACATACACAAGCGGGAGCGGCGATCAACCCTACCTGCTGGCCGCGTTACTTGCTTCCGGGATCTTTCTGCTCGTGTTCATCGCCATCTCTTTCCATCTACTCCACGAAACATCCGCCTCTTTGCTCGGCGCTGCCGCGGTCCTGCTCGTGACCTACATCTGGGGACATTTCAACCCCGGGATGAGGATGCTCGATTTTGATCAAGCCATGCGCTTCGTGGACTGGAACGTGATCTTCCTAATTATGGGGATGATGATCTTCGTCGGCATCTTGGCCGAGACCAACATCTTCCGCTGGACGGCTTTTCGTTTCTACCGTGCTTCTCGGGGCAAGCCCTGGCGGCTGCTTGGGAGCCTGATTTTGCTTACAGGCGCCCTCTCCGCCCTGCTGAATGATGTAACGGTCATCCTGCTGCTTGTGCCGCTGTCGATCCAGATCGCTATCGCCCTCGACATCCACCCCTTCGTTTTCGTCATCCCGGAGGTCTTAGCATCAAATATCGGCGGTGCAGCGACGATGATCGGTGACCCGCCGAGTACGATCGTTGGGTCCCACATCGGCCTCAGCTTCGGTCAATACTTTGTTAACATGGCGCCCATCGCATTGATCTGCATGCTGGCGCTACTCATCATCGTTCGGATTCAGTATCGGAACGACATCGGTAACGAGGACACCGAAGGGCACATCCCCCTCATCGAACGTCTTGCCGCCGAAGCCGGGCTACGCAAACCTGAAACGCTCCGGAAGGCCATGATCGTGCTTATGGCAACCTTCATGCTATTCTTTGCCGCCGAACTCTTCGACAACATCCCACCCGGGGTGGTGGCGATATCTGGGGCAGCCGTGCTCATCGCCTGGGTCCGGCCGGATATGCACCACATGCTGCGCGAGGTGGATTGGACCACGCTCCTCTTCTTCATCGGTCTTTTCATTGTCGTCGGGGCATTGGATGCCACGGGAGCCATCGGTTGGCTGGCCACTCTGATTGGTGTACTGGCCGGAAAAAGCGCCGACAGCGCCGCGCTACTTACGACCTGGATATCGGGCATCGCTTCGGCCATCGTTGCCAACATCCCCTTCACCGTGGCCGCCCTGCCTGTGGCGGACTTCCTGACCCAGAAGCTGCCTGCGGCGGGCCAATCAGGCATTGTGTACTGGGCTTTGATCCTGGGAGCCGACCTTGGGGGGAATGCCACCTACCTGGGTTCTGCGCCAAACATCGTCGCCGTCGGCCTGCTGGCCCAGGCCGGCTACCGGCTCACCTTCAAACGTTTCATGCGGGACGGACTGCCCGTTACGATCGTCACCTTAATCCTGGCGTCGATTTGGCTGCTCATTCGCTATTAATTGGAGAGAAACATGGGACTGATTCTATGTGCAACGCGCGGTGGTGAAGCTAGCATACCGACCCAGCTTAAGGCGATCGAAATGGCATCCCAGACTGGCGATGAGCTCGCTTTCCTCTATGTGGCCGATAGCTCGTTCCTGAACATGACCGCCGCGGCGGTTGTGGTTGACGTAGAGGATGAACTGGTCAACATGGGTAAATTCTTGCTCGCCATGGCCGCGGAACGCGCTCAGAAGGAGGGGGTCATGGCCAGGAGTGTCATCCGCACCGGCGTCGTGCGTGAGATCCTGCCAGTGGTTGCGAAGGAATTAGAGGCTTCGGTTATTATCCTCGGCCGACCCGCTGGAGAATCAAGCCAATTCAAAGAAGCGGATTTCGATCATTTCATGAATGGAATTGAGGCAGAAACCCAGGCAAAGGTCATCGCTTTCAAGGAGACCATACCCGAGTAAATTCCACCCCGCCAAGCGTAAACTATTCCCCTAGGTTTCCCTGGATAATACGATGACCGGGACCGGGCTCAATTCCCGAAAACGCTCCGCATCGGCCAGTGTTCCAACGACCCCTGCACCGTAATGCATTGGGATGGCCAGCCGCGGCTTCAGCACTCCAACCGCCCGCACCGCTTCATCAACATCCATCACATACTTCCCACTCACCGGCAGGAGCGCAACGTCACACTGGATGCTGTCCATCTCCGGGATCAAGTCCGTATCCCCAGCAAAGTACAGCCGCTCGTCATCGATTTCAAGGATGAAGCCAAGGTGGTCTAAAGCCCGGGGGTGGAATGGCTTCTCTAGATTGTAGGCCGGGACGGTCTCGATCTTGATCGGTCCTACGGATCGCGCCTCACCCGGGTGGAGCACTTCCGCGCTCGCGCCGATCATCCCTGCCGCTCCGACGCTGGCCAGGATCAGCGTTCCTGGCTTACGGACTCGTTCGATATCTTCCGGTGAACAGTGATCGTGATGCTCATGGCTGACGAGGATCAAATCCGCACCCGGACTCCCCTCGGGAAGCCGCCACGGGTCGATATAGACAACGATGGGTGCATCCAGTCGGAAACTGTCGTGACCGATCCAATGTAGTTGATCGATCAGGGCGGGTTTGTCAGCGGTCATCTTCCCCTCCAGTAAGCGTGGCGCTCAGGCGCTCCCGTCGAGCGAGCTGAGAAAAGCTCGCACACCCGCCAGCGCTTCTTCGAAATTTGCGTAATCGAAAATCTCCAATCCTGGAGAATTATTGCCGCTGATCATCTTCGAGATCGCCTTGCCGCGGCGATGGCAGCACAGCACTGGTTTTCCTAAATTCAAGGCCACGGCGATCTCGAAACCTACGCCATGGGAGGGGGTCGAGACCTCCGCCACGACTGCGTCGCAGCCGGCGATCCATTCCATATCCCGTTGATAGACTTCGCCTGGCTGCACAACCCGCTCCAGGGACATCACCTCCGGGCGCGCTAAGTGCGCGGTGGGAACTTCGTGCCCGGCGGCGAGCAGATCATCGACCAGCGCGGCGTAAATCGATTCATCGGCGCGGCCTCCTGTTAATGAACATGAGAAGTAGATATTCATGATGATATTCCTGGCCTACGGAGTTGGTCTTGGCGTCCGCCCTCGATTGGTCGCCTCGATTCCAGCCTGCCTTGACGGTCACTATCAGCCATGATACCATGCCGGCCTGAACGAAAAAATACACCTGAAACACACAGGATCATCCACCGCCAGGAGCACGATCCCGGCGGTGTTGGTTATCCCGGACTCGCCTCACAGCGAGATCTAACGCAGGAGGACATACGGCAATGGCGGAACGCGAAATCGGTACGGTCAAGTGGTTCAATGCGGTCAAGGGCTATGGCTTCATTGGTCGCGAGGCGGGTGATGATGTGTTCGTCCATTTCTCGGCGATCCAGATGGAAGGCTACCGCAAGCTGGAAGAAGGTCAGCAGGTAGAATTCAGCATCGAGTCGGGGCCAAAAGGGCTCCAGGCTGCTGCAGTAACCCCGGTCTAGTTCGCCGCAACTCCCATCAACCAGCGCCCTGCAGCTGTAGGGCGATTTGCTTTAAGGACTTTCGCAGCCATCAAACTCTATGCTAAGATCGAGGCACTCGGAGGATGCCTTCATGGTTGATACCCGCGATCCGCTTCGTTTTCTGCAGAGCGAAGTATCTCGCCTACGGCAGGAAAACCAGGAACTTAAGGACGAGCTGACCGTATTACGATCCTCCGTGCGTGGTCTGAGCGCGATCCAAGACCTGATCCAGCGCATGACACCAGCAACGAATTTGCTGAACGTGCTGGAGGATCTGCTGGCCTCTGCCCTGGCCGTCCTGGGCAGCAGTGACGGATCGCTGCTCCTTCTGGATGAGGAAACAGAAGAACTTGTCTTCGCTGTGGTAAGCGGGACGGCAAGCGCCCGGTTAAAGGGTTACCGTCTGCCGCCCGGCAAGGGGATCGCTGGCTGGGTGGCTGATCAACGCGAGCCTGCCATCGTCCACGATGTGCATAAGGATCCCCGTTTTTACCCCCAGGTCGATGAAACATTTGGTTTCCACACCCAAACGCTGGCCTGCGTTCCTTTGCTGCAAGGCGAGAAAGTGCTGGGTGTGATCGAGGCGGTGAACAAGCTCTCCGATCGTGATTTCTCAGCCGAGGATCACCACCTGTTAATGGTCGTCGCTCAACTGGCGGCCGTGGCGATCCAACGTGCGGAGAGTGTCGCCAGGGAGCAGGGCTAGGCCCGCAGTTCTCCACCCAATTCTTTGGCAATGCGTTCGATGATTTTGCCCCGCACCCGCGCCACTTCATCATCCGTGAGTGTGCGATCATCAGCCTGATAAACCAGCGCATACGCCAGGCTCTTCATCCCCGGGCCGACCTGGTCCCCGCGATACACATCGAATAGGCGCACGCCCTCGAGCAAAGATCCACCTGCCTGGCGAATTTCCGCCTCCACCTGGCTGGCGGGCACCGCTTCGGGTACGACCAGCGCCAGATCCTCCAGGACGGGTGGGTAGGCGCTCACGCTCTCAATATTGACCTGGGCAGGAACGCTCGCCAACAGCGCCGAGAAGTCGATCTCGGCTGCGCCCACTGGCGATTCAGGTAGTGCGTAGCCGGCTTTGACCCGTGGGTGCAGTTCCCCGATCACCCCCAGCCGGTTATCCCCTGATAAGACCGCAGCGCATTTCCCGGGGTGGAAAACGGGATGCTCATAAGGCTCAAATCGGATCTTCGCCACATGCAGCCCCTGCAGGAAGGCCTGCAGGACCCCCTTTAGATCGAAGAAATCCACACTGCGATGCAAGCCCCCATCCCAGGCCGGTGATCCTTGAGGACCGGTCATGGCTATGACTAGCTTGAGCGGTTCCTGAGGTAATTCATCTCCCTCCGAAGCCAGGTAGACCGGTGCAATCTCGAACACACCGATCTGATCGCGGAAGCGAACATTGCTTTCCACGATCTCGATCACGCTTGCCAGCAAGCTGTGCCGCATGACCGTCCGATCGGTACTGATAGGATTCTTGATCGTGACATAGGGTTGGTCATCCGGTTGTTCCTCCGGTGGTAGGATGCGCCGCTCGCGCTCGGGTGTGGTCAAGCGGTAGCTGATGACCTCCTGCAGCCCCAGATTCACCAGCAGGTCACGCGCCCGCTCCTCAACCTGCAGGCTCCAGTCGAGGCGCAGCGGCGGCAGCGCATCGGCCATCATCGTCTCCGGGATGCGATCATACCCGTAGATGCGGGCGATCTCCTCCATGAGATCGGCAACTCCGATCACACCCTGACCAATATCGAGGCGGTGATCCGGTGCGGTGATGATCAGCTCCTCGCCCTCGTGCTGCACCTCGAACTGCAGTGAAGCCAGCAGGCTGGCAATCTCGTCCGAATCGAGATCGATCCCCAACCAGCGGCTGACATCGGAGGGCTTGAGCCTGACCATCGCTGGCTGGAGCGGAAGCGGGTAGGCATCAATCAGTCCTTGGGCAACTTCCCCGCCAGCCAACTCAGCCATCAAACCCAGGCCGCGGCGCACACCGCACTCGGCTAATGCCGGGTGAACGCCGCGCTCAAAACGGTAGGCGGCTTCTGAGTGCAGGTTCTGTGCAGCCAGTGTCTGGCGGATGTTGATGAAATTCCAGGCCGCACCCTCCAGCAGGACATTTTCCGTCGCCTGTGTAACTTCTGATTCGAGCCCGCCCATCACGCCGGCGATCGAAAGTATTCCGGCCGTATCCGCCACCAGCACGGTGAACTCGTCCAGCTCGCGCTCGACACCATCGAGCGTTGTCAGCCGTTCGCCCTTTTTGGCGAAGCGGGTGATGATCGTCGGCTGTGCTCCACCGGCCCGCTCAAGGAGCACGTCGTAATCGAAGGCATGCAGCGGCTCTCCCAGTTCGAGCATGGCGTAGTTGGTGGCGTCGACGATGTTGTTGATCGGCCGCATTCCGGCCAACTGCAGCCGGCGCTGTACCCAGTAGGGGCTCGGGCCGGGTGTAATACCTTCAATCAGCCCGAGCACGAAGCGCGGGTTCATCTCCGCTTCCCGAATTTCGATCGCTACCCGCCCATCGATCGCGGTTCCCCCACCAGGGAGATCCAGGGTAGGCTCGCGCAACTCGGCTCCGGTCAAGGCGGCCACTTCACGCGCCACGCCGACGATGTTGGCATCGCGGGCGATGTTGGGCGTGATGGCGATCTCGAAGACGGCATCTCCCATATAGTCAACCAGCGGCTGTCCGACAGGCGCATCCGCATCGAGGATGATCACGCCCTCGTGCTCCTCAGAAATCCCCAGTTCTTTTTCGGAACAGACCATCGAGGAAGATTCGACCCCGCGAATCTTGGTCCGCTTCAGCACCATCTCCTGGAACCCGGGTTGATGGCCGTCGTACAGCCGTGCGCCCTCTCGGGCATAGGCTACCTTCAGCGGCTCATCCAGTGGGCCTGCCTCCTTGTAGGGGAACAAGTTCGGCGCGCCGGTCAGTACGGTATGCTCACCCTGGCCATCCTGCAATCGGCACAGAACGAGCCGGTCCGCGTTAGGGTGCGGGGTCACTTCATGAATCGCCCCAACGACGATCTTCTCCGGATCCCAGGCAAGCCCGCTTATGTTGGTGTCGAGTATGCTTCTGCTCGTTGCATGTCCTGCCACATTTGACTCGGGCAGCGGCAATCCAACAAAACGGATATGCTCGACCTCCAGCCCGGCCAGTGTCAGGCGGTGAGCCAACTCAGGGATGGACAGCGTAATATCCACGTACTCTTTCAACCAGGAAAGAGGGACATTCATCGTGCTCCCCTCCTGTATCCAGTCAGCTTGTATTCAGCGCTCATGAGAACTGCTCCAGAAACCTCAGGTCATTTGCCCAGAAGGCGCGGATATGTTCGATACGGTATTTCAGCATGGCGATCCGTTCCGGGCCCATACCGAAGGCGAACCCGGAATGTTGCTCTGGATCGTAGCCACCATTCTCAAGCACCGTCGGGTGGACCATGCCGCAGCCGAGGATCTCCAGCCACCCGGTCTGCTTACACACTGGGCAGCCCTCCCCCTCGCATATAAAGCACTCGACGTCCATCTCGGCCGAAGGCTCTGTGAAGGGAAAGTGCTGAGCACGGAACCGCGTCCTCACTTGGGGGTCAAACAGGCGCCGCGCAAACGAAACCAGCGTCCCTTTCAGGTCTGCAAAGGTGATGTTCACCCCCACTGCCAGACCCTCAACCTGGTTGAATTGAAAATCTGAGCGGGCGGTCACCTGTTCGTAGCGGTAACACATGCCGGGTAGGATGACACGGATCGGATCGGGTGCACGCTCGCGCATGACATGGATTTGCCCGGGTGAGGTATGGGTTCTTAGCAACATCCCTTCCGTGCTGGTGTAGAAGGTGTCCCACTGATCGCGGGCTGGATGAAAGGGTGGCATGTTCAGCAGGCCGAAGTTGTACTCGTCGCTCTCGACCTCGCGCGAGCGATAGATCTGGAAACCCATCTCGGCGAAGATGGCGCTGATTTCGCGCAGCATCTGCGTGGCGGGGTGCAGGCGGCCTCGACGGACTGGTCTTCCAGGTAGGGTCACATCCAACCGCTCTGCCCCAATGGAGTGTTGAAGCGCAGCCGACCTCAATTGTGTTTCGCGCGCCTCATATGCGCCTTCCAGCGCCTTTTTCACCTCGTTCGCTTTTCGCCCCACCGCCGGGCGCTCATCTTTCGAGAGTTGACGCAGGTTTTCGGTGATCTTCCCCAGCTCCGCCGACCGTCCAAGGTAACGCGCTTTCCATGCATTCAGCGCGGACTCATCCGCAGCTTCCTCCAACGCGAGCATCGCTTCACGCTCGATCTGATCCAATCGCTCCAGCATATTCACTCCTTTACGCGTACATGTTACACGACACGCTGGCCTTTAAAACCAAAGCCCCGCCCGCAAGGGACGGGGGCCAGCCCGCGATACCACCCTTGTTGATCCGCATGGATCCACTCGTGTCCGACGGCTGAATGGTCAGCGATCGGCTCCCTTGTGCTAACGGTAGGGCTCCGGCCCGAACTACTGGCCTGCAGGCAGGCGTTCCCCCGAGCGGCTCGGGAGGGAACTTCAACGGCGTTCTCTCGAACCGGGGTTCCAGCCACGCCCCGGTCTCTCTGGCGGATTCCTGCCGTCTACTTTCCTCCGTCACAGCCTCTTTGAGACTATGGTCACACCATTATGCCGCATTCCGGACATCTGTCAACCTTGCTGAATATCGCGTGCAGGAACATTCCCGCTCAGCTCTGCGTCTATGGTTCACAACCAGCCACATACCACCCTGATTGACGGAGGATCCCGTGGTAACCATATTGAAGAAACTGCTTGCTACGCTGCTTTTATCGGTCGTGCTGCTCACAGGTTGCACAGCTCAACCCTCCATCAAGGTAGACCCGCACGGTGGCGGCTGGGTGGATTGGGATGGGCGGGGAGGCCGGTCTGGCAGCACCCGGGGCGGCGGCGCCAGCATGGAGGAAGATGCCGCGGACGGTATTGCCATCGCCGGTGAACCGGGGTTTGCTGCCCTGGCGCCAGGAAGCAGATCCGAGGTCGGTGAGCGCGTCAGCCAGCAAGTGCCCAACCTGCGTGCAGGGAGTGTCGACGATAACGCCAACTGGGATGACTACCTGCTCTATCGCATGCAGGCCCGGGAATGGGGGCTCAATGTGCATGATCTCGAAGTGCGTGCACGGCATACATTCACTATTCAGGACGACGAAGGTCTTCCTGTCCTCGGCGCCCGGCTTGAGGTCCGCTCCGAGTCTGGTGAACTGCTCGCAGAAACCCAGACTGGAGCGGATGGCGTGGCCTATTTCTTCGCACCCGGTTACGACACGGACCAGGAACAGGTATACGAGGCGTTAGTCACGAGGGGCAGCGCCCGGGCATCGCTGCGCTTTCACGGTGATGAACGTGAACACCAGATCCAGCTAGACATCTCTGCCAACCCTTTTCCAGTGCCACTCGATATCCTGTTCCTGATCGACTCGACTGGGAGCATGGGCGATGAAATCCTGCAGCTCAAAGAGAACATGATCAGCGTCGCCGAGCGAATCTCCAGCATGGCCGGTTCGCCTGATGTTCGCTTTGGGATGACCACCTATCGCGACCGTGGCGATCTGTTCACCAGCCGCACGTTCGATTTCACGCCGGATGTGCAGTCCTTCATCGAGGCCTTGCGCCAGGTTGAGGCTGACGGTGGCGGGGACTACCCGGAGAGCTTGAACGAAGGCCTGCACAACGCCCTGTACCTGCCCGAATGGAGGGTCGAAGAAACAGTGAGCTTGCTCTTCCTCGTTGCAGATGCCCCACCCCATCTCGATTACCCACAGGACTACGACTACGCGCAGGAGATGGTCACGGCCAGCTCGCGCGGGATCAAGATCTTCCCGCTGGCCTCGAGCGGGCTCGATGATCAGGGGGAGTACGTCTTCCGCCAACTGGCACAGTACAGCGGTGGCAAATTCATCTTTCTTACCTATGGCGCAGAAGGCGCCCCGGGGGATGAGACATCCCACCATGTGGATGATTACAGTGTGCTTTCGCTGAACGATCTGATCGTCCGCCTGGTCCAGGAGCAGCTTGCCTTCCTCCAGGATTAATGGATGCAGGTGAACCTATGACGCACCGGAGCGGGTTTCAGTCAACTCAGGTTTGGATGCTGCCTGTTTGCGTATAATGGCGGGTATGCACCTCAATGAGAACATCGTCAATCTTCATGTGCGGTCTCAAGAACGCCTCCGCCGGCGTCTGCTCATCATCCTCTCTGCGGGGGTATTACCAGCACTGCTCCTCCTGCAGGGCTGCAGCACTGCACCACCTGCAACCTCGCCGACCGTGATTCGTACACAGACTCCGGTGCCTGCCGATGAGAAAGCGCCTGAACCCTCCTCGCCAACGTCCACACCGGCCCGCGATTTGATCCTGGGCGTCCCACTAAAGCTCGCACCCCAAGCCGGGTCAGCACTGGAAGCGTTCGAAGCCGCTAGCCCAAGCTGGATCATTCAACTCAAACCTGGCCAACCTGACCAGAATCAACTCGATCTGGGCTTGCTTGACCTGGCCTTGCTTCCGGATGTCGGTGGATTGTGGATCTGGGATCAGCCCATAGCCCTGGCGGTCCCCCTGACCAGTGATTGGGATGATCTCACCCTGGATCAGGCGCAGGCGATCATGACCCAGGCTTCACCTTACGTCGCCGTGCTCCCTTGGGTAGAGATGACTCCCGACTTGCGGGCGCTGCGCGTGGATGGTTTGCACCCGGGAGAACCTGGCTATCCGCTCACCCGGCACTGGTCCCTGCATAGTCGCAGCGATAGCGAGATGGCGGTGCACGTACTCGCGCCGCTACTCACGCGCTATCTATTGGAAGACACCGTCATCCAGATCGCGGCTGTGGGTGATGTGATGCTGGATCGCACCGTTGGCGTGATGCTCACGGCTGGCGAGTTGGATTTCCCTTTTCGCTATGTCCTTGCCCCGCTGCAAAGCGCTGATCTTACGATCGGTAATCTCGAGTCGGCACTCGGAGAAAGGGGTCGAGTAGAAACAAAGGGATACACCTTTCGAGCTCCGCTGGCTGCCGTAAAAAGCCTGGCCGGCGCCGGGTTCGACGTGATGTCGCTCGCCAACAACCACGCGATGGACTATGGCCCGGAGCTTCTCCTGCAGGCAATCGATGCTTTGCAGGAAGCCGGCATTCGCACCGTAGGCGCCGGGGTCGACGAGAAAGCGGCCCATACGCCTGTTGTATTCGAACTGGAAGGCTTTTCGCTCGCCATCCTTGCTTACGTCGACGTACCCCAGGAGTTCCGCGGCTTCGACGCCCGTGCCTGGCGAGCCGGGCAGGACAGCCCCGGCGTTGCCTGGGCTGATCCGGACCAGGTCCGCATCGATGTCGCCGCAGCGGCCCAGGCATACGATGTCGTAGTCGTGCTGCTCCACAGCGGGTATGAAAACGTCGCTGCGCCCAGCAGCGAGCAGCGCCTCGCTGCCCAAACCGCGGTCGAGGCCGGGGCAGATCTGGTCCTCGGCCACCACGCCCATCTACTGCAAGGCGTCGAGCTATACCAGGACGGCGTGATCGCCTATGGCCTCGGCAACTTTGCTTTTGAGGACGCCGGCCCGCCGGAAAGCGGGATCCTGCGCATCTGGCTGGATGCGAGTGGGGTGCGGGCTTTCGATCTGCTGCCCGTCACTCTCGACGAATTTGGCGTACCCCACCCGGCCCAGGCCGCCCAGGCCCAGGTCATTCGTAGCCTCTTCCTAGAGCGAACACGAGCGCTGGTTTCAACGGGGGAATGAAGAAGACCGGCAAGTAAGACTTGACAAGCCAATGATTTTTTTAGTACAATTGTTCTAGTTACCGGTGGGCGCACTTAAAGCGAAACGACCACCCGGGTCGGAACTCAAATTTGACCCCCATCGGGAAGGAGAACTCCATGTTCCATACCATTATTGTTGTTGGGAATCTCGGCCGCGATCCCGAAATGCGCTACACGCCCAGCGGCCAGGCTGTGACCAACCTTTCGGTCGCAACCAGCCGCAAATACACCGACAGTTCAGGCGAGTCACACGACGAGACGATCTGGTTCCGCGTATCCGTCTGGGGCCGTCAGGCCGAGACGGTAAACCAGTACCTACGCAAAGGCCGCCAGGTGCTGATCGAAGGCCGCCTGGTACCAGATGAGAATGGCAATCCCCGCATCTGGAATCGCCAGGATGGCTCACCGGCCGCCTCATTTGAGATTTCCGCGCAGACAGTGCGCTTCCTCGGCGGACGTGATGACGCCAGCTTTGATGCCGGCAGCGCCGAGCCGGGCGTAGTTCCCGAAACTGAAGACGATATCCCCTTCTAGGGATCCCCATGGCGTCCTCAATCTGGCCCCTGGTCTGATTGAGGACGCCCGATTCCCAACTGGAGTCACAGAAAATGAGCCAAGAGACGCAGAAGCCCAGGCCGACGGGTCGTTTGCCAATCCAGATACCGGCCGACCTGAACCCGATCTACACGAATTTCGCCTTGATCACCCATTCCCGTTCGGAGATCCTGATCGATTTCGCCCAGGTCATGCCCCAGATCCCACAAGCCAGGGTGAAAGCCCGCATGGTGATGACCCCCATCAATGCCAAACTGCTGCTGCGGGCCTTGAACGAGCACCTTGAAGGCTTTGAAGCCGCGCACGGTGAGATCGTGATCCCGGAGGGAAACACGCTTGCCGATCAGCTCTTCCGCCCCCCGTCCGAAGGCGATCAAGAGGGAGAATCATAAATCCATGGATAAACTTGACGACCTGGGTGAGGTCATCCGCCAGCATCTGGAAGACAAGAACGCAGCCCGCGAGCTCGCCCTGCAGCACTCCCGCACCCTGATTAGACATTGTTCCAAAGCGATCCGGGCTGCACATCGTGATGACCGGGCCCTCGCACTGGAGCATATCGATGAAGCCGCCGGGCTGGTCGCTACCCTGCAGGCGGACCTCGAGCACTACCCCGACCTTTACCACGCCGGATATACACAGTCGGCGCTCAAGGAATTTGCAGAAGCGAGCATCTTCAACGCCATCGTTGTTGGCGACCCACTCCCCGGGCCCGAGACGCTGAACCTGGGCTACGTTCCCTACCTTGGCGGTCTTGGCGAGGCTGCCGGTGAACTCCGCCGGCGGATCCTCGACATCCTCCGTCACGACAGGCTGGACGAGGCCGAGCGGCTGCTCGAGACTATGGACGAGATCTATGGGCTGCTGGTGACAATCGATTTTCCCGATGCCCTCACCAATAATCTGCGGCGGATCACAGACATGGTGCGCGGGGTGACAGAGCGCACACGCGGCGACCTGACGACCAGCTTTCAGGGACGTGAACTCAGGCAGGCGCTCGAGTCGGTGGAGGGCAAGCTGCGGGATCTGCATTCGTGAACGACGGCACGCTGCGAGCCTCCGAGATCGGGCAATTCCGGTTCTGCGAGCGCGCCTGGTGGTATGCTCGCAACGGGGTGTTATCAGCCAACACGCAGTTGCTTGAGGCCGGTTCGAAGGTGCACCGGGCACACGTCCGTACAGTCCGGCGCTGGGCTATCGTCCAAAGACTTGGTCTGGGCGTGATGATTGCAGGGATGGTCCTGATCGTGCTGCAGTTCGCCGCCAGCCAACTGTGATCCATGTCGACCCCCGGACTGGCGCTGCTGGTGGTGGGCATCCTGCTGCTCCTTCTGGCGCGACGGGGTTCGCGCTCCACCGGGCTGCCTGCAGGCAGGATCATCGCCATGGACACGACTGGCCTCGAACCACCCGAAAAGCCGATGTTCGATGCTGCGCTGGGCTTGAGTGGAAGGCCTGATTACCTGCTGCGAAAAGGCCGTGACCTGCTTCCAGTGGAAGTAAAATCCGGGAACGCTCCCTCTACCCCCTACGACTCTCATATCCTGCAGTTGGGCGCATACCTGGCACTGGCCTGGTCGCAGAGCGGGCGCCGCCCTCCTTACGGGATTCTGGCATATAAGGGCGCTGCATTCCGCATTCCGTTCACCCCAAGTCTTGAAGGCGAAGTGCGAACCTCGATCACGCGCATGCGCGCTACGATCGGACAGCCAGTTGACCGCTCTCATCAATCACCCGAGCGCTGTGCGGGTTGCGGATACAGTGCAATCTGTGACCAATCGCTGTACAGACCGGGCATGCGGACAAAGCTGCGCTTATAATACCGAGAATGATGGACCCCCAGACCCCACCCCGTCGGATCATAATTGCCCTTCATCCAAACATGCCGCGCGGGGCGGACCTTGCGGGCGCAGTTGCCGCCTACCTTGATCAGCGCGGGGTTTCGACCCTGCAGGGTTCGTTATTTGATGAAGGCCTGCGAGCGCATGTTCGTTCCGGGGAGGTTGATGTCCTGATCGCCCTCGGCGGGGATGGGACGATGCTACGGGCCGGGCACCTCTGCGCACCTGAGGATGTGCCGATCCTGGGCATCAACCTGGGTGGGCTTGGCTTTTTAATCGAGATTCAGCGTGAGGCCTGGCAACCAGCGCTCGACCAACTGCTCGAGGGCCGCTTCTGGCTCGAAACCCGGATGATGCTGACCGCAGAACACGTTCGCGCAGGAAAATCACTGGGGCGCTGGGATGTACTTAATGAGTGCGTGATCGGGCGCGGTGAGATGGTGCGCCCTGTCCGGCTAACCGCCGTGATCGATGGCCATCATCTGACAACCTACGTTGCCGATGCATTGATCGCCGCCACGCCGACTGGATCCACGGCGTATGCGCTCGCTGCGGGTGGCCCGATCCTCCCGCCCGTTCTGCGCAACATCCTGCTCGTGCCAGTCGCTCCTCATCTATCCGTCGATCGTGCCATCGTCCTGCATGAAGGCTCGCAGGTCCGGATCACCGTACGCACCGATCATCAAGCTTCCTTGAGCATGGATGGTCAGGAACCTGTATCCCTCGAGGATCGCGACGCCGTCGTCGTCCACGCCAGTGAAGACGTCGTCCGCTTCGTCCGTTTCCAGGAGCCGGATTATTTCTACCGCAACCTGACCTCACGCATGGACCAGAATCCATCCGCAGGAGAGCCCGATGACTGAACCGACACTTGCCTGCTACCGGCACCCGAGCCGAGAGACAACCCTGCGCTGCAACCGCTGCGAGAAACCCATTTGCACGCAGTGTGCCATCCTGACTCCGGTAGGCTACCGCTGTCCGGAATGCGTAAGAGGCCAGCAGAAAGTCTTCGATAACTCCATCCCGATCGACCTACCACTGGCGGCGATCGTATCCTTCGTCTGCGTAGGCCTGGCGACGGCCGTGCTCGACTTCCTTGGTTTCTGGGGACTGTTCGTGGCCCCGGTCATTGGCGGCGGGATTGCCGAGGTTGTCCGTTGGGCCGTCCGCCGCCGGCGCAGCTTGCGCCTGCCATGGGCGGCCGTGGGTGGAGGGGTAGCCGGGGTACTGGTATATCTGGGAACACGACTCAGCATATATCTTCCACTTGTCGCCTACAGCGCCGACATTGGAACGTCCTGGATCCCGTCTGCACTGCTGAGTGCTGTCTGGCCGGTTGCATACGGAGTGCTCATGCTTGGCGCCCTCTACGCACGATTGAAGGGGATCCGCCTCTAAGCCGGGCTTATGCTTACCCAGCTGCGTATTCGCGACTTCGCAATTATTGAAAGCCTCGATCTCGATCTCGAGCCTGGGTTCATCGTGTTCACAGGCGAGACAGGCGCCGGAAAATCGATCATCATCGATGCGGTCGAGCTGCTGCTCGGCGGGCGGGCTGACACGAACTCCATCCGCAGCGGAGCCAGCGTGGCCATCATCGAGGGCAGCTACACGCTTGATGCAGCCATCAAGGAACCGGTAACGGCGATCCTTGAACGTGAAGCACTCCTCGACGACCAAACCCAGATCATCCTCAGTCGAGAGATCCGGCGTGAGGGTCGTAATATCTGCCGCATCAACGGCCGCACCGTGAGCCTTGCGCTGCTATCCGAAGTGGGGCAGTGGCTGGTGGATGTGCACGGACAATCCGAGCACTTGAGCCTGCTCCGGGTTCGTGAACATCTGGACCTGCTCGATCGCTACGCTCATACCGGTGATCTTCTTCCTACCTATCAGAGCTCCTACCACGCTTTGCGCCAGGTTCGCAGCAGCCTGCACGAGCTGCAAAAGCAGGAGCAAGACGCTGCACGGCGCGCGGATTACCTCCGCTTCCAGATCAATGAGGTCCAGGGAGCTAAAATCCAGCCAGGTGAGGATCAGGTCCTGCGCGAGGAACGCACCCGCCTCGCTAACGCAGAACAACTGGCCCAACTCGGCGAGCAGGCACTTGCCAGCCTGACCGGGGGTCATGGACAGCAGATCTCCGCTGGAGATGCGCTGGGCCAGGCAGTGGAAGCGCTGCGCGCACTGGCCAAAACCGACCCCAGCATGCAGCCATACTTTGAGAACGGGCAGGGGCTTGTGGATCAGGTCAGTGATCTGGCTCGACAGGTACGCGCCTACCGCGAAAAGGTTGAATACAACCCGCACCGACTCGATGAAGTTGAAGAGCGGTTGAGCTTGCTCTCCTCGCTCAAGCGTAAGTATGGTGAGAGCCTGGAAGAGATTCTCGAACAAACCCGGGCTGCTGAAAAGGAATTGGAGGGCATCGAGCACGCCGGGGAGAGTCTGCAGTCGCTACAAGAAGAGGAACAGCTTCTGCTGGATAAACTTAGCCAGCTCGGCCGACAGCTCTCCGCGCTGCGTCGCGAGGCTGGAGTGCATTTAAGCGTAGCAATCGAATCCGAGCTGGAAGACCTGCGCATGGGCGGTGCACGCTTCGGCCTTGACCTGCAGTGGAAGGACGATCCGCAAGGAGCACGAATCGAAGATCGCCGTGTCGCCCTCGGCCCTTCTGGCCTGGATCAGGTGGAATTCCTGGTCGAGCCCAATCCAGGGGAAGGCTTGAAGCCGCTGGCGCGCATAGCCTCCGGTGGCGAGACCTCCCGCCTCATGCTCGGGATGAAAAGCGTGCTTGCGCGTGCCGACCAGACACCAACCTTGATCTTCGACGAAATTGACCAGGGAATCGGAGGGCGGGTGGGTGCGATCGTGGGGCGCAAGCTGTGGAGGTTGACTGAGAGCCACCAGGTGCTATGCATAACGCATTTGCCGCAGCTGGCCGCGTTCGGTGACCAACATTACCGGGTTGAGAAACAGGTGCATGACGGCCGTACGATCACGGTCGTCTCCAGGCTGAGCGCTGAAGCCCGAATAGTGGAGATGGCTTCGATGCTCGGCGGCGAGAGTGAGCCCAACCTGGTGAGCGCAGCGGAACTCCTGCAAGCCGCCCAGCAGCAAAAACGGCCCGCCTCCTGATCACAACTATTTCGATTATGAACGGAAGCCGCAGGAGGCACGATATATCGTGCCCCTACGATCGAAGTATCGATCCGATTAGGAATCCCCCTCCTGCGCCATCGTAGGGGCGCACGGCCGTGCGTCCCTGCATTTTCTCCAGTTGAGATAGAGTTCTTTTTCTCCTGCCCGGAGGTGTTTAATAGCGTAGGGGCAGGGTAACCCCGCCCCTACGCCAAGAATTGACTGGTTTGGCGGTGCTTCTAGCTCAGGCGGAGACTTCTTCCTCGATCTCCACAGCGGCCGAATTTTCGGCCCGTCGGAAGACGACCCCCTCATCCTCGTTGTAATCAACAAGGACGTGCTCACCGTTTTCAAACTCTCCCTGCAGAATCTTCACAGAGAGCGGGCTTTCTACATGCCGCTGGAGCGCACGCTTGAGAGGACGTGCGCCGAAATCCGGATCATAACCTTCGTCGGCGAGCCATGCGCGCGCACCCTCCGTCAGGTCAACGCTCAAGCCGTGTTCGGCCAGTCGGCCCCGCACCTCATCCATCTGCAGGTCAACGATTTTCTCCATATCTTCCATGGTCAACTTGGAGAAGATGATCACCTCGTCCACGCGGTTGAGAAACTCCGGCCGGAAGGTATCCTTGAGGGCGCGCTCGATCTTTTCCTCCGCTTCGCGGACTTCGGTTTCATCAGAGACCATGAACCCCAAAGTGCCAGAACGGGTGACAAATTCTGTCCCGAGATTGGATGTCATGATCAGCACCGTGTTACGGAAATCGACGACGCGACCCTGGCCGTCGGTCAGGCGGCCGTCATCCAGAATCTGGAGCAGTGAGTTCCACACTTCAGGGTGGGCTTTTTCAATCTCATCGAAGAGCACGACCCGGTATGGGCGCCGCCGTACGGCTTCCGTTAATTGGCCGCCTTCCTCATAGCCGACATACCCTGGAGGCGCACCAAACAAGCGTGAGGCGGTATGCTGCTCACGGTATTCGCTCATATCAACCCGCACCAGTGCGTCCTCGTCATCGAACAGGTACTCAGCCAGGGCCTTCGCCATCTCGGTCTTGCCAACGCCGGATGAACCCAGGAAGATGAAGGAACCGATCGGCCGGCGCGGGTCTTTCAGTCCAGCCCGGGCACGACGGATGGCATCCGCCAACGCATGGATCCCCTCCTCCTGCCCGACGATACGGTCATGCAGACGCTCTTCCATTTGTAGCAACTTTTCGGCCTCGGTCTCCATCACCTGGCTGACCGGGATGCCAGTCCACTGTGCCACGACCTCGGCGATGTCGTTCTCATCCACAACCTCGTCCAATTGGTGCTCGGATTCCCAGGTGTCGCGCTGCTCGAGAAATTCCTTCTCGATCCGCAGGCGTTGAGCCTTCATTTCGGCCGCGCGTTCATAGTCGCGCTCGACGCCGGCCTGTTCCTCCTCCGCCATAAGCCGGTCAACCTCACCTTTAAGTTCCTTCAGGCTGGGGGGCAAGGAGTAGAGTGCCACGCGCAGCTTGGCGGCTGCTTCATCCATGAGATCGATCGCCTTATCCGGCAGATGCCGGTCGGTCACATATCTTTGTCCAAGACGAGCTGCCGCCACCAGGGCGGCGTCGGAAAAACGCACCTTATGGTGTGCTTCATAACGGTCGCGCAGACCCTGCAGCATCTCGATCGTCTCATCGACCGAAGGTTCTTCGACATAGACCGGCGCGAAGCGGCGTTCGAGCGCCGCATCCTTCTCGATGTACTTGTGGTACTCATCCAGCGTTGTGGCGCCGACGCACTGCAGCTCGCCGCGCGCCAGGGCCGGTTTGAGCATATTCGAAGCGTCCATCGCGCCCTGGGCCGAGCCCGCACCGACAACCGTATGCAGCTCGTCAATCATTAAGATCACTTCGCCTTCGGCACGCTGGATCTCTTCGATGGCAGCCTTGAGGCGCTCTTCGAACTCACCCCGGAAGCGTGATCCGGCGATCATCGCACCCAGATCAAGCGAGACGACCCGCTTTCCACTCAGGATCTCGGGCACATCGTTCTGAGCGATCTTCTGCGCCAGTCCTTCAACAATGGCTGTCTTCCCAACACCGGCCTCACCAATCAAGACCGGGTTGTTCTTGGTCCGGCGTGAGAGGATCTGGATCACGCGCAGGATTTCATTATCACGACCGATGACCGGGTCCAGCTTGCCTTCCTTTGCGAGGGTGGTCAGATCGCGGGAGTATTTTTCGAGCGTGCGGTAGCGTGACTCGGCCTTGCGGTCGGTAATGCGCTGACCGCCGCGGATCTCTTTGACCGCGTCGTAGACGCGCTCCTTCGTGATCCCTTCCTCGCTCAGTAAACGCGAGATGGCCGTGTTTCGTTCCGATAGGATGGCGAGGAAGATATGCTCGGTTGAGATGTATTCATCATTAAGCCGGTTGGCCTCTTCGTTCGCCATATCGACCACGCGCTTGACGCGCGGCGTGATGAAGATCTGCCCGGCCCCTCCCCCGTAGATGTTGGCTTTGGGGCTGCTGCGCAGTTGCTGGTCGATCAGGTCGGACAGACGATCGATTTCGACGTTCAAGCGTTCAAGGATCTGTGAGATGACACCCTGCGGCTGCTCGATCAACGCCAGCAAGATATGCTCGGTGTCGATCTGATTATGGCCGTAACGCTGGATGATCTCCGCCGCACGCTGTGCGGCATCCTGGGCTCGCTCGGTGAAGCGATCAAATCGCATCATAGACACCTTCCCTGGTGGGCGCGATTGGAGCGCCTACCTCAGATCCCATTATATCCGCCGGCCCGAAAGGCAACGTAAGAAAGGTATAAGATTCCGGCGCCTGAGCAGTTATAGCGCAGGCATTGTAGCAGTGCGGGCCTGCACCGCAAGCAGTGCGGCTTCCCGCTCGGGCTTTGAAGCACAATGGCTATCTCAAATCAATGCAATCTGCGTGCCGTCCTAGTCGAAGTTCGCTATGCATCCCAAGCATATGATCTAGGGGCGAGTTCCCCCGCCATGTATTGGTATGAAGGATCACGGCTGCGGGCTGCCCTACAACAATAAAATTATCTCCGGCTGCAGTAGGGGCACGGCGCCGCCGTGCCCCTACGTCGAAAGTTTTGAGCTGCCAAACGACGTTGATCCCGACTTGCTTTACGCCACCTTGCATCCGATGGCGATTCCGTCACCGGAGGGGAAAATCACGCTCACCATGCGCGTATCCTGCGCCAGCCTCTGGTTGAAATTCCGCAGCACAACGGCGCGCTCGGACTGATCCTCAGCATCCACGACGGCGCCGTGCGAGAAGGCATTGTGCCCGGCGACCAGCCCACCTAGCGCAAGGTTGTCGAGCGCCCAGTCTAGGTAACGCCCGTAACCTTCTTTCTCGGCGTCGATGAAGATCAAATCATAGGGCCCGTCGATGCTCAATCCCGGAAGCAAGTCGTGCGCGTCACCCACAAGGACAGTTACCCTGTCATCGACTTCGGCCAGCTTGAAATGCTCACGTGCGACAGCGGCATGCGCCTCCTCCCGCTCAAGCGTGATCAGCCTCCCTCCAGGCGCAAGGCCGCGGGTGATCCACGTACCGCTATATCCGCCCAGCGTCCCGATCTCAAGCGCCTTTCGGACTCTGGCCGCAGCCGTGATGAACTGCAGAAAGCGTCCCTCCTCGGGCTTGACTGTGATCTGGGGCAAACCACGAACGGCAATCTGCGCTCGTATGGTCTGCATAATTTCATCTTCCTGGCCAAATAAACTGCGAGTATAGCCTTCTAGTGCTTCATCATAGGTTGGCATCGCAACCATCTCCTGAAATCAGACCGTAAAGATGGGATTATAGCTTGTTCGTCACTCGATCGAGCCGTTACAATCCCTGTATGTCCTCCACTGCGGGTGTGCGCTTACTTGATTGGTATCGCCTACACGCTCGCCAACTGCCTTGGCGCAGCACGCGTGACCCCTACCGGATCTGGGTAGCGGAGATCATGCTCCAGCAGACGCGCGTGGAGACAGTTATCCCCTACTACCAGCGCTGGATGGCACGCTTTCCAACCCTGGCAGACCTGGCGCGCGCCAATCTGGAGCAGGTCCTGCGCGAGTGGGAAGGCCTCGGCTACTATCGCCGTGCCCACAACCTGCACCATACCGCACAGCTGATCATGCAGCGCTACGCGGGCCAAATGCCGACCAAGGTGAACGAGCTTGAATCACTGCCCGGTATCGGCGTCTACACGGCAGCCGCCATCGCCGCGCTCGCCTTCGACCGTCCACATCTTGCGCTCGACGGCAACTTACGACGTGTGATCGCTCGCTTGCTCGATCTCGAGGACGATATCGCCACCCGCCAGGCACAGGACAGGATGCAAGCCTGGGGCGCACTACAAATGCCAGAGGGGCAGGCGGCGTCCTTCAACCAGGCGCTGATGGACCTCGGCGCCATGGTCTGCAGCCCGCGTTCACCACGCTGCGGCGAATGCCCGCTTGCACAGGAATGCCTTTCCAACGCCCGTGGCACACAGCCCGACCGGCCGGTACGTGCACAGCGAAGATCCACCCCTCGATTCCATGCATCGGCCGGCGTGCTCCGCCGCCGAGGAGCGGTCCTGCTGGGCCGCCGCCCACAAGGAAAGCTACTTGGAGGTTTGTGGGAATTTCCTGGCGGGAAGCAGGAACCTGGCGAAACACCCGAGGTCTGTCTGCGGCGTGAGTTGGAAGAGGAGCTGGGGGTTATCGTTGATGTGGGTGCGAACCTGGGCATCTATGAGCATGCCTATACACATTTCCGGATCACCGTGCATGCGTTTGAGGCGAAGATCCTATCCGGAGAGATCCAGGCGCTCGACCACAGCGAGCTGCAGTGGGCTGAACTTGCCCGTCTGGGAGAGTACCCGATGGGGAAGGTTGACCGATTGATTGCTGATAGGCTGATCTCCGGAGGCTAAAGCGGCTACCGTTGCCGTGCGCGGCTGCGGTGAACCCAGAACACCCCCAGCAGGACCACCACGCCGCCCACGATCTGCAGCGGCTCGAGTAGCTCACCGAGCATTGGTCCAGCGAGCAGCCCGGTCACAACCGGCTGGCCCAGCAGGGTTGGCGCAACCAGTGTTGCCGGAAGGTGACCCTGCGCGTAGTTGATCAAGAACCAGCCCAAACCCTGGCTGATCACGCCCAACCCGATCAAATTGAGGTACGTTGCTTGCGGATATCCGGTGAGCGGTTGTCTGAAGAGCAGGTTGATGATCGCCAGCACCATAACCGAGCCGAGGGATGATACCCAGAAGTAGTCCAGCGCATCAAGAACCTTCCGGCCGCGTTGTGTGATCAGGAAATAACCTCCATAGAACACACCTGCCAGCAATCCGTAGAAGGTCCCAAGCCCAAGCGAGAACGAACGGAGAGCATCCAGGCCGAGGATCAACGCCGCACCAAGCATGGCCGTGAATAGCCCCATCCAAAACGCAGCTGGCAGGCGCTCCCGGAAGATAAAGAAGGCGCCCAACCCAACCCACAGCGGGGCCGTGTTTGCAAGCAGCGTGGGATTTGTGGCGCCGCTCAGGACGACGCCGCTCGACCAAAAAGATAGATCGATGGCGAAGAACAAGCCTCCCAGCAGAGCAAAGCGAAGCTCGTGCCAGGGCAGCGACTTTATCGCCCGCCCCCTGCTGAAAAAGGGAATCGAGAGCACGATCAAACCGATCGCCATGCGGAAGAAGCTTGCCACTGTCCCCGATGCCTCCGCCCGGCGGATGAATATTGCAGAGAAACCGATCGCCAATAGACCGGCTGTCAGCGCGAGGTATGCCAGGATCTTCTCCTTCTTTAAGGGAGCAACGATGATGCGCTGTGCTGGTTGGGGATCGTTTTCCGCCATTGCGCCATTCTACCTTCCGCACGGAACCTATCCAAGGGTGGTCCCAGCGCGGCAATCCGCTTAGAATCCAGGCGGCCCTACCGGCCTGGAGGAATCCATGCATTTTGCAGAGCGAGTTTCAGAATTGCGGGCGGAAGGGGCGTATCACATGCTAGCCCGAGCGCAAGCTCTTGAAGCCCAAGGGCGTGAAATCATCCATTTCGAGATCGGGCAGCCAGATATCGACACCTATGAGCACATCCGTGCGGCAGGCATTGAGGCAATCGAGGCCGGGCATACACGCTACACACCTCCGGCGGGAATGCTTGCTCTACGCCAGGCAATCGCGCAGGATGCATCTCAACGCCTGGGCATGAATTTCTCCGCCGACCAGGTGCTCGTTACGCCCGGCGCCAAACCTAACCTCTTCTTCCCGACGCTGACAGTCGTTGAACCCGGGGATGAGGTTTTATTTCCTGATCCCGGCTTCCCCTCCTACAGGGCCATGATCCACGTAGCCGGTGGCATCCCAGTTTCGTATCCACTCGTCGAAGAAGATGATTTCAATCCTGACCTCGATTCACTGCAGAGTTTGTTTCACGATCGAACCCGGCTGATCATAATCAACTCACCTGGAAATCCCACCGGCGGTGTGCTCGGCCAAGAGGTGCTGAAAGCGATGGCCGAGATGATCCGGGACAGCGGATGCTGGGTCATGACGGATGACATCTACAGCCGGTTGTATTACGGCCAATCCCGACCGGCGAGCATCCTTGATCAGGCTGGGATGCACGAGCGCACAATCCTGGTAGACGGATTCTCGAAGACCTTCGCTATGACCGGCTGGCGGCTCGGGTACGGGATCATGCCGGTCGAACTGGCGCACAGAGTGGAACTTCTAATCACCCACGCAACGGGCTCGACCGCCCAGTTTACGCAGTATGCCGGGTTGGCGGCGCTCGCAGGACCCCAAGACCCGATGGCGAAGATGCTTGAGCGTTACCGGCGGCGGAGAGATGTCGTCGTGCAAGGGTTGAATGCCATCCCCGGTATCAACTGCCAGGTCCCGGGCGGTGCTTTCTACGCGTTTCCGAATGTCA
>DAOUEJ010000128.1:0-3707 GCA_034430615.1 Anaerolineales bacterium | reverse complement strand
GGATGTCGCAGGTTCCCGGGCCACCGTTTTGTTTCGCATGACTGGACCCGAGAAGGAGGATGGTTGCCCCGCGCTGTGGATCGAGATCGATGACGGTGACCGGGGCTTTACGCTGGTTGGCGATGAAGATCGCAAGCATAGTGGAAAGAGTCGATTTTCCAACTCCGCCCTTCATACTTGCGATGGTGATCACCATCGAATGCCCCCTGTCCCCCACGCACTAATTCTAATAATCCAGCGCCTGCGCAGGTGCACGTGAATCGTGCAGTTGTAACTTTCCAAGAATACTCCATACAGCTTATCTGGACTATAGCATAGGCAGAGGGCTTGAATCCGGACGTGGGCGTCCCTTCGAGGAGCGCTTTATCGGTAATCGCTTGCAGAGGATGCCTTGCTGCGCTTGGGCAACCCGGATAAGCCGCATCGCAGTACGTGCTATTAGGATCGGCATGCTGCTCAATCTAAGCTCTTATGGCTTTCACAGAATCAAATGCTATATTTCCAGATGATGCGGTTTCTGGAAGGAGTACAATTTTGCGAGTTCTGTTAGTTGAAGACGAGCCTGGAATGGTGCAGTTCATTCGGCAAGGGCTGCTCGAAAGTCGTTTCGCCATTGACGTTGCCACTGACGGTCGAGAAGGCTTGGACTACGCCCTTTTTTCCGAATATGACGTTATGATCCTTGACATCATGCTCCCGAGCATGGACGGCCTGGAGCTGCTGCAGGAGCTTCGAGATCGCGGCAAGAAGACCCCCGTACTCCTTCTCACCGCAAAAGCGGAGGTCGAGGACCGTGTCCGCGGCCTGGATTTCGGCGCGGATGATTATCTTGTAAAACCCTTTGCCTTCTCGGAACTCCTCGCTCGCCTGCGCGCCCTCATCCGCCGCCCGCCACTCCAGAGCGACCCCATCCTCAAGATGGGTGATCTGAGGATGGATGTGGCTACCTATGATGTCCGTCGCGGTGAGAAGAAGATTGAGCTCAGCCCCAGAGAATTCTCCTTATTGGAAATGCTCCTACGTCATCCGAACCAGGTGTTGAGTAGAACCCAAATCGCCCAGCGGGTTTGGAACATCGATTACTACGCTGACACAAATGTGGTCGACGTCTATATTGGCTACTTGCGACGCAAGATCGACCGTGGTTTTGAATATCCCTTGATCCATACAGTTCGGGGTGTCGGATACCGGCTGACAGCAGAGAGTCTTGTAGATGAATAGCATCCGTCGCCAACTCGCACAAATGCCCATTCGTACGCGGCTCACAATCTGGTTTGTAGTCATAATGGGCGCGACGCTTGTGACGCTGAGCCTATATTTATCAGCTCAATTTCTACACAGCCTCTCTTCCTCGATTGATATCGGTCTGCAAATCACAGCCGGGCAAATTCTCTCGGAGATCAAGAATCAGCCTGGGCCTTTAATCCTGCCTGATACCGAGGCATCAACC
Organism: Anaerolineales bacterium; assembly: GCA_034430615.1. Classification (GTDB taxonomy): domain Bacteria; phylum Chloroflexota; class Anaerolineae; order Anaerolineales; family E44-bin32; genus E44-bin32. Next base: position 2,257 of record DAOUEJ010000128.1, on the reverse strand, counting down.
AGAAGCCAGTTTACCTATACCGGTCTTACAATCCGGCTTATCGATCTTGATGGGATCGTTATCGATCAGCACGGAAACCCTAGTGACCAACCCGCATGGGGACCGTTGCAGGCGGGATATCATACCGAATCAAGGGTTGGAGATGACACCCAATGGCGGACGCTCACCGAGGCAGTGCACAGTAAAGATGGTTCGGTCATGGGATGGCTCCAGGTCGTTCAAACGCTTGATGTTCTCACGAACACTCAGCAAGATGTGCGTGATCAACTCTCCTTGGTAATTCCCATTCTTCTCCTCGTTATGGGAGCAGGTGGGTACTTCCTCGCCTCACGTGCGCTGAGGCCCATCGATGAGATCACTCGGACTGCAGGGAAAATCTCCGCCAGCGATCTCTCCAGACGGATCGACTTTACCGGCCCACGCGATGAAGTGGGCCGGCTGGCAGCGACCTTCGATGCGATGCTTGGACGTCTTCAATCGGCATTCGAGCGGGAACGGCGGTTCTCCGCCGATGCCGCACATGAATTGAGGACCCCCCTGAGCGTATTGCGAGGCCAGCTTGATGTCACCCTCAGTCGCAAGCGTTCCCCAAAGGAGTACGACGCAACCTTGCGAAACCTAAACTTACAAGTCGGTAGGCTTATAGCGCTGAGCGATGACCTGCTGATGCTCTCGCGTCTTGAGCAACGTAAGTTGGAAGGTAAGCCTACCGTTGTGAATCTCACCGATGTGATCGAATCAGTCATGGACCAGTTCGGGCATCTGGCCAGCGAGAAGGGAATTCAGGTTGCATGTCAGCTTCCGCCAACACTGGCGGTCGAGGGATACAGCGATGCGCTTCTGCGACTCTTTATAAACCTGGTCGATAACGCATTCAAATACACGCCAGAGGGGGGCAGGATAGAAGTTGCAGCCGGGGTTAGCGATAGCACGCTCTGGGTAGAGATCTTCAACAGTGTGATTGATTTGTCGGAAATCCGTGTTGAGCATCTCTTTGAGCGATTTTACCGTGCGGATTCCTCCCGCTCTCGCCATTCCGGGGGTGCCGGATTGGGGCTCTCCATCGTAAAAGAAATCATCGAGGCCCACGGCTGGCAAATCTCGGTAAAAAAACAAACAGGTGAGGGGATCACATTCAGGATCGAGATGCCGTCGATGATGTCGCCATGAAGAAGCCCTCCAAGTCTATAAATAACCCAGTCGTGCCGGTACGATGGAGTACGCTCTTACCCGCGGCCTTCCTAATTCTCCTGGCCGGGATAGTATTTTTCGAATTAGCTGGCGACGTCTGGTTAAAGGAAGGGTTCAGCTGGGATCCACAGATCTTGCTCATCGTCGGAAGCCTGCGGTCACCGCTGGCGACCGTTGCCATGCGTGCGGTCACGACGACTGCAAGCGGATGGATCGCATTCCCGGTGCTCGCCGCGACCATCTGGTTCGTTCGTACCGGAGACCGACGACAGGCTTTGATCCTGGCTCTCGGTTTTCTAGGGGCGATCCTGCTTAACACTGCGTTGAAAGCTGCCTTTGCCCGCCCCAGGCCCCATATCATTTCCCCATTGACGGTGGAACACACTGCCAGCTTTCCGAGCGGTCATACCATAAGTGCGGTAGTTTTCTACGGCTACCTGGCGCTGGCGGTGTTGCGGCATGGCTGGCGGTCAGTGGCGGCGCTAGTCACATTCTGGGCGGTCCTCGTTGGATTGAGCAGGATTTACCTCGGCGTCCATTATCCAAGCGATGTCCTGGCTTCTTTCGCACTCGGGCTAGTTTTCATCCTACTCATGCGCGGTTTCTTAGACCTTTCTTATCGTTCTCACAACATCAAACAATAAACTTAATGCTAACTATCGGTATTCCGAGCGATAAAACCGTCACTAGTGGAATACTTGAAGGAGGCAGAACGATGAAGATCGCTAGAATACTCAGTTTGGCTGTGATCGCGATGCTGGTCTTCGGGACGATCGCGGTCGGGGTGTCTCGGGCTTCGGCTCAGGCAGGACTCACTCCCCAGGCCCAGGCTCAGGCGCAGGGCTGTGATGTCGAGGATGACGACAGCGCCGAGGCACCTGACGCCCAAGTTCCCGACATGGATGACATCCAGTGTGGAGAGCAGGGTGGTGATGAAGATGGGACGGCCGAGGCTGAAACGGCTGAAACCGACGCAGTAAACGAGCAGACCCCATCCTATGCTGGCAGCCTGGAGGCCGACGAGTCGCAGTCTGAGGGCTTGAGCGAGTCTGAGGAAACTGCGGCA
>DAOUEJ010000127.1:0-6611 GCA_034430615.1 Anaerolineales bacterium | reverse complement strand
ACGCCATGGGATGCAGCGATAGCTTTGAATGCTCGTAAAAAATATCGAACTTCGTCTTTATCAAATTCAGGCAAGATTCGCTCCTGCTGTCCGCCTCAAACAGCAAGGCGAATAAAGTTATCATATGATGTACCTCCATGTCAAAGTTTATCACATGATATGTTATTGTCAAGCAGCAAGTTACTTGAAAATCCCCCTAACAACAATCTCGAGCTGAGGCGCCGGGGCTACCCTGTCTGCCAAGAATTCCCAGCACCACAACCCTCTTTATCGATTGGAAATCGCGCAGCATCCCCGGTCGCCTCCAGCGTTAGCTGGACCGCAGAGGAGCTTCTAGTTCGCGGTGACATTTACCCATCTTCTCCCTGGAGGTAGTTTTACTGGCGAATGATCGCGAATGTAATCGGCAAGGACCTCACGAAGGATCGTGGGGACCTCGATAGAAATTGTCTGGCTATCTTGCAGCACGAGGTAACCGACGTCAGGCACAATCTCCACGTCTGTGTGTGCGACGCGATAAATATGATTGAGTTCGAGAGGATCGCCGTTGACCAGGACACGTCGTACTCTTGGGTTCGAATCAGGATTGTTGGAATACTCGACGACCAATCCGCTCACTTGAGGTATTCCCATCGGAGGCCCACGGAGTCCACGGAGCTCGAATTTGCTGATGGAAGGGTTAAGTCCCCTTTCGAGAGCCTCCAGGATCTGGATGCCTTGAACCTCAGAAAGGTAAGGGTTTGCCGTGGAAAAGCAAGCCGCATCCAAACTACCGAAGGTGAGTTTGCCTCGCACAATGGGGGCGTGGAATAGACCAGATGCTAGGAGCGCTATATCGGCATTCATCCTACCCCGGAGCGCATCCGCTGCCATATCCCCCAGCCCACATTCATTGAAGTAGTCAATGTCGAGGTCCGCTCTTATCTCGCCGATGGTATGGGTTAGTATTTCAGTCAGCTCTTGTGTGGCGGTGTCAATTGCGGTGAGCACGGCCGGGTCCGGCGAAAGATCAGGAGGAACATCGTATAACCTTGCCGTCTTCGATACGAGTTTTCCTGACGAGCGGTCCACGGAGATATCAACACGCCCAATTGCCTCCGCGTATTGCCCTGCCTGAGTGATCAGTACACCGTTCCTTTCCTCACCATAATCAAGCCTGTCATGAGTATGCGCACCGATGATCACATCGATGCCATCCACTTCGTCGGCCAATCTCCGATCATCAGGCAGACCAAGATGCGATAGGATGATGACTACTGAAACACCTTTTCCCCTGAGTTTAGAGACTAGTTTCTTTGCAACCGATAGGAAATCGGGGAAATGGAGACCGAAAATCTCATAGGCGTTATTCAAAGGCGAAGTCAGCCCGAGAACCCCCATCTTCAGCTCGCCCGGTAGCGGAATCAACTCATATTCATTCAGCCCTTCGACAAGTGGGTTATCTCCATTTCGGCAATTCGCAGCAAGGATTGGGAAGTCAGAACGTGATGCGATCTCGGCCATGGCCTGTGGCCCGTAAGTAATTGCGATCGCATTTCCCATTGTCTGCAATGTATACCCCATTGCATTTAGAATCCCTTGAAATGAAGCCCCCTTGGTAGCTCCGCAAATCTGAATACTCCTGTCCGCAGCATCACCGGCATCCCAAATGAAGGTTTCATGGCCATCGGCCTGAGCATTTTCTTTTATCTTTCTCAAATACGCGGCCAGGCGAGCAATAGCTTCCAGGCGGCCGTGCATGTCATTGGTGTGAAAGATTGAGATTAAGATAGGGTGTTTCGAGTTCTCAGCTTCTTGTGACAATTTTATTATCCATCGATACAACTAGATCAGCACATCAGCTAGAATAGAGTCCAGCTAACGCCTCCGAGCTGATGGGCCGGGGCCAACCCCCGCCTTGGCTCCAGACTGTTTCGAGCATACAACAACTCTGCCAAAATCGACCCGCATCCCCGGTTTCATCCAGCGAGATGTTAGGGCGCTGTCAAGTCCTTGAAGTGCATTTCTCCTGACTATTCGCCAGACGCCATGGGGTGGTCAGGGATGATAGGGTCCCACAGAGTGGTCAGGTCTTCCCCTTCTATGTCCTCGATCCGGATATCAGCAAGGTTGAACTCCTCGCCTTTCTGCCGACTTAGAATGAACAGTGCCATGAGCTTCTGCATTGCTTGCTGACTTGGTGGCCAATACATCGATCCCCAACGGACACGCGGCAATCTAACACGGCCGACCTGGAGCTTTACGCTTGCTTTGCGAGCCTTCAATGCAGATTCGAGATCGCCCTCGTTGGCGTATGCACTGACAGGATATCTGACTGCTTTAGGATCGAACGTTGCGTCCACTTGGAATTTAGAAACCGTGCCAGACCGAGAATCGAGCAGCTGATGGTGAGCAAGGCGGCCCGGAAAGTCAACGACATGGGCGGAGATACTGTAACCGACCTCCATCTTCTCGACGTCCGCACGTTCGCCATCTACGATCTGCAGCCAACCTGAAGGGAGGTCAAGGTCAACGGTGTGATCACCCAGCGACTCCTCAAGCCGACCTAGTCTCCATTGCCTCCAGACGAGGTCCGGTACGCTCCCCTTCAGAGTTCCATCTTCGCCGCGGAAGAACAGTATTTCGCCCCATTGCGCCGGACCGCCCTTGTTGTTGGTGATTCTGATCTGAGATATGGTCAGCATCAGAAATATTACCGACTGAACTGCATTCGAGATAGCAGCCGGGAGCTTGTCGGCAACATTTCGGTACTCAAGTGTTTGGATGCCGAGATCCTTGGCTCGGCTGAGCGCGCCGCTCGTGAATCTGCTGGCTGTGATGAATACACCTTGACGTATGGGCAATCCGACGTCGTCGAGTTTGTCTGCGAATTCTCCGATCAGTTTCGGGCCAACCGGCGAGCGGACATTCTTACACTCGATCCCAACCTTAACAGGATATCCGCCAACGGTTCCGGAAATGAGAACATCGATTTCCCTCTGACGTTCGGGGGCATGCAGTGCGGGGAGGAAAACGTTTCTCTCGACCTTCGCTCCGGGGAATCCGTGCATAGATGCAACTATCTCTTCGAGTATATCTCCCTTTCCCCTGCTCGTACTAGGGCGTGCCTTGTGAGTCTTGCGTTTCCTCGTCGTCATGGGCCAAATGCCTTCTAGCTATTGGGCTCAAGCCTTCAGAAACTTTCCCCCAAATGTGCCTAGGCTTCCTAACAGCCTCGAGCTGAGGCGCCGGGGGACGTACCCTGGCTACGAATTCCTGCCGCCATGCCCCGCACCATCGCTTGCAAATCGCGCCACATCCCCGGTCGCCTCCAGCGAGAGTCTGTGTGAAAAGTCTGGTGTTATATATGCTAGATCAGGTGGCATTCTTTGTCTACACGGAGCGATCATGGACCATCTTCAAGGAAACGATCGAGATCAGCTCACACTTTTCCCCGAAGCGCTCGACGATTACATCTCCCAAGAAAACCCGGTGCGCTTCATCAACGCCTATGTCGATTCGCTCGATCTGGGCCAGCTCGGTTTCCGGCATGCCGTTCTCCAGGAAACCGGTCGTCCCCCATACCACCCGGGTGACTTGCTCAAGCTCTACCTCTATGGCTATCTCAACCGTATGCGGGCCAGCAGGCAGTTGGAACGCGAAGCCCACCGCAATGTGGAAGTGATGTGGCTGCTGAGGCGGCTTGCCCCTGACTTTAAGACCATCGCCGACTTCAGAAGGGATAATCGCAAAGCGATCCGCAACGTTAGCCGGGAATTCACCCTCTTCTGCCGCCAGTTGGACCTTTTCAGCGGTGATCTCGTGGCCATTGACGGGTCCAAGTTCAAAGCCGTCAATAGTCGGGGCAAGAACTTCACCAGGAAGCAACTGATCCAGAAGCTGGACGAAGACATCGACCGCTACCTGGATGAGATGGACGAGGCCGATGCAGAAGAGCCCGAAGAGAAGAAGCTAACAGCAGAAGAGCTGCAGGAGAAGATCGAGGAGATGAAGCACCGCCGGGCCGAAGCGGAGAAGATGAAAAAGCAGCTGGACGAGAGTGGCGAAACCCAGATCTCACTCACCGATCCCGATAGCCGCATGATGCCCGTAAGTGGTGGACGCAGGACGGATGTGGGCTATAACGTCCAAACGAGCATCGACCAGAAATACAAGCTGATCGTTGATCACGAGGTAACCAACGCTATCACTGATCGGGATCTCTTGAGTCACATGGCGAAAAGGGCGAAGGATCTGCTAGGTGTGGATGATCTGGAAGTCCTGGCAGACATGGGTTATTACCATGGGAAGGAAGTGAAGGCTTGCCTGGAAGCGGGCATCACGCCCTACATCCCCAAGCCCCAAACTTCCGCCAGCCGCAAACGTGGACTCTTCAGCAAAGAAAACTTCCGCTATGATCTGGAACAGGACTGCTATTGGTGTCCAGCAGGGGAGAAGCTGACCTACCGCTTCCAGACCACCGAGAAGGACCGAGACATCAAGTACTATGCCTCCAGCGCTTGCTCTTCATGTGCCATAAAGGCTCAATGCACCCGCAACAAGGGCGGCCGCCGCCTCACGCGTTGGGTGGACGAAGACCTGCTGGATGAGATGGAGCGTCGGGTGAGGGGTGATCCGGAGAAGATGAAACTGCGCAAGGGGCTCGCTGAGCATCCCTTCGGGACGATCAAGCACCATTGGGATCAGGGAGATTTCCTCACCCGCAAGCTGCCCAACGTCAGAGCCGAGATGGCCTTGACGGTCCTGAGCTATAACATCATGAGAGCGATCAAGATCCTGGGGGTGCAGAGAATGATTGAAGCCCTGGCTTGATCAGGGCTTTTTGTTTCAGCTTCCGATTCCGGTCTGATTTTGTCTTCAAAGTGAGCCATCTGCGCTTTCAATGGCTGGACCTTCTACTCCACTTTTCACACGGTCTGGCGAGACATTAGGCGGCGCAAATGTCGGCTGAGCTATTCCTATCGAGCATTTGTGACTGAGGCTTCGCACTCGAAAGGCTGCGTAAGATCGTCCAGCGGGTATTGGATACTCCATTCGGACGATGCACCCGGCGCTAGCCCGCCTGCCTTGGATTCGTAGTCCAGGCCATGAAGGATTCCGGCGTTCTCGCCTGTCGCGTTCACAAGGGATACCCGGTCTGTTCTTACCACTGCCCCGTTCTTTATGAGCGCGACCGCCGCATCCAGAAAAGTGATTGGCTCGGTCGTGTTGTTCGTCACCGACCCGGCCATTGTGACAATCCCGAAGTCGCCGTAGCCACACATGGAGACGTCAATCTCAAAGTCTGGCTTGGGAGTGGGTGACGATGTTGGCAGTGCTGTGGCCGTTGGCGTGGGTGGCGGCGCCTGGGTGCCGCATGCCGAGACAATGGCAGCGAGTCCAAGAGCGGCAACTGTGACGGGCTTGAGACTGTTCACTTTTCTCCCCTTCTTTCAGTGTCGGATGAAACGCTGGACAAGTGTTGCGCAGCCCCATAGCCGAACTGGGTGGAGCCGCCTAACGCCCTCGAGCTGATCGGCCGGGGCCATTCGCCGGCCTGCCCCGGAACCATCCTGAGCATACAACAATCACGCCAAACGCGTCCCGCATCCCCGGTCCGATCCAGCGAGATGATTGTATGAAAGTACTGCACCTCCCGCTAGACTGGGAGTGTCTGGATCCTAGTCCACGCACAGGAGGTGCAGCATGGTTCACTCAGATTATACGGTTGGTTGCGATGCCCACAAGCACTTTTCGCTTTTCGCCGTCCTGGATGAGAAGGGGGACCTGGTGGGGCGCACGCGTGTTGGCCACGCCCCGGGAGCCATTGGTGCCTTCCTGGCCCAATTCCCAGAGGGTACTCCCGTGGCCCTTGAGACCGTCGGCAACTGGTATTCCCGGAAGGACACCGGGACGGTGTGGATCGTCGACGAGATCGAGGCCACCGGCTGCATCCCGCTGCTGGCGCATGCCGCCAAAGCGAAAATTATGATGGGCAACGTGCACAAGACCAATAAGCTCGACGCCCAGGGGCTGGCCACGCTGCTCTACCTGGGCAAGCTACCCTCCGGTGTGGATTCCACCGGCCAAGGTGCGGGACGAGCGGGAGCTGCCCCGCACCCGGATGACCTTTGCCGGTCACCGCACCAGAGTGAAGAACCGCATTTCCTCCACCCTGGCCAAACACGCGCTCTCCCTGGATGGAGCCAGCGATATCTTCGCCGCGAAATGGCGGCCTGATCTGGAAGCCCTGCTGCATGAGATGCCATCCGAAACAGGCCGGTGCACCCGGCAGCAACTGCAGCTGCTCGACGCTCTCAACTATCACATCAAGCAGCTCGAAGCCCGCATCGTCGAGTGCATACGGAGCACGCCGACCATCCAGCTAGTTCAGACGGTCCCGGGGCCCGCTAAGGTTCTGGCCATCGTGATCGATCGCGAAGTCGGCTCCATTGACCGCTTCCCTGAAGCCAAGAGCTTCGCCAACTACTGCGGTCTGGTCCCAAAGCTGAGTGCGAGTGCCGGAAGGGCCCACTACGGACGGATGGTCAAACAGTGCAACACCTACCTGAAGTGGGCCTTCATCGAGGCCGCCAATGTTATCGTCGCTCATCGTCATCATCCTAACTGGC
>DAOUEJ010000126.1:0-18159 GCA_034430615.1 Anaerolineales bacterium | reverse complement strand
TGCAGAGAACGAGAGCATGCTGGCGATCAGGCTGGCGACCCCGAGCACGTTCGCAAGAAGGTTGAAAGTACCAAAATCGACAACGGCGCCGATAATACCGACAACCCCAAATCTCAGGAATCTTCTCAATTCCCGCCTGATGCGCGAATTTTCATCGTTCATAGCCTGCTGTCAAAATCCTCGATAGTACGCTTCAAGCCGGACTCGAGATCCACCTGGGGTTCCCAGCCCAGAATATCCTTCGCACGGGTGATGTCGGGCTGCCGGCGCTGTGGATCGGCCGGCGCGCGGGCATCTGCGTTCTTCTGGATACCAGCCTTGTTACCTGTCAATTGGTTGATGATCTCCGCCAGGGTTAGGATGGTGATCTCATTCGGATTCCCTAGGTTGATGGGGAGGTGCTCGGTCGATGTCAGCAAGCGGACAAGGCCTTCGACCAGATCATCCACATAACAGAAACTGCGCGTCTGCTCGCCCTCACCGTAGATCGTGAGTGGTTCACCCTGCAGCGCTTGGACGATGAAGTTGGGAACGACACGACCATCATCCAGACGCATCCGTGGACCGTACGTATTAAAAATTCGGGCTATATGTGTATCAAGCCCGTGGTAGCGGTGATAGGCCATTGTGATCGATTCCGCGAAGCGCTTGGCCTCGTCGTACACCGAACGCGGGCCAACTGGATCAACGTGGCCCCAGTAGGTTTCCTGCTGGGGGTGCTCCTTCGGGTCCCCGTAGACTTCAGAGGTCGATGCGAGCAGAAAGGTCGACTCATGCACACGAGCAACTCCCAGTGCATTATGTGTGCCCAGCGCACCAACTTTCAACGTCTGGATCGGAAGTTGAGGATAGCCATACGGAGAGCTCGGATTGGGGCTGGCTGGGGAGGCAAGGTGCATCACGGCATCCACTTTGCCAGGGATGAAGATAAAATTCGAGACATCATAGCGGATAAAGGCAAAGTCATCCCTGCCGGCAAGATGGGTGATATTGTCGATGCTACCCGTAACCAGGTTGTCCACGACGACCACCTGATGGCCTTCTCCCAACAATCGATCACAGATGTGGGAACCGATAAAGCCTGCACCTCCCGTGACGAGTACTCGCAAGATCATGCCTCCTGATTGGTTTGCGGTCGGATTATCGACCCCAGAAAAAAGCTTGGGTTTGACCATCCGATGTGAGCGGTTGACCGATTCCGGTTCCAATATCAACTACCCAAAGATCACCGCGATACAGCACAGCGATTCTATTTCCATCCGGAGACCAGGCTGGCGTTTCCGGTGTAAGCCCTGGCTCGCCTTCAGGCGGGAACAAGATACGCAAATTGCTTCCATCTCGGTCCATCACCCCCAGCCGGTAATTGCTGTCAACGCTTTTTAGCGGTGTTATCGCCTGGAGAAAAGCGATCCGGTAGGCGATTTCAGCAGAAGATCCTTCCAGTATAGGCGAGGCAATCGGGTAAGCGAATATACCAGTCCGGTCGCTGAGAATTACGTCCAAATTGAGAAATCCATTTAACGCCGAGAGATTGAAAACTGGTGAAGCCTGCGGATCCTCAAACCCGAGCGGTTTACCATGATCGATAAAGTAAAGCGTTTGGTCATCCTGACCCCAGGCGATACCCGGTACCCAGGCCCAGTCACTGAGCGTTTGGTAGGGGATGATATTCCGCAATGGTTGAAGCTGCTCGCGATCCAGATCGACCGTTCCTATCTCATCTGAACGTACGTATGCCAGATGGTTTGCGTCGTTTCCCCAAACGTAATTTGTTCCCCACCAGCCATACTGTCCACCGGCATTCGACTCGAGTATCACTTGCGGCCGGAGTACACGCCCAAGATCTGTGATCGAGATACTCTGCAGGTCATTGTTCGCCTGCCAGCCGGGTGGGGATGGGTTGGGTTCAACAGTAGAGTAGTAAATCGTGCGAGACGGTATTGCCGGCATCCAGTCGGCAAAATGGACCACATTCTCGACGCCCAGGTCGATCAGATCGAGTTCGGGGTCGCTTAATGAAGCGACCCAGAGCCCATTCAGACTATCCCCGTCATCCTGAGAGGCACGGGTGAACAGCAACCAGCGAGCATCCGGTGAAATGCGCAGAATTCGGCCATCAAGATCTCCGGTGGTGACGATCGGACGCCGGTTACCGCTTGTGCCCTGGAGTATCCAGGCATTACCACTGCTTAAGTATGCCAGTGTGCCCTCAATCTGAAGCGGGGTACGCACAGATTGCGATCCGATCATCACGATCTCAGGTACGGGATCCTTCAGGATCGTATTCTTAACTGGCGCGCGTGTAACTTCCTCACCGGCCTCGATCAGAATCCGGTAGGTAATTTCCTGCAAGCCATTTTCGCCGGGTTGGAGCAGGCGCTCCTCCCCTTCGGGGAGGGTCTCATTACGGACAGTCTGCCGCTCGAAGGGAATCACGATTTGCTCAATTTCAAATTCCTCTTTGATACGGGTAATGACGATGGTAGTTCCCTGGGTCACGGTTGTGTAGGAGGGGGGGTTCACCCGATCAAGGGGATTAAGCTCAACGCCGGTGGTCAGTAAAACCTGTTGGACGCTCGAACCACCGGGGATGTCAACCTGACGCGTCTCGCCATCCACGCTCACGCTGACATCGATCATTCCAGCCGTGGCTTGCGGGCGGGCACAGGCAGCCAGGCTAGCCAGGATTAAATAAATGGCAGCCAAGGTGCGTAGCCTGGGCGTCGATTGATTGCTGGCGATTCTGCCCACTGGTATAATCCCCGACCGGAGTGCTAGCGGAGCTCTCCAACGATGGCCATTTCACCGTTTGCGATGGCCAATGAGCTTACTCTAATACCTGTAGCAAGCGTACCGATGCTTCCGGTAAAGGCTTCGGTCAGCATTGCGGAGAGCGCCGCCAATAATGCATCAGGTGCAGGAACCGGGCCGAGCGAGGCTTCTGAGATTGCGAACCGGATGTCACCCTCATCCGTGATTTCTGGTTTGATGGAGATGAGGATGTTTCCGCGTAGCATAGCCCGCTCAATTACCCCATAGATCTGGATCGTATTCTCCCGCAGGTAGATTTGCGGTTCCATCAAGAGCGGGCGTTCACTCTCCTGTAAGCGCTGGGCGATGAAGCCAGTCATCTGGGCTTCATTGAGAATGACGGTGATCTTACCGTCCAAGGCTGCATCGGTTAGCGCGGCTTGCCACGTATCCTGTACCTCCAGGGCAGCCGCGGGTTGAATCGGGATCGGGATACCCGGAGGTTCGGGACCACCAACATCAAGCGTGCAGGCAAGCAGAGAAAGCAGTAGGCTCAGTACTGTCAAGAGTAGAACGAAGGGTGGTCGGGAAAAACGTGAGTGAAGACTCAATCGATAAACCTTCCGAGTTAGAAATCGGTCGTGATTATAGCACGGGGGTAAGTCGTCCTGATGGCCAGGACGTCCTCTCAAGGCTTGGGGCGCGAGTCGAAGCGCTCTTATTCGTGGCGCCTGCCGAGGTGGGGATCCACCAATTAGCGTCGGCCCTTGATGTGACCCCACGCGAGGTCGAGCAGGCGTTGGAATGGCTTGAAGCGCAGTATGACAAGCGTGGATTACAAATCCAACGTTCAAACCGGGCAATACAACTCACTACAGCACCCAAGCTAGCAGGCGATATCGAACGCTTCCTGGAACTTGAGGAGACTAGCCGGTTATCACGGGCTGCCCTCGAGGTCCTGGCAATCATCGCATACCAACAGCCAGTTACGCGTCCGCATATTGACTCGATCCGGGGAGTAAATTCCGACAGTGTCCTGCGCACACTACTGCGGCATGGTCTAGTAGAGGAGGTGGGAAGGACCGAGGCTCCGGGTAGACCAATCCTTTATTCGACAACAACCGAATTCCTCTCACACTTCGGTCTGGCCTCGCGTGACGAGCTACCCGCATTAAATCTGGACCCGGAGATCATGGCAGCCGTCAGTGCAACGGAACCAGCCGACTCTATCAACGAGGACGCCGGGATCTGATCATGGAGGTCCGCCTTCAGAAGATCCTCGCCCAAGCCGGTCTGGGCTCGAGACGTGCCTGCGAGCAGTTCATCCAGGCTGGACGGGTTCGGGTTAACGGTGAAGTTGCCACTTTGGGGATGAAGGCAGATCCGTCTACGGCTCACATTCTCTTTGATGGCCAGCCGCTGTCCATTCAGGAGGAAAGGATATATCTGGCGCTGAATAAGCCACCGGGTGTGCTTTCCTCTCTGGCCTCCCAGGGTGGGTTGCCAACCGTTGATACACTTGTCCCGGTAAAAGAGCGCGTCTTCCCTGTCGGTCGCCTCGATCTGGATAGTGAGGGCTTGATCCTGCTCACAAACGATGGCGAGCTGACCCACGTGCTTACTCATCCCCGTTACCAGCATGAGAAAGAATACCGTGTACTTTTGGACCGCACTCCCTCTGAGTCAGATCTGGAACGCTGGAGGCGAGGCTTGGTGCTGCGTGATGGTTTCCAAACGTCACCGACCAGAGTCTGGGTTGAGAGTCAAGGGCAGGACGGCACGTGGATCCGGGTCGTACTGCAGGAAGGACATAAGCGGCAGCTGCGGGAGAGTGCAGCTGTTCTCAGGTATGGGATCCGGCGTTTGATCCGGGTTCGGCTGGGGACGCTCGAACTCGGGGATCTGGCTCCCGGCGGCTGGAGGCAGCTCGCTGCAAATGAGGTAGCTCAGCTGAAAGCTTCGGCGCATTCCCGGGATTAAGGTACGCTATTGCGTTGGAAAGATTACAATGTCCAGGTTCGATATCAAGCAAGCTTGAGGACCGTGTATGAAAGATCACGAGCAGAGTGTTGAAATCGCTCCGAATGCTGATCAAGGGTGGGTGGGTAAAGGCTGGCCGCTCAACCTTGAGCTAGCCTTCTACATCCTGCTTATCATCGTCGCGTTGTTCACCAGGCTGTACGATCTCGATTCGCGCGTCATGAGCCACGACGAAAGTTTACACACCCAATTCTCTTGGTATCTGGCTGAGGGCCGCGGTTTTTCCCATGACCCGCTCATGCATGGCCCGTTGCAGATGCACCTGGTTGCGTTCTCGTATTTCCTGTTCGGAGATTCAGATGCCAGCGCACGGGTTCCAGCGGCGCTAAGTGGAGCCCTGGCTGTTGTTATGGTATTGCTCTTTCGGCGCTGGTTGGGCCGCTGGGGAACCGCTGTAGCGGCGTCTTTAATGGCATTCTCTCCCTATATGCTTTACTACAGCCGCTACGTCCGGAATGACGTCCTGATCGTCCCCATAGCTTTGCTGATGTTCTATGCGGTCTTCCGTTACATTGAGGATCCCCGGCCACGCTGGCTCTATGTTCTTGCTGCTGCGCTCGCACTTCATTTCACTGCTAAGGAAACGGCTTTTATCTATACGGCCCAACTCTTGATCTTCCTCGGCATGCTCTTCGCAGTGACAGCTTTGAGGAAGTCCTGGCGAGAAGCTTATCATCGATTGTTCTTCCTGGGGGGTCTTGGAGCCGCAGCGATTGGTGGTTTTCTTGCGGTGGGAGCCCTCTTTCGCGGTTGGGCGGCTTCAGGTGAACTGGCTGCCGCAGCTCCTCAGCTCTCTGAGGGCTTAACCGGTGAAGTGGCGGTCTCACCCATTGTCACGCTTGGACTGGTGCTCGCCCTGGCCGGGGTGGGTCTTATGCTGCTCGGTCTTATTCTCTCCTTCGGCCGCCGGCTGCGGACAGAGTTTCCCGCACTGGATCTGATCATCGTCACCTGGACGATGACCATGCCGCAGCTTGCGGCGCTGCTCGCTCGGGTTCTGGGCTGGGATGCACTTGACTATAGCTCGATCACTCCTATTAGCCGGACAATCGTGCTCGTGGTGCTGCTGCTTGGGCTCAGTGCCCTGATTGGCGTCCTCTGGGATGCCAGGAAATGGCTCATCTCCGCCAGTGTCTTCTTCGGCATATTCGTTATCTTTTACACGACGCTTTTCACCAATCAGGACGGGTTAGCATCCGGCCTGGTTGGTTCACTGGGTTACTGGTTGAAACAGCATGGCATTGAGCGCGGTGGACAGCCCTGGTATTACTACCTCTTAATCCAGATCCCTATCTATGAATTCTTGCCCGCTATAGGCACTCTCTTAGCATCAGGTTACCTTCTTATGAGGCGTAAGCAGGATAATCAACCTGAGGTTGAGTCCCATCAGGAGCGCAGGTTCCCTGTCCTTGCCTTCCTGGGCTACTGGTCGATCACAGCTCTTGTGGCATATTCATTTGCTGGTGAGAAGATGCCCTGGCTCACTGTTCACATTACGCTGCCGATGATCCTCTTTGGAGGGTGGGGAATAGGGACGTTCCTGGAGAAGGTGGATTGGCAGCTCTTCACGAAGCAGCGCGGTTGGTTGATCACAGGTCTCGCAGCTGCGACGCTTATCGCCGTCATGCGTGTTCTGGGCAGTCTTGTAGGCGCAGCGCCCCCATTTCAAGGCAGCGAATTGGATCAACTCCGGGCAACAGGCGGTTTCCTGGGTGCCTTTGTCTTCAGCGTGGCTGCGGCCTATGCTCTCTGGTGGTTGACACGTGGTTCGGGATGGCTCCCACTCTTGCGCGGCTTTAGCGCCCTTATCTTGCTCGGATTATTTGGCTTAACCGTGCGCACCTCGCTGCGAGCCTCTTTCCCCCATGCGGACCTGGCAACGGAGTATCTCGTCTATGCTCATGGCGCTCCGGGTGTTAAGACTGCAATGGGCCAGATTGAGGAGCTGTCTATTCGGATGACGGATGGTCTTGGGATCAAGGTCGCCTTCGATGATGACGTATCCTGGCCGCTGAACTGGTATCTCAGGGATTACCCCAACCAATATTATTTTGGTGCAAGCCCGACACGTGAACTGCTCAACTACCCCGTCATCCTTGTCGGCGACAACAACTGGCACCTGGTTGATCCGCTCCTTGGAGATCAATACTTCACATTCGAGTACATCCGCATGTGGTGGCCGAACCAGGATTATTGGAGCCTTAAACGGTCAAGTATCGAATCTGAGATCGCCTTTGAATCCGCTTCAAACAACGGATCTTCACCCGTTAGCACTGGCGCCTACTTGAGCAAGGTTTGGGAACACCTGCGACCTTTCTTTATCGATCGTGAGGTTCGGGCCGCGATCTTCGACATCTGGTTGAACCGTGACTTCGGGCGCTATGGACAGGTGACCGGGAAAGATATGAGCCTGGCACACTGGAGCCCATCAGACAGGATGCGGCTCTACATCCGTAAGGATATCGCCGCTCAGATCTGGGATTACGGGGTTTCCCCGGCTGATTTTCAGGTGCCTACATTTGAGGACCCGTACGCCGATAAGCTTTTAGAACTCGAACCGACCTTGATTTTGGGAGGAGAAGGGGTATCCCCGGGTGACTTCTTCCAACCTCGGGATCTAGCGGTTGCTCCGGGGGGAGAGATATATGTCGCCGATACCGGCAATCACCGGATCGAGAAGTTCTCCCCCGAGGGTGAGCTCATTACAACCTGGGGTGGGTTTGCTGACGCATCCCTCGGCGACGCTCCAGGAGGAACCTTCAACGAACCCTGGGGAGTCGCAGTCGGTCCAACCGGCGATGTCTACGTTGCCGATACCTGGAACCACCGTATCCAATGGTTCTCCCCGCAGGGTGAATTCAAAGGAATGATTGGAGCCGAAGGTCTCGGAGAAGGGGTTGATGCCTTCTGGGGCCCACGTGACGTTGCCGTGGATGGCCAGGGACGCATCTTCGTCGCCGATACAGGGAACAAGCGCATCAAAGTATACGGCCCGGATGGTACGTACCTCACCCAGTTTGGCGGTGCGGGGTATCTCCCGGGAATGCTTGATGAGCCGGTAGGCCTGGCTATCGATCCATCAGGCCGGATCTACGTCGCCGATACCTGGAACCGCAGGATCCAGGTTTTCGAAGATCTGGGTCAAAATAACTTTCAACCTGTCTTGACGTGGAATGTCGACGCATGGTTCGGACAATCTTTGGAAAATAAGCCGTACCTCGCAGCCAGCACTCAAGACCGCATCTGCAGTTCCGATCCGGAAGGGCTGCGGGTGCTGTGCTTCAACCTGGCCGGTGAGTTCCAATTTGGATGGGGCGGGATCTTTGGGTCAGAACCCAATCAATTTTCTCTTCTTAGCGGTCTCGGCTTGGATAATACCGGTTCTGCGTGGGTCGTTGATTCCGGGAATCAGCGTGTGCTCCGTTTCACTCTCCCGGTCGAGCCATGAGCGGTCCAGACCAGAGATATTTGATTGTGTAGGAAAAGGAGCGAGGACCGATAGATGAAACTACATGAATACCAGTCGAAGCAAATATTTGCTGAATACGGCGTACCCATCCCGCGCGGCCAGGTGGCGATGACAGCCATCGAAGCACGCTCGATTACAGAGGAATTGGGTGGGATGGCCGTTATCAAGGCACAAGTCCTTGTTGGTGGACGGGGGAAGGCGGGAGGCATACGCCTGGTCCATTCGCCAGAAGAAGCGGAAGAGGTCGCCGGTCAGGTATTGGCGATGGAGATCAAAGGCTTGCCTGTACGCCGGGTGCTGGTCGATGAAGCCGCTGACATTCAAAATGAGATTTACCTCGGAGTCACCAACGACCGCAGCCGGCGCTGCCCGGTCGTGATTGCCTCCGCTGAAGGCGGGGTGGACATTGAGGAGGTAGCACGCTCGCAGCCCGACAAGATCGTACGTATCTGGATTGACCCCTTGCTGGGCTTGCGGGATTATCAGGTTCGCCACCTGGCAGTGTCCATTGAGTTGCCACGCAAGTACTGGCGGAGCCTGCATACGATCACGCGCAGCCTGTACCAGGCATACCTGAATTCAGATGCCACACTGGCCGAGATCAACCCGCTGGTGATCACTGGTGATGAGCGCCTGCTGGCTCTCGATGGAAAGATGGTGCTTGATGATAATGGGCTCATCCGCCATGCCGAACTGGCTGAGATGCGTGATATTGATTCAGAGGAGCCCGTCGAGCGCGAGGCGCGCAAATATGGTCTTTCTTATGTGAAGCTGGGCGGTAACATTGGTTGTATGGTGAACGGGGCAGGCCTCGCGATGGCAACGATGGATGTCATCCATCTTTTCGGTGGTGCACCGGCGAATTTTCTCGACATCGGAGGCGGAGCGAGCGCGGACAAGGTCTCAGCCGCGATTCAGATTATCCTGCGCGATCCGAATGTCGAGGCCGTTCTTTTTAATATTTTCGGTGGGATCACACGTGGAGATGAGGTGGCGCGAGGCATCCTCAACGCGCTGAAAGAAATGCCGACCGAAATTCCCATGGTCGTCAGGTTGGTTGGAACGAACGAAGAGGAAGGTCGCCAGCTTCTTCATGATGCCAAGATGGAAACGGCCGTGTCGCTTGGGGACGCCGCTCAAAAAGCCATTGAAGCTGCAAAAGCGAGGAAAGAAGCATGAGCATCCTGGTTGACACAAACACACGCCTGCTCGTTCAGGGAATCACGGGCCGCGAAGGTCTTTTTCACACTTCCCGCATGGTTGAGTACGGGACCCATGTTGTCGCAGGTGTTACCCCTCAGAAAGGTGGGGAGTGGGTGCTGGATGGTAAGATCCCAGTTTTCGACACGGTTCGTAGCGCAGTCGAAGCAACCGGTGCGAACACCGCGGTTAGCTTCGTCCCGGCGCGCTTTGCCGCCGATTCGATCCTTGAGGCTGCGGATGCCGGTGTAGAGCTCATCATCGCCATCACGGAGGGCATCCCAGTGCGCGATATGATGCAGGCGCGCCGCTACCTCGACCAGACAGGCGCACGGCTGATTGGGCCGAATTGTCCCGGGCTGCTCAGCCCAGGTGAGGCCAAGGTAGGGATCATCCCAGGACATATCGCCATCAAAGGCAATGTTGGCGTTGTCTCGCGGTCCGGGACTTTGACTTACGAAGTGCTACATGCGCTAAAACAGAGAGGAATCGGGGTTTCAACCTGTGTCGGGATCGGTGGAGATCCCGTGAACGGGACTTCATTTGTCGATACGCTCGAGCTTTTCGAAGCCGACCCGTATACCGAGAAAATCGTTTTAATCGGTGAAATTGGTGGCAGCGATGAGGAACGCGCGGCTGAGTACATCAGTGAAAGGATGACCAAACCGGTCGTAGCCTTTATCGCGGGACGTACAGCTCCTCCGGGGAAGCGGATGGGCCATGCTGGCGCCATCGTCGAAGGTGGCGAGGGGACGGCTGAGGAAAAAATTAAAGCGCTAGAAGGAGCAGGGGTAAAAATTTCAGATCAACCGGAATCAATCCCGGATCTTCTATAACCCGTTTGGTAAGGATTATAGGCTCGTCCTGACCTATAATTGGTATGCAAGACCGCCGGAGGGAAAACGCGATGATGACCGAAATTGAGATGAAACCTGCACTCCTGAACCTGGACGAGCTCAAGCTTCAAGCGCAATCCAAGCCTGATGACCTGGACTCACAGTACCGGTATGGTTGGGCATTGCTCAACCTGGGTCAGGTACAAGAGGCCAAGAGTATCTTCGAGTACGGGCATTCCCATTGGCCTGATTCGATTGAGTTTCTCTATGCTCTTGGGATGGTAGGGAAGGCGAGCGGTGATACGCAGCAAGCGCGGGCTAACTTCGAGTTGGCATTTCAGAAGGAAGCGGTGGACGTGCGCGGTGCGATGCTAAAACGTCTGTCTGACGTCCAGCGGCTAATTCTGGTATAAAACGCCGACCTGCATTTTCGGCTCGATATGACAGAGGTCACGAAGCGCGAACGGCTTGCAGCTGCCATCCAGGGGGAATATCTTGACCGACCCCCGGTCGCCCTGTGGCGGCATTTTCCAGTCGATGACCAAGCACCCGAAACCCTGGCCGAATCCTCGGTACTATTTCAACTCGCGTGTGATTTCGATTTTGTAAAGGTGACCCCTGCCTCGTCGTTCTGCCTGCTTGATTGGGGGGTCCAAGACGAGTGGCGCGGGAATTCCGAAGGGACACGGGATTACACACACCGTCCAATCCAAGACCCATCACAGTGGTTTGAATTACATCCACTCGATCCGGGCGCGGGCGCCCTTGATGCACAGCGGCGTTGTCTTACGATGCTTCGTGAGAGGCTTGATCCGGACATCCCGCTCATCCAGACCATCTTCAGCCCCTTGGCGCAAGCCAAGAACCTGGCAGGCGGGGAAAGGTTGATCTCGCACCTTCACCAAGAACCTGATGCGGTCCTGACCGGTCTGCAAGCGATCTGCGACACGACGAGCGCCTGGGTTAGCGAGCTGGCAGAGACAGGTATCGATGGAATTTTCTTTGCCGTCCAGCATGCGTCATTCCGCTATTTCGATCAAGCAGGTTACAGGAAATTCGGCGAACCCTTTGATATGTCAATCCTGGAGAGTGCTGGTAGTTTCTGGTTGAATGTCCTTCACCTGCATGGCAGTGATATCCATTTTGATCTGGCAGAACGCTATCCTGTGCAGGTTGTCAACTGGCATGATCGGGAAGTCGCTCCCGACCTGGCCCAGGGAGCGTCCAAGGTCCGTGGTGCCGTCTGCGGTGGTGTCAATCGGGAGACGCTCGTATTTGGCACACCGGATGATGTACGTGCAGAGGCAGCTGAGTCGTTCTCTGCAGCCGGCTCACGTGGCATCATCCTGGGAACAGGTTGTGTGACGCCAATCATTGCTCCGAGAGCAAATCTGCAGGCATTTCGCGATTCCGTAAACTTCGCATAGACAGCATTCATCAGGAAGGAAGATTTCGATCCATGGCCGGAATTCGGGTGATTGCTGGCTCTGCGAAGGGCAGACGTCTTCAAATGGTGCCCGGTGCGGGCGCCCGTCCGATTACCGATCGCGCGAAGGAATCTTTATTCAATATCCTCGGATCATCACTCGAAGGCGCATCCGTCCTCGATTTGTTTGCCGGAACGGGGAGTGTGGGGATTGAGGCACTTAGCCGCGGAGCCGGGCATGTCGATTTTATCGATCTCGACCGGATGGCTGTCAAGACCGTTGAGGCGAATTTGGCGACTACTGGCTTCGGAAGCCAGGCAAGGGTCCTACGTAAGGATGCCTTTGCCTGGTTGGATCAGGCTGCTGATCGTGCGGCATATGATCTGGTGTACGTTGCGCCCCCGCAGTATCTTGGGCTTTGGAAACAGGCAGTCCTGAGCCTGGATGCCAATCCTGGGTGCCTGCATCCAGACGCGTGGATCATTGCTCAGATCCACCCGCGCGAATATGAGCAATTGCTCCTGAGGGAATTAGTCGAGTTCGACCAGCGTAAGTATGGTAGCACCTTGCTGGTATTTTATGAGTGGCCGAGCGAGTGACCAAGCTCGGACGTGTCACATGGCATATTATCACGCTGGGATGATTGCTCGAGATGCGCTCACCTGGTCGAGATTTCCCAGGGACCGAAGAACTTCTCCAAGTTGAACAACCTGCGCATAAACTGGTAAAGGACATAGAGCTCGAGCGCGAACGGGGGAAAACCGAGCATGCCAAGTACCGGCATTTGTCCATAATGCCAGCCGAATATCCGAAGGGTTTCTGGAACTGTATATATCCAGTGTCCGCCACTTGCCCTGAGAGCCTGGAAGTTCCACGCCTCCCATAAGAGCCCACACAGCAAACCCCCAAGTAGGAGCGCGACGACAGGTCTCCAGTTCCGATCTGTGAGCAAAGTGCGTAGATTGGGAGCCCGAAGCTTGTAGTTGATGGGGTCGATGAAGGGTATAAAGCCAATCCAAACGAATCCGAAGGTAAAGCGCGCGATCGGGATCGGGAGCATGAGAGGGATGGTCAGCATGGCGATACCGATTAAGATCCAGATCCAGTCCGGGCCCAACCGAATCGCACCGGTGGTGCTCGAATTTCGGCGAACAGGAAAAAGGGCTCCCACAAGTTCAGCACTGATAAGGATGCCAGGCAGGATGGTTGCGAAGGACCAGAAGTATCCGAGATCGAGCACTCCAGGATCGGAGGGTAAACCGCGGTACAACCAATTCTGAAGCCGAAGGTTATAGATCTCGAAAAGCAGCCAGATGAGGACGGACATCAGGATAAGAAAGGGGAATTCAAGCCGGCGTTTGGTCAGCCAGGATTGGCCCCGCAGCTTGGCTAGCAGCCCATCGACGAAGAGAATGTATCCGGTCCACATGATGGGTGTATGCCACGTTGCCTCAAATTGAAGATTCAGTACAAGCGCCAATTGACCGCCGATAAGGATCATCAATCCTATCCAGGTATAACACGGCCAGAGGTGGGATGTGGATTTCGTTTTTGTCGGTTTCATGATGAGAAGCGCAGGTGTGGGAATCCTTCTTGATCGAAAGTGGTCAGTGCTGTGAATGCCGATTTTTTCTTGTAGCAGTCCATCGCGCGCGGAATGATCTCATATAGATCGTGAACGAGATCGTAGGATTGTAAATCAGATAACAGTACCCACTCCGGTTTTCCCTCAGGTGAGCTATCCAACAGCTTCCCCAGAGCCCGACCAACAAATATGTAGAGGCCGATCCCCGGTTGGCCACCCGAGTCAACGATGATCGCACCGCACAGCTCTAAATCCTGGGCATTGAGCCCGGTCTCCTCCATGATCTCCCGCCGGGCTGCATCATCTGGCGACTCGCCTTTCTCAATATGACCTCCAACCCCATTTAAGAACCCAGACCACACGCTCCGCCCGGCAGCAACTCTGAGCAGCAAGACGGTATCCGCGCGCGTGAGGAAGGAGAGGGTCCGTGGGATGATGGTGTAGCGATAGGGCTGGACCCTCTGGCCATCAAGCGTCATCGGCTAGCAGCGCTCCAGCTCAGTCTGCCAGATCGCGAACATCTTCCTCTGCCGCTTCACCCGTTAGATAGGCTCCCGGCTCTGGCTGAGCGTCAATTGCGGGTGTAAACCGTTCCACCAGCCGGCGGGTTCCACCGACGTTAAGGCGGTCAAAAAGGAGCTGGAATTGGGTTTCCCATGCCCCTTCAATTTCAGACAATGATTCTTGATCAAGGTCCCACAAAGCTTGTTTGAAAGGTCCAAGTGCCCGCTTGCGGGTGTTGTAGTGGAACTGCTCGTCGGTCTGACCTTCCTTGCGTTCACCGGCATGATTCGTGTCCAGGTATGCATAAATCTCGCCCAATAAGCCGGTGGGCAGCCGCTCATAGAGGATGTTCTGGAAACCGGTAGCGAGGTGCACTTCCAGCGCATTAGACTCGGCAAAGCGGGTAAACATCGCTTCGGGAAGTGTGGATGCTCCGTGCTGGACCGCGCCGCCAAGGCCATACTCCTTGGCGATCTTGCTCAATTCTCTCAGCGTGTCAAAATCGACGCTAACCTTGGCGATCGATCCATCTGGGAGAACGACCCCACCATGGGATGTCCCAGTCTGTATGCTGATTTTTGATAAAGCTGGAGCATCAGGCAGGCGTTCACCGAAAGCCTTGGTAAAGCCATCCATGAAAGCTCGAAGTTCTGGTTCCGTGCTGTTCTGACCGCCAACTTCGCCAATTTCTCCGCCAAGCGAGATGGTGATGCCAGGTGGTTCAACCCCTCGTGTAAACTCTGAAAAATCTGCGCAAAGTGAGAAATTCAGCTTCTGCTGTTCTGGGATGGTGCCCTGGCTGAGATCAACCAGGGTGGATGTATCGATGTCGATATTGAAGAATCCAGCCGTGATCGATTCAGCGATGAGTGCCCGGATAGAATCGATCTCGGCTGCACCATCCTTCTTGTAACGGCTGCTGCTCACCTGGAAGTGATCCCCCTGGATGAAAATCGGTCCGCTGTAGCTTTCGGCGATGGCGGCGCCGAGAATAGTCGAAGCATACTCGGCCGGCCTTTGATCGGTATATCCCATCTCGGAGCGGGCCAGCTCGAAGATGAAAGCGCAGGCATCGCTGGAGATCGCCGAGCGAAAAACCGCACGTGCAGCATGGAACGGCAGCGCTCGCAAGTTCATGGCTGGTACGGTAAAGTCATCCGGTGTATCTCCCCGCCCACGCGCAAGGTAGAAGGCGTGGATGGAAGCCGGGTAGGCTCCCGTCATGCTGGAGAGCGCTCTCACCAACCACTGGGCGTAGCTTTTCACAGGTTCTGGAGCGAATACCGCCTGCCTTACCAGAGCTTCAACTGTCTCCGAGAGTTTATTAGAGTCCCGGATCTCGATCGTGGGTCCCGCAGATATTGCCACAGACTCATCCAGCGGCCGTGTAATTTCAATCAATC
This sequence comes from Anaerolineales bacterium, assembly GCA_034430615.1. GTDB lineage: Bacteria > Chloroflexota > Anaerolineae > Anaerolineales > E44-bin32 > E44-bin32. Next base: position 2,944 of record DAOUEJ010000126.1, on the reverse strand, counting down.
GATCGATGATCGTCATGAAAGTATGCCTCCTTGCCTCGACAATCTCGTATCTTGAATCATATGATTATACTCGTTCGAGATTTTCTTCCACCGTTATGTCAGCGCTTCGTCAGTCTTATGGTTGTAAGAGCGAAGACAAGTAGCTATAATCGATCCGAAAATGAATTGTGGGCCGTGATATCTAGACGGAGAAGATCATGACTGACCCCTTGGGAAAGATCACCGAAGGCAAGGACTTACTGGGTAAAATCCGCAACACCCTAGCTGGTTTTGTGGGTTACGTGGATCGGGAGAACAGGCGCGAAGCGGACAAGCTGCTGCGCGAGACGATTGCACAGCGCTATGAAGAGCAGTGGAGCAGGATTTCCGAAATCCAACGCGAGTTAATCGGAACTGGAAAACTTGAACTGGTCGATGACATGGAGGCGGCGGCTATCAAGCTGCGTGCCTTTATCGATCGTGTCAAGGGCGCAGCCTACGGATACTCAGGCTTCTTTGATGCAGTCCGCATCAATAGCGATGAGTTGGAAAAAGTATACGTGTTTGATGCAGCGCTGCTCGAGAATATCGATGTCCTCGTTCGGGCGGTCGATAATGTCCAGAGCTCGCTTGAGACGGATGGACTCCCGGCAGCTTTGCGGCATATGGTGAGTGTGAGCCAGGAGGCGATCGATGCCTATAACCGGCGCGAGGATGTTATCCTGGCTACTGGAAGCTGATCTAACCCAGAGGAGTAAAAATCATGGCAAGAGTTTTTGATGTTGTCGAGTACCCGAACGAGATGCAGGATGAGATAGTCCACCGCTTTCCGGAGGACAGTGCCGGTGATTTCCGCATCGGCAGCCAGGTTATTGTTCGGGAAGCACAGAAAGCCGTCTTCTACCGGGACGGTAAGGCTCTGGATACCTTTTCTGCCGGACGCCATACCATTGCTACGGCCAATATTCCCTTACTGATCGACCTGATCGGGAAAGCTTTCAATGATCGCTCGCCTTTCACCGCAGAAGTGTATTTTGTCAGCATGCGGGAATTCGCCGATCAGAAATGGGGCACACCCCAACCGATCCTGGTTCGTAACCCTGGCATGGGCCTTGGCGTTGCACTACTTCAGGGTTTTGGCACCTTCAGCTTCCAGGTATCGGATCCCCAACAATTCGTTACCCAGATTGTTGGCGTCACGGGAGTCTACCGGACCAAGGATATTGAAGCCCGTCTGCGGGCCATGCTTCTCTCCAAGCTCCAGGATCTCCTGGGTGAGACAACAGCAGCTTCCAATGTCCCCGAACTGATCTCGCTCGTGGAGGAGATGGGGGCTGGTGTGCGGGCGAAGGCTCAGGATGACTTCAAGGCGATCGGGCTCACGCTCAAGTCCTTCTATATCGAGAGCATAAAGCCCTCCGACAAATCGGCTGAGGAACTGCGCGCGATGGGTATGCTCGACATGCAGACCTATACTCAGCTGCAGGCGGCAGACGCAATGCGGGATGCCGCACAAAACCCGTCAGGCGGCGCTGGCCTGACGGCTGGCATAGGAGCCGGGATGGGTATCGGCAATGCGCTGGCTGACTCACTGAAGCAGGCTGGGCAGGGCGGAGCCGCGGCTGCTGGCGCAGCGGCGGTCATACCGGATGTGATGACCCCTGGCGAGGCTGCTACGTACCTGAAGGTCGCTGAGGAAGATGTACTAAGTGCAATTGAAGCCGGCCAGTTGAAGGCGAAGAAACTCGGCAGTGCTTTCCGGATCTCACGCGAAGCCCTGGAAGAGTTTCTGAATAGCTAGCTTTCACGTCATATTTGCAGACCCAAAATAGGGCGCTGCGAAGCGCCCTATTTGCATTTTTTCCATTCGGGCTACGAAGTAAACGTCAAGAGCGCGTTAATCGTGCAGCCAGGCTGCGGATCTCTTTTTCGTTGAGTGTGGCTTGCCGCGGGAAAGTCCTCAACAGCGCCTTCACCTTCTTGCGGTGGGCGGCGATTAGCGTCCCTGAGCCCGCACTAAGTTGGGCATCGTCGGAGAGAAAAATCACAAGCGCATCTATATGAATTGGATCGTGGTCCGGCAATTGACGGGCCAGAGCCCGCCCAAGCCTGCGGATATCACGCTGGCTTTCAGGGATGAGATCCTTCAATTCACGGCGGCGGGTTCTGAGGGGGAACCTCCGTTTGGGTGGAGTATGGAACCAGCGCCCGTCTTCGAAAGTGATTTCACCCCGTTCAGCCCGGGGAATGATCGCTAACGCTCCTGAAGGGCCCAGGATGACATGCCTGGAGCCAAGCAAGTAATGAAAGAGTCCGAAGCGGTCATCCAAACCTTTGAGGCTTTCATCGATCAATTCATCCAAACGTGGTGAACGCCCGAAGCGGTTATAAAGCGCGGTGCCGATCTGAGAGATGAGGCCTCCGGCGAGCATGAGCCCCAATGCGATAAAAATATACAGGGGAGCAACGAAGCTAATAACCACCGCAATCAGGCTTGCGCCCAAGCCACCAAACATCATCCAGCGGCCGAGCGAGCGGTTCCTGCGAACCAATCCTTGGTTGATGTAATGCTGCATCTTTACTCCATCTGCCTGAGGACGAGGCATGCGTTTTGTCCGCCCAGGCCGAACGAGTTAGAAAGGACAACATCGACCCGGGTATCGCGCGCCTCGTTGGGGACGTAATCCAGATCGAGCTCAGGATCCGGGACCTGGTAGTTTATGGTGGGATGGATAACGCCGTGACGGATGGATAGCGAACTGACAATCGCTTCAATCGCGCCCGAGGCTCCCATGGCGTGCCCGAGCATGGATTTCGTGGACGAGATGGGAATCTCATACGCGCGTTCGCCGAAGACAGACTTGATCGCCAGCGTCTCCATGGCGTCATTTGCCGGTGTCGACGTGCCATGTGCGTTGATGTAACTTACCTGGTCCTTCGCTATTTGGGCATCTTCGAGCGCACG
>DAOUEJ010000125.1:0-17106 GCA_034430615.1 Anaerolineales bacterium | reverse complement strand
TATAACCCGACAACAGGTTTAAACGTGGGCGTGAGCCTGAATCCAGGGGATATCAAGTACCTGCAGTTTGGCGCCCAGCCCAGCGCCGGTCTATCGAATGGGACCGGTAGTGGAGGACGATCAGCATTGCTTGGCCTGGTGGGCGCTCTGCTCCTATTCGCCGCTGCAGGTCTGGGTTACTACGCTACACGCCTCACCAAGAAGAACCCGCGTTCATTACGCTGAACGATCCCGAATCCTGCGTGTCCTTGGCCGCGTGTTGGGTATGCGCTGTCTCGTCCAAAGCCTGTCGTTTGCAGCTAGACCACGCCTTTTCAGGAAGCACCGAGCATCCGGGAGTGAAATGTAAATATCGCAGCCAACGGCTTCACAGATCCTGGAAGTGGAACGCCGCTGGGTACGGGCAGATCGCGACCTGGACCTGGCAGTGATCGAGGATATCCTGGCAGGCGGATACCGGCAGATCCAGCCGGATGGAACGGTGATCGAAAAGAACCAGGCTGTGGCATCCTACGCGGCACGCAAGTTTGCCGGGAAATTGCATTGATCGATGAGATCGAGTTTTAGGTCCTCGGAAACGTAGCGATCTTGATCGGACGCTGGACAGGGCGAGGCGAAAATCAGGGTTGACTACCAGGCCCGATTTGCTGCAATCTACGTGAAAGGTGAAGCTGGTTGGAAGCTCGCGTTCGATCAGTCCATCCCGATCGGCTGGAGCAATCGGCATATGAGGCCGAACAACTCACGAAGAGATTTGCCGAGAATCATGTTTCATAAAACTAGCCCGTGACACCTGCCAGGTTGGATACAGTCACCGATTTTATTGTATGATCGAGGGTGAGAACTTGCACGGATTCATCTGTGCAGGCCGCGCTTGATGGCGCATGATCGTTGTTACCAGGAGGTGGTTCCATGGCTGTGCTCGCCGACTTGTTGGTCGCGGAGGCGGGGGACATCCCCTCCATCATTGCCTCCGATTACCCCCTCGGCACCTTCAGGGGGATCAATGTTGATGGCCTTGATCCGCTCACGATCGCCGCGCTGCATGCCGACCTCAGCGGTGAAGTGTTTGAAATCCTGCTTGAGAAGTATCATCCTGTGGCAGAAGCCTCACCCAATGGCCCCTGGCTGATCCAGTTTCCGGCCGATATAGTGGCGCGTCTGGCGGAGTTCTCCCCGCCGGACTACCCCCCTCTTGCGAAGCGTTGGTTAGCCACCGACCAGGTGGTTAGAGCAGGGTGGTCACCGGAACAGGCCGAGCGGTTCGTGGGTCAGATGATTTACCTTGCACAGAATGCATCCTACGACGGCAAGGATCTCTTCCTCTGGGTATACCGATAAATTTGCGCCGCCGGCGCGTATTTTTGGAGTTCAATCCTATGCAGGGCATACGATTCTGGACGAACTGGTTGCGAGCAGCCTCGCTATTGGTTGTCGCATTTGGATTGGCGCTGGCACTGCTTCAGGGTTCAGCGTTAATCGCCCCCCTGAACGATCAAATCGATCCAATCTTCTGGTCGTCCCCGCTAGCGGGGACGACGCAGGCGTTCCAGCGCTGGATCTATGGTGCCTGGGGGGCAACGGTCGCGGGCTGGGGTGCGCTGGTGTTTTTTGTTGTTCATCGTGCCTTTCAACGGTGTGAGCGCTGGGTGTGGAATGCGTTAGCTGCCTCCCTCTTGCTCTGGTATTTCCCGGACACGTGTATCTCGCTCAAGTACGGTGTCACCTTCAACGTCGTGCTGAACACTGCCTTTCTGCTCATGCTTGGGATCCCGCTTCTATTTACGCGCAGGTATTTCTCCGGCCGGCAAGTAATCGCGGTTGCAGAGACACCGTACGAAGATCGCGAACGGAGCTGAGGGTTTCTTGCGTCAGCCGTTACACTACGAACACTCTTTACTTGGATAATCCTTTGATTGAGCACCCCCAGCCCCAGACAGCTAAATGATCGTTGGCGGGCTGGATCCTAGAGGGTTACTGGTCGTGTCCATTCTTGATGGTGGGACCACATAGCTAACGCAGGATCTGGAGCGCAGGCATCTCGATCCAAATCTGCGGTCGTCGCTAGGAGCACTTTCCTCTTGGATCGCAGATGAATACCGTGAGGTTGAGAGTTCCGGACGTATTTATGACAAGCAGCAAGCCCTGAAATCGGTCGTGGAGAATCAATCTGCTCGTTATGAACTAAGCGAATTCAATTCAGTTCAGATCCATTCGGATGTGATGCTTGCCACCTACCGCTCAACACGATCGATGGCCGAATGGTATGTCCCTGAAAGCACGCTGAGGAGCTCAATGTGTGTCAAGCAATCTGGCGCGTGGCTGATGCTCTTTCACCACGGGATGTTCGTGGCTGATCGAACCACGAACAATCTTGGACTATGTCCCTCGAGAGCAATTACAACCTTCGATATATACATTTGAACCAAATCTGAGGGAATTGTGTTGAAGTGGCCCTGCTCTCGCACGAGGCCCACCCCATTAATGTTTGGAAAGAACTGGATCACCTATCGATATTTCCTCTTTCCGCATCTGGCGGGGGCGGATAGAATCCATCACATTCAATGACTCAAGCCTCGATCCACGCCCACTTGCTCACCAAGATCTACAATGTTACCGAACGCGAAGCGGGTCTGGCCGCCGCTCTACGCAGCTTGGTGCATCGCCAGACCCGTGAAGTGCGCGCGGTCGATGCCATCTCCTTCGAACTCCAACCGGGTGAAATCGTCGGGTTCCTCGGTCCTAATGGCGCCGGTAAGACGACGACGCTAAAGATGCTCTCCGGCCTGCTTCACCCTGCTTCGGGATCGCTCTCAGTCTTGGGCTATTTACCCTGGAAGCGAGAGCGTGATTTCTTGCGCCAGATCACGCTCGTCATGGGTCAGCGCAACCAGCTGGTATGGGACATCCCAGCGAGGGATTCCTTTGAGCTCAACCGGGCTATCTACCACATCCCGACCTCCGACTTCAAGCGTACACTGGATGAGCTTACTGATCTGCTCGACCTGGGTCCACTGCTCACCAAGCCCGTGCGCAACCTCTCCCTGGGCGAGCGGATGAAGTGCGAGATCGCTGCAGGACTGCTCCACCGTCCAAGAGTCGTTTTCCTCGACGAGCCGACGATCGGCCTGGACGTAACTATGCAGCGCCGGATCCGAACTTTCCTGGCTGACTACAACGAATGCTTTGAGGCAACTGTTCTGCTTACCTCACACTATATGAACGACGTTGAGGCGCTCTGCCACCGGGTGATTGTTATTCATGAGGGCCGGCTGCTGTTCGACGGCGATCTTTCAGAACTTGTCCAGCGCTACTCCCCAGTCAAGACGATCATCGTCCAGCTCGAGACCTGCCCGGAATCGATTACTGGCTACGGGGAGGTCATAGCGTGTGAGGATGGACTGGTGACGCTGCGCGTGCCGAAGGCCGAGACCTCGCGCACAACCGCCCGCCTGCTGGCTGACCTGCCTGTAATCGACCTGACCGTGGAAGATCCACCAATTGAGGAAGTTATTGAGCATGTCTTCGCACAGGATCTGGTGTAAGCGGCATGCCGAGTAAAGACGATCCAGCCAGCATGGGTGCGGATATGCTGGTCATCTCCGTTCAACCAGTCCCGACCATCGGCCTACGCGCGAACTTGATTGGGCTAAAGGATCTCTACAGCCAACTGATGAAGACAGCCTTCGCCGCTATGCTGCAGTACCGCGCGGCGCTGGTGATCTGGATGATCAGCCAGGTGCTCGAACCAGTCATCTACCTCATCGTCTGGACCTCGGTGACGCAGGCCAGCGGGGGCAAGGTCGGTGGTTACACACGCTCCGACTTCGCGGCCTACTTCCTGGTGCTGATGCTGGTCAACCATCTCACGTATACCTGGATCATGTACGAATATGACTACCGCGTGCGCCAGGGTTCGCTCTCCGCCAGCCTGCTGCGCCCGGTCCATCCGATCCACTCCGATATTGCCGATAACCTGTCGTCGAAGATTGTGAGCACACCGGGGCTGCTGCTCGTCTCCATTGTGTTGGCGGTCATTTTTCGCCCGACGATCCACATCCTGCCCTGGGCTACGATTGCAGCAGTCCCGGCGATCGTGTTGGCATTCCTGGTGCGTTTTCTCATAGAGTGGATGCTGGCGCTGGTGGCATTCTGGACAACCCGCGTCAACGCCATCAACCAGATGTACTTCGTTGTCCTCTTATTCCTCTCCGGGCAGATTGCCCCATTATCCCTTTATCCACGTGTTGTACAGGTCGTCGCCAGCGTGCTGCCATTTCGCTGGATGGTTTCATTTCCCGTCGAGCTTATATTGGGAAACCTGACACCGCATCAGGCGCTGATCGGGTTTGCGGCGCAGGCTGGCTGGCTCGCTGCTGCTCTGTTCTGCGTGCGGGCAACCTGGCGAGCAGGCGTGCGCCAGTACTCGGCGGTGGGGGCATGAACACATTGCGATTGTTGTGGACCTTCCTGCGAGTTGGTGTGATGGGGGAGGCGGCCTACCGGATCAACTTCATCGTGCAACTTTTCCAGTCACTTCTCGGGTTGGTGACAGCGCTGGGCAGCCTGGCAGTGGTCTTCAGCTACACGGACACTCTCGCTGGATGGCGGCCTGATGAAGTGGTGGCGCTGGTGGGCGTGTACATCCTCGTCGGGGGTGTGATCGGCGTCGTCATCCAGCCCAGCATGGAGCAGTTGATCGAGTCGGTGCACGAGGGCACGCTCGATTTTACGCTGACCAAACCGGAGGATGCCCAGCTTCTCGTGAGCATTCGGGCAGTCGATATCTGGGAAATATTGAACATCCTGCTGGGGCTTGGAGTTTTGGGTGTGGCGCTGATAAAGCTGAAGGAGGCGGTTGGCATACTGCAGGCGGTGGAGTTTGGCCTCCTGCTGCTGGCGGGCGGTGTGATCGTCTATGCCTTCTGGCTGATCTTGGCCACGCTATCATTCTGGTTTGTGCGCGTAGAGAATATCCTGGTGATTTTTCAGAGTTTGTACGAAGCAGGACGCTGGCCGGTAAGTATGTACCCCGGGTGGATGCGTTTTGGATTGACCTTCCTCGTGCCGGTAGCCTTTGCGGTGACCGTGCCGGCGGAGGCCCTCACTGGTCGTTTGACAGCCGGCTCGGCAGTTGGTGCTCTCGGGCTGGCGCTCGCGCTGCTGCTCTTCTCCCGCCTCTTCTGGAAGGTTGGTTTGCGCAATTACTCAGGAGCATCGGCATAGAAGCACCGTGGCACAATGATCACGTTGGGTGGTGCTGAACTTACACGAGCGCTTTAGCCGGATCGATCCTCAAACCATTCCGCCAATAGGATGGAGGCATCTTCGGGAGAAGTGTAGAGAGGTTACCCCGCAATGGGCCTGCTGGGTCCGATAATCTAATTTCCGGCTAGACTATAATGGGTCCGGATAGTAACCGATAGAGAAGAGAGAGCAGCGGTGCCGGCTTAAGCAACGTACGGGTAGGTGGTGTTGATGTTCCAGAGGCGGAACCAGGGATCACTCAAACGAGCGATTGACCAGGCGAGCGACGCAGAACTGCGGGATTTGCAGGAGGACTTGAACTGGCGTCAGGAACGCGTGGCACAGCTTGAGTTCGAGTTATCCGATACGAGAGCGGACCTGGCTCGTTTCGAGGGCCGGCTCGCAGACCGGCTGGGCGGGTTGCAGGATCGGCTGGGTGAGCTTGAAGCCGAGGTTGAGCAAGCCCGGTTGCGCGCCGCGCACAGGGCGCAGTGGCGTGAGCGGGATGATGCGCCTGAGCTGCAGGCTGATGTGGTCGAGCAGTTCCGCCGGACGTGGACGCGCAAAGAAAAACCTGCAGAACCGATCTCCGACAAACCTGTATCCGATGCGACCAAGGCCGAATTAAAGGCGCTCTTTCGTGCGCTGGCAAAGCGCTTCCACCCAGATTTGGTTACGGACCCAGAGCAGAAGCGCTGGCGGTCGAAGATCATGGCGCAGGTTAATGAAGCCTATTCTGGGCAGGATGCGGCCGAACTACGGCGGCTCGGTGCTCAACCCGATCGCCATGCAGCTCTGGTGGAGAAGTCGCGCGAGCAGGTCCTGGCTGACCTACGGGCCGAGATCCACCGTCTGGATGGGGTTATCCGCACGCTGGAGCGCACGCTGCAGGATCTGGTGAACTCCCACACAGTCAAGTTGATGTTAGAGGTCACGATCGCCGAACGGAGCGGGAGAGATCTGCTGGCCGAGATGGCGGCTGGCTTGCGCACCCGGATCGCCGACCTGGAGGCAGAGTACGCTCGGCTTTCCTGATCCCGCGCAGGTTCATCCTCTAGAATATCATCCAGAAAACGAACGAGGCGGGCCCAGGCCCGCCTCGTTTCTCGTTTGGTACAACTGAACGGATATCCGCCTTCTTCAAGCAGAGGATTGTTTCAAGATCTGGCGGAGCACTGTATGCAAGATTCCACCATTGCGGTAGTAGGTCACTTCGATTGGGGTATCGATCCGGACCCGAGCTTGAAACGCTCGCTCCTCACCCGAATCCATACGCGCGATTACCGTGACGAGCGCTCCAGGCCGGAGATCGTCGTCCAGCTCGCGGATGGCGAAGATTTCTCTACCCGTAAGCCCGATTGAGGCGGCGTTCTCTCCCGGCATGAATTCAAGCGGCAGCACGCCCATCCCGACCAAGTTTGAGCGATGGATGCGTTCGTAGGTTTCAGCGATCACGGCCCGCACGCCCAGTAGGAGCGTCCCTTTGGCGGCCCAGTCACGTGAGGATCCGGTGCCGTACTCCTTGCCAGCAAGTACTATGAGCGGTGTGCCCTGTTCCTTGTAGCGCAGGGAGGCATCGTAGATGCTCATCTGTTTGCCCTGCGGGAGAAGCAGGGTATAACCCCCCTCTACGCCCGGGACGAGTTGGTTCTTGAGACGGATGTTGCCGAAGGTGCCGCGGGTCATGACGCGATCGTTGCCGCGCCGTGATCCGAAGGAGTTGAAATCGCGCGCCTCGACGCCCCGCTCAAGTAGGTAGCGGCCGGCTGGGCTCTCGACTGGGATCGCACCGGCCGGTGAGATGTGGTCGGTCGTGACCGAATCTCCCAATACGGCCAGAACACGGGCGCCCTCGATCCCACAAATGGGCTCAGTCTCGGGTGCCAGATCGAAGAAGAACGGGGGTTCTTGGATGTAGGTCGACATTTCCTCCCACGCGTACTGATCGCCCCCGGAAACGGGGATCGAATTCCACGTTTCATTGCCCGTGAACACATCCTGGTAGCGTTGACGGAAGGTTTGTGGGGTGAGCTTCGACTCGACGATAGACCGGATTTCAGCCGAATTAGGCCAGATCTGCCGCAGGTATACAGGTTCTCCATTGCCGTCCACGCCCAGCGCTTCATTCACCAGGTCGATATCGGTTGTGCCAGCCAACGCGTAAGCAACGACCAGCGGTGGGGAGGCGAGGTAATTCGCTCGAACGTGGGGATTGATCCTGCCCTCGAAGTTCCGGTTGCCGGACAAGACTGCCGCCGAGATCAGGCTGCCTTCCGTAATGGCTTTCACTACCTCCCCTGGGAGTGGCCCGCTGTTTCCGATGCAGGTCGTACACCCATAGCCGACAACATTGAACCCGAGAGCAGCCAGCGGCTCGAGTAACCCGCTTGCCTGCAGGTATTCGGTCACCACCGTAGAACCGGGTGCCAGGCTTGTCTTGACGTAAGGTTTAACGTGTAGGCCATGTTCGACGGCGTGCTTCGCCAGCAGCCCGGCGCCGACCATCACGTAGGGATTGGAGGTATTCGTACAGGATGTGATCGCCGCGATCACGACCGCACCATGCCCGAGCGCTTCACTCGAGCCGTTGGAGCCAACCATCACGGTTTGCCGGCGTTCTTCGGGTGACTTCCCGAAGCCGCCCTTTTCTTTTGGTGCCACTAATGCTCGCTCGAAGGCTTCTTTCATCCCCGCGAGGGGTATCCTGTCCTGGGGGCGTTTTGGTCCTGCCAGGCTTGTTTCAACCGTGCCCAGGTCGAGCTTGAGCAAATCACTGAACTCGGGCTGCGGCGCATCCGGGGTGTGGAAAAGACCTTGTTCCTTGCAGTAGCGCTCAACCAGGTCGATCTGGGCTTCCTCGCGGCCGGTAAGCCGCAGGTACCGCAGCGTTTCATCGTCGACCGGGAAGAAACCAGCCGTCGCGCCATACTCGGGAGCCATGTTGGCGATCGTCGCCCGATCGGGGAGGGTCATGTGCGTCAATCCTGGACCAAAGAATTCGACGAATTTACCCACCACACCGTGCGCCCTTAGCATCTCGGTCACAGTAAGCACGAGATCGGTCGCTGTTGTACCTTCCGGGAGTTCACCCTCCAGCCGAAATCCGACTACCTCGGGGATGGGCATGACCATGGGTTGACCGAGGATGGCGGCCTCGGCTTCGATCCCGCCCACGCCCCAACCCAGTACGCCCAATCCGTTGATCATCGTCGTGTGCGAGTCGGTCCCCACCAATGTATCTGGCATAGCCACCAGTTCATCGCCAAGCTGGCGGGTTAGCACGACCTGGGCAAGGTATTCCAGGTTCACTTGATGGACGATACCCGTTGCCGGTGGGACGACACGGAAGTTCTGAAAGGCCTCTTTGCCCCAGCGCAGGAATTCGTATCGTTCGCGATTGCGTTGGAATTCGATCTCTGCGTTTCGCATGAGTGCTTCGCTGCTGGCGAAAAAATCTACCTGCACGGAGTGATCGATGACAAGATCGATGGGTAGGATCGGGTTGATCACCGCCGGATCTCCCCCCATACGAGCCAGTGCCGAGCGCATGGCAGCCAGGTCGACAACCGCCGGCACGCCCGTGAAATCCTGCATAAGCACCCGCGCAGGGAGGAAAGCGACGTTCGCCCGTTTTGCCTGCCGGGGCTTCCAACCCGCCAGTGCGATCACATCATCTTCTTGGATTTCACGGCCGTTAACCTGGCGCAGTGCTGCCTCGAGCAGGACCCTGATCGAATAGGGGAGTCGCTCAAGCTCGGCGTGATCAGATTTGACGAGCGCCGGCAATCGCCAGATCACATATTTACCCTGGGCGGTCTCCAACATGGCACGTGCATGGAAGGGATCATAGGTCATGGGCAATTCTCCACTTAACTGTGTAATCGGGGGGAACTCCGGTCGAAACCACTACCGTTTGAACTGAGTATAATCGAATTGGTGCGGTGCGGTCGGATTATGACCGCTTGCCGTATCCGACCCAGCAATCCAGACCGATACATCACTATCAATCCGGTTAGTGCGGATGCCCCATTTCTATCTCGGTCGGATTGGGGTTACAGTATGTGGGCTTTGAGTTGCTCTCCACCGCATGCAACGACAAGAGCTAGGCTTGGAGTTTGATGACGAAGAGATCTTGGATCCAGACCTTACTCAACTGGTTCCCGGACAGGAATCGGAAGCAGAGGCCGGGAGGACAGGGTCGGGAAGAATACCACGACCCGGGGTTCGCCGCGTTACGTGCGCTCTTACTCCAGGGGGAGGATCTGGATGTCCTCGCTGAGCAGTTTTGCGAGATGCTCGTCGAAGGTTGTGGCTACGATCTGGCCTGGCTCGAATGGATCGGTCAGACCCGGCAATCCCCCAGTTCCATCACATGTGCCCATTCACCCCATCATAGGGCAATGGTCCCCCGGCTCGACCAGGGGGGAGACCTACGGCCGTGGCTCGCAAAAATCCAGGCACAAGGACGGGCTGCTGCACGGGATGATACAGGCTTGATTGGAGGACAAACCACGCTCGCTGCTTTCCCGCTTCAGCATGACGATCTTTTTCAAGGTTGGTTGGTCATCAGCAGCGACGAATCTACTTCGGAACCCGCATTGGATTGGCACAATCTGGAACCGTTAGCGCAAGATTTGGGTTCCGTCATGTATCGTCTTTCCCATTGGCAGGTACTTGAGCAGCAAGTGGCAGAACTGGAACAGGTGCGCGGGCTCTCGGAATTATTAGCCACCGGGGCTGATGGCACCCAGATCCTTACCGAAATAGTCTCGAGGGCTGTAGGTCTTCTCAGGGGAGACAGCGGTGGCCTCTACCTCGTGGAGCGGGAAACGAAAACACTACGCTGCGAGGTCAGTTATAACAACAGCACCGATTACAAAGGGGTGATCTTAGCCTATGGCGAGGGCGCTGCCGGTAGGGTTGCGCAAACCGGCGAGCCTTTGATCATTGAAGACTATTCAAGCTGGGAGGGGAGGGCAGAAGCGTTCGAAGGTGCAATTATGCATGCCTTGATCAGCGTACCTCTCATTTGGCAGGGTCAGTTGAACGGCGTCATCCATGTACTCAGGAGCCAGGAAACGAGTCCCTTCACGCCCGCAGACCTGGGACGCTTGAATGTCTTCGCCAACCAAGCAGCCGTGCTGGTTGAAAATGCGAGATTGTTGTCTGACCTGAGCACGCGCGCAACTCAACTCGATCGTTTGAACCAGCTTACTAGAATGGCCTTGCAGGCAGAGGACGTGGATGTGCTTGCCGAGCAGGTCACCCGTCATCTGGCAGAGCTATACGGCGGAAAGCGCTGCGTTATGTCTCTCTGGGAGAAGGAGCAGCAGCTGCCTCGATCCGCCTTACTGGATAGCATGGAGTTACGTTTCAAGGCTCTGGCCCTGGAGGAAGGCGAGCGTACTCTTACCCAGGCCGTCCTCGAAGCCGGGCACACACTGGTCGTCCAGGATCCAGCAAGCAGCGAATGGGTTTCCCCCCGGATGGTGGATATGTTTGAAGCTCAAACCGTGCTGGCCGTGCCCATGACCATCAATGATGAGTGGTTCGGCTCGATCCTGATTTCCTTTGAAGAAGATCGTATCTTCTCCGAATCAGAACTGCGTTTTGTAGAGCAAGCCGCTGGCCAGATCGCCCTTGCACTGGGGAAGATGCAGGCGCTTGAGAGTGAACGTTTCCGGATTCGTGAACTCGAGGCACTGCATAAAGCCAGCTTGAGCGTTGCTTCCAACCTGGAATTCACGGTCGTTTTGAATTCGATCTTGACCAGTGCGTTGAGCCTGGTATCAGCCGACGATGCGCACATCTTTCTCTACGACGGGATTGTGCTCCGTTTTGGGGCAGCCCAGTGGACGGATGCCGATAAATCTGTGGTTTTCAGCGAACCACGCCAGAACGGCCTCACGTACAGTGTTGCCCGATCCGGGAGCAGGATCATCATCCCCGATGCAAACCAGCATTCGCTCTATGAAGACTGGCGTTGGGGGGGCGGGATCGCCGGGCTACCGCTCAAGATCCAGGATCGCGTGGTTGGCGTGATGAACGTCGCCTGGTCGGAACCGCACCAGTTCATGGAGTCAGAACTGCGGGCGCTGGAATTACTTGCAGATCAGGCTGCACTTATGATCCAGAATGCGAGTCTCTACGAAAATGTCGTCAAGGAAAGACGCTCGGTGCAGCTGGTGTATGGCCTGGCGCAAGAATTGGCCAATACGCTTGAGCCCTCCGAGATTCTTGAACGCGCGGTCGCCCTGACCGCAGCCCATCTCGAAGCCCGCGCCGGCGAGGCATTTATCTATGACCCGGTTTCAGAAACCCTCTCTCTTAAGGCGGCCTCACATACGGACCCGATCCCGATGCAGGAATTGGTCAGAAAGCAGGTGTTCAGGCTTGGCCAGGGGCTCGTCGGATGGGTGGGGGAACACCGCATGCCGGTTCTGGTCGACGATGTCAAATCGGATCGTCGTTGGGTAGAGATCGCTGGTCTGGACGAGGATGTGCGCGCGATGGTTTGTGCGCCGCTCACATCCGGTGGAGAACTACAGGGAGTGATCAGCTTCCTCCACAACGAAGTTGGCGCCTTCACCGTGGAGCACCTCGATCTCCTGATCGCCATTGCCCGCCAGGTGAGTCTGGCTCTCTCAAACGCTGATAGCTACAAGCAAATCGAACGTCGACTGGCTGAATTCTCTGTCGTCCGTCAAGTCCTTGACGTGGTAAATCGTCGGCTCGAGATGCGGGCCCTTTTACAGGAAGTCGTACACCAGGTTGGTACAGTGCTCGGATTTCCGATTGTCGAAATCTACATGGTTGAGGAAGAGGATCTCGTGCTGGGAGCAGCCTTCGGCGGGCCGCGCGACACGAACACGCACATCCCGATGACCGCAGGGATCATCGGCCGGGTGGCACGTTCCAATCAACCGGCATATGTCCCTGATGTCAGCCAGGACCACGATTACCTGGTCGGTATCCACGACACACAGAGTGAGATCGCGGTACCGCTGCGCAAGGAAAGTGTGGTCATTGGGGTCTTGAATGTCGAGTCGCCGGATATCGGGGGGCTATCCGAAGATGATTTGCGGCTGCTGTCTGTCCTGGCCGATCAATTGAGTGTGGCGGTTGAGAATGCGGCCCTTTATGAGCGGCTCCGGCGGCACGCTGCAAGCCTGGAAGAAACCGTGCAGGCGCGTACATCTGAACTGGAAGAGGCGCTTAAGCAGGCTCGCGCGGCAGAACAACTAAAGAGCCAATTCGTCTCCGACGTCTCACACGAGCTGCGTACCCCGCTCAGCAATATCCGCCTTTACCTTGACCTTATGCGCCGCGGTCGCACTGAACGCTACGAGACCTACTTGCGCACGCTAAATCGCGAGACCGATCGCCTGGTGGTCTTGATTGAGGATCTGCTCACCATTTCTCGTATGGAGGCTGGGAGTATGATCCCGCAGCCCGTCGAACTTGATTTAAATCGTCTTGCACAAGGCCTGGTTGAGGACAGGCAGCGGCTGTTTGCCGACCGGGGGCTGACTCTGCAGGTTGGAATGGACGGGCATCTGCCACGCGTCCGCGCAGATGAGCGCATGATCTCCCAGGTCGTAGCCAACTTGATGACGAATGCTTTGAACTACACCCCGGCCGGCGGTACTGTGCGTTTATCTACCAAGGCTGAGAATGATCAGCAGGGTAGGCGTTGGGTAGTGGTCAGTGTAAGCGACAACGGGCTGGGGATCGCGAAAGAGGAACAGGCGCATATCTTCGATCGTTTCTACCGCGGCAGCGCCAGCCGCCAGATGGGTACCCCAGGCACTGGCCTCGGTCTCTCGATCTGCAAAGAAGTGATCCAACGCCATGGTGGCGAGATCAAGCTTCGCAGCACACTGCAGAAAGGGAGCACCTTCTCAATATGGCTGCCGGTTGATCACCCGGGTAATGTTATGGCAGCTGCGGGTTAGGGCTGCTTCAGCCCGAGTGCTTTATAGATCGCCCCACTATCGACGTTTTTCTTCATCAATTCCAGGAAGGTCTGGAGCTTTTCGGGCTGGCCGAGGCGGGTTTTCCCCAGGGCTTGCTCCATAAGCTCGATGGCCTCCATCGTGTTTTCCTTGACCAACAAGATGGGCACCTTCAGGGAATCGGCTTGCTGGATGATCAAGGGGCTGGGGCGTAGGTTGCCGGTCAGGATCAGGACGACGGTCGAGGTCTCCAGCGCGGCCAACTGGATGTCGGTACGATCGCCTCCGGTAATCACGGCTTTATTCGGGTAGCGCCGGAAGCGGGAAAGTGCGGCATCGGCTGTCATCGCGCCCACGGTCAAACGCTCCGCCAGCGCATCAGGGTCTATCGTTTCCGTTAGCACTTCAGCTTCGAGTAGAACCTGGATCTCGCCCACGCTGAGCGCTGACAGGCGCGGTTGGAGGGGCAAGCTGCCAAGGACAGCAATCCCCTTCGCTTTGAGATAGGGCTGTGCATAGTCTTCTACGAAGGAATAATCCTCCATCGGGACCTGGTTGAGGATCACACCCAGCAGTTGTTCGCTCAATCGGAAGCGAGCGGTCAAGACATCGTCGACGACACGCATTTCGCCCCGGTAGGGGACTACAACCAGGGCTGGCGCCCCCAGAGCTTCAGCCACTCGCAAGTTGGATAAACCCAGCGCGTAGCCTTCACGCAGGCTGCTTCCCCCTTCAAGAAGCAGGACGTCTTTCCCTTCCCCGGCTTGCTCAGCAGCGCGCTGGATCTCCTTAAGTTTGTCAGTCTGATCGAGCCCTTTCAGCCGCTCCCGCAGCAGGCTCGATGTGATGATAACCGGGGCGGCCTGCAGTGGGTCCCCTTCAAGGCCTAGCGAGTTATACACAAAGACGGCATCCTCATCCGCCAGCTTGCCTTCAGGCGTACGCCAGGGTTGTGTGCTCAACGGTTTGAGGTAGCCAACGCTGTGTCCGTCCGCGATGAGCTGCCGACCGAGTGCCAGGCAGACAGATGTCTTTCCGGAATGGGGTTCGACCGAAGTGACATATAAGGCTTTCATGCGCTACTCCCTGAACTATCATCTTTGCTGGGGGAGCTATCTTCCCGCAGCGAGCGCAGGATCAGGCGCATATCGAGCGCTGTGCCACCCTGCCCTCTTCCATACACGACAAAGGGGTTGATATCGAGCTCGCTGATCTCGGGAAAATCGAGCACGAGCTGACCGATGCGCAGCAAGACGTCTGTTAACCGCTCCTGGTCTACCGGTGGCTCGCCGCGTACGCCATCCAGGAGAGTGCTGGCACGGATCTCGTGAAGCATGGCTTCAGCTTCGGAGCGGCTGAATGGTGCGATGCGGAAGGCTGCGTCCCGGAGCGCTTCGACGTAGATCCCTCCCAGGCCGAAGGTGACCAGCGGGCCGAATTGCGGGTCGCGGTTCATCCCGATTAAGATTTCCAACCCGGGCGGCACCATCTTCTGAACCAGGCAGCCCCACAGCCGGGCTTCGGGCAGGTAACGCTGTGCGCGGTAGGTGATCAGATCGAAGGCGTCGCGTACATCCCCTGCGTTTTCGAGGTTGACCTTAACCCCGCCGACGTCCGTCTTATGAAGGATGTCGGGAGAGGCGATCTTTAGTACGACGGGGTAGCCCATCTCGGCCGCGATCTCCACGGCCCTTGCTGGCGTTTCTGCCAGCTCCGAGGGTGGAATCTGGATGCCATAAGCGATCAAAATCTCGCGTGCTTCCGAATCGCCGATCGATACGCGATCTTCCTTTCGAATACGCGCAATGATATCCCTGACTGCATCACGATCGACTTCGAAGCTTTCGAAAACCGGGGGAGGAGCTGCCCGGGACTCCCGATAGCTGCTCATCGCCTTCAGGACCTGGGCGGCCCGTTCAGGGAACCCGAAGTTGGGGACCCCGCCTGCCTGCAGGATGCGTATGCCTTCACTCACACGCGCTTCACCCATAAAGCAAGCTAATACGGGTATTTCAACGCGCTTTGCTACGTCGACGATCATGCGCGCAGTCTCACCGATCTCGGTCATAGCCTGCGGGGTCAGGATGACGAGGACGGCATCGACATGCGGGTCTTCAACGACCTGCTCGAGTGCGAAGCGGTAGCGATCGGCACGTGCATCCCCGAGCACATCCACCGGGTTCGCGGCACTGGCTGCGTCAGGAAGGAATTGCTCAAGCTCATGCATGCATGCCGCATCGAAGCGGGCGAGCTCTATCCCGGCTTTTTCCAGTGCGTCGGTGGCGAGGATTCCCGGGCCGCCAGCGTTGGTGACGATGGCTACCCGGTCGCCCCGCAGAGCTGGCAGGTACCCAAAACCGAGCGCATAATCGAAGAGATCCTCCAGCGAATCAGCCCGGATGACACCTGATTGGTGGAAGGCCGCATCGTAGGCTTGTTCGGAACCGGCCAGTGAGCCGGTATGTGAGCTCACCGCCCGCGAGCCGGCCTGGGTCACGCCGGATTTTAAGGCCACAATGGGTTTGTCCCGGCTGACCTGGCGCGCGACCTTGATAAATTCCTCGCCGTCAGGCAGACCTTCGATATAGGCCAGGATCACGCGCGAGGAGGGATCCTGGCCCCACAAGCGCAGCAGGTCGATCTCGTTCACATCCGCCTTGTTGCCAAGGGAGACGAATTTGTTGATTCCCAGCCGGCCAGCCTGGGCCCAATCCAGGATTGCCGTGCCGAGGGCACCTGATTGCGACATGAAATCCATCGGTCCTGATGGAGGCAGGCCGGCGGAGAAGCTAGCGTTGAGCGGGGTGACGGTGTCAATCACGCCAAGGCAGTTAGGCCCGATCAAGCGCATGTCAAATCCCCCGGCGATTTCCATCAACTCGCGTTCACGCTGGAGGCCTTCCATGCCGGCTTCACGGAACCCGGCGCTGATGATGATCACAGCCGGGACCCCTTTCTCCCCGCAGCTCTGCAATGCCTGTGGCACCTGTTGGTATGGGATGACGATCACGGCCAGGTCGATCTCACCCTTAACATCCAACACCGAGGGGTACGTGGAGAGACCCAGGATCTGACCCGGTTTCGGATTGATAGGAAATACATGCCGGTCAGCGTTCATGAAACCCCCGTTGACCAGATTATCAAGTACGGCATACCCGAGTTTCACCGGGTTTGTCGAAGCGCCGATCACTGCGACCGTGCGGGGTTTAAAGTAGGCTTCAAGCGACACAGGTAAAGCTCCCAATCATCTCAAGACAAACCTAAGTCTATCGCACTTCAGCGTGGACGTCAGGAGAAGAGGTTCCTGCTGCGAGGGGATGTTCTTCGTGATCGCTGAGATCAGGTTGGGATCTGAGCCAGAATTTCGAGCGCACGTTGTCCAACAGGTTGGTAGCTGTAGCGATGGATGGGTGTCGGCCCGAGCTGGTTGAGCGCCTGGCGGTGCATCCGGGTCCCGTATCCCTTGTGTTGTTCAAAACCATAGCCCGGAAAAACCAGCGCGATCGCCCGCATGAGTTCATCCCGGCTGACCTTGGCGATGATTGAAGCAGCAGCGATCGAGAGCACTCGGGCGTCTCCCTTCGGGATAGCAGTCTGATCAACCGGAATTTCGGGCAGGATCAAGTAATCCAGAAGCAGGTACTGGGGGTCTGACTTCAACCCTTTCAACGCCCGGCGCATGGCGCTGCGCGTCGCCGGCAGCAAGCCCTGCTGGTCGATCTCCAGTGCGCTGGCCGCGCCAATCCCGATCGATCGGGCCACAGTTCGTATGCGCAGCGCATATTTTGCGCGCTTCTGCGCGGATAGCTGTTTGGAATCGCATACCCCATCGAGCGCCTGGAGCAGATCCAGTTGTTCAAGCGGCAGGATGACTGCAGCTGCGACGACTGGTCCCGCCCAGGCT
>DAOUEJ010000124.1:0-2309 GCA_034430615.1 Anaerolineales bacterium | reverse complement strand
GGGCTTGATACGAACGAACATGCAAGAACCCTCCAATGGACACCACTATAGTACACTGTATTCAATTCTCTGTCAATTAGTTAATCAAATAATTTCACGCATCTGTGGCACCACAAAATCGCCTCGCGCCGCCCCCCCCTCCTTACGGTGTAAGGAATTAGCGCGTTGAGACCCCGCCAACTGTCGAAGATGGGCTTGAGGCGTCTTCGACCACCACGCAGTCGGCCGCCCGCACGCCAGTTCGCTCTACTGCGCAGAGAAAGATGTCCGGAGCGGGTTTGCTGTGTTCCACCTCTACGACGCCAACCAGGGTTTGGAAACGCTCCCTCAGGCCGAGGCGGTGCAGGATGAACTGGATATGCGAAAGCGGAGCCGAAGAGGCCATCATACAAATCACCCCGGCCTTCTCCAGGTCTCCAAGGAGGTGTTCAACACCCGGGATCAACGGAAGCTCGATCAGACTTTGAAGATACTCCAGGTAGCGTCGATCGGTCAGCTCGATCAGCTACTCGAGAGCCTGCGGAAAGTCGTAGGAACCTTTGAGGGTGACCCACATGTGCCGGGTTGTTGTGCCGAGGAATCTATGGTACTCCTGCTCCGTCAGCTGCAGACCAAACTCGCGGGTGAGATTCATCTCCACTATGCTGTGAAGGGTCTCGCTGTCGAACAGTACTCCGCCCATGTCGAAAATGACCGCGCGCAGCGCACAGCAAGATGCTATTCTCCTAGGTAGTCTGGTTTAAAAATCAGCCCCCGTCTCTTCCTACTGACTCATCATTTCCCCGGCGGACACGACGATCGCCTCACCGGTAATGTGATCTGCCAGTTCGGAGGCCAGGAACACGGCAACCCTGGCCTGGTCCTGGGGCGTACCAAGCCGCTTTAGCGCCGTCTTTTCGATCCATTCCTGTTCGATCTCCGGAGTGGTCAGGAAGGTGCTTCGTACCATTTCCGTGTCGGTGGCACCAGGCAGGATGGCGTTTACGGTGATGCCGTGAGGACCGAGCTCCCAGGCCAGCACCCTATTCAAACCGAGGATGGCAGCCTTGGTGGCGCTGTAGGCACCTTCATGAGGGGTGGGTTTTTTTGCGGAACAGGAGGAGATATTGATGATCCTTCCCTTCCCCTCCTCAACCATCCGCCTGCCCGCCGCCTGGGCAAACAGAAAAAAGCCCTTTACATTGACACAGAAAATTCGGTCCCAATCCTCTTCTTTCATTTCCAGCATCGGCGCATGAATCAGGATACCGGCGTTGTTCACCAAAATATCGATCCCGCCAAACTCTTCGATGGCCCGCTGGACAACAGCTTCGACATCCTTCTTGCTGCCTACATCCGCGTGCATACCGATCGCCTTGACTCCGCTCCGATCGGCAATCGCTTTGAACGCGCTGCCGAGTTTCTCGGCGTTCAGGTCACAGCCCAGCACATCGCATCCATGCAGCGCCATTTCCATGGCGATTGCGAATCCTATACCCTGAGCCGCTCCGGTCACGATTGCTCCTTTGCCTTCAAGCAGTTTAACCATACCTCTCCTCTCTCACTCCAGGATCTGCCGGATCGGCAGAGTGAGTCCCTGTTAGAGACACCCATTCTAATAGGTTGTATGGAGAAATCAAGACCAGCTTGTGGGCTGAGGCGGCCCGAGCCATACATAAACTGTGAGACCGGGGAAATCCGAAAATGCAACTACAGCAAGGAGCTGATCGTATCGGCCATTGACTTCAGAATCAGATAGCAGGAGACAGCTCCGGCATCGAGCACACCCTTCGAGCGCTCCCCGAGTCGGGAAGCCCGCCCTACATTGGCCACCAGATTCTTCGTCGAATTCTTACCTTGTTTCGCCGCCTGAGCCATCCGCTGCAGTGCTCCTACGAACCCCGCCCCTTCACCTAGGGCGTTTTTGTAGGCCTTGAGCGCGGGATGCAGGGTATCCACCAGGGTCTTATCCCCCACCTTGGCCTGTCCCAACTCGATCACAGCCGCATATCCGGCTTCGATCATCCGTGCGAACACCTGAGCATCGATTTGCTGCTTGTCTTTGCAGGCCCCGGCTAGCGCCTTGAAAAAGCTGCCGTACAAGGGACCCATAGCTCCCCCGATTTCCATGACCAGAGTTCTGCCCAAAGTCTTCAATCCCTCCGACAGTCCCATCTCCCCGGTCAAGCGCTCAGCCGTCAGGCTGAAGCCCTTGGCCATGTTGATGCCGTGGTCCCCGTCTCCGATGGCCCCGTCCACTTCACTTAAGTAAGCTCTGTTCTCTCGAATCGTCTCGATCAGCTTCTCTACAATGATCCGCCCCTCTTTAT
>DAOUEJ010000123.1:0-33175 GCA_034430615.1 Anaerolineales bacterium | reverse complement strand
CGAGATGAATACAGAGCCTAAAACCAAACTTCTAGATCGTGTGCGCCAGATCATCAGACTGAAAAACTATTCATACGCTACCGAAAAATCCTATGTCTACTGGATCCGGCGTTTCATCCTCTTCCACGATAAGCAGCACGCCAAGATGATGGGCGAGGCGGAAATTGAGCGATTTCTTAATCATCTTGCGACCGAGAGAAATGTATCAGCTTCGACCCACACCGTCCCGGTGTCCCTCCGGGAGAATCAAGCATTTTGTGCAATCATCTTCCTCTATAAAAATGTGCTGGGAATGGAATTAGATTCCCCGATCATGCCCATCCGAGCCAAACGCCCACAGCGCGTTCCCACTGTTCTTACCAAACCGGAAGTACAACTCCTTCTTACAAGAATGTCGGGAACCTACAAACTCATGGCCCAATTGCTATATGGCAGCGGATTACGCGTGATGGAGTGCATGCAATTGCGAGTCAAGGACCTTGATTTTGGTCAGCGTCAGATTATTGTGCGTGAAGGGAAGGGGCTCAAAGATCGAATTACGATCTTTCCCGATTCACTTCGAGAAGATCTTCAACATCATCTGGAGTATGTAAAACTACTCTTCAAGGATGATAGCAGCAGTCGATTCGGAGGTGTCTCCTTACCCTATGCGTTAGCCGTTAAATACCCCAGCGCACCCTTTGAGTGGAAGTGGCAGTACATCTTTCCTTCCCAGAAAATCAGCAGGGATCCTCGCAGTGGCACGCTCAAACGTCATCATGCAGATCCGAGCTCCTTGCAGCGGGCCATTCGCCGGGCTGCTCGATCTGCTCGCCTCACGAAGCCAGTTTCACCCCATACCTTGCGCCACAGCTTCGCCACACATCTGCTCGAAGGCGGCTATCAGCGAAGCGATCCAACGGACGATATCCGGACGGTTCAGGAACTTCTCGGACACAAACATGTGACCACGACCATGATCTACACTCACGTACTGAATCGAGGAGGTCTGGCTGTTCGCAGCCCTTTGGACACTTAAGAACTCATTCGCTGACTGTCCGGACCGCATCGATGAGCATAATCCTTTGCACTTATCGCTTGTGGTACTTGAAAAAGAGTTAAAGTCCCAGCCTATATATCTTTCAATCGTAATATAGCCGCATCAGACGAGTTTTACAGCAATCTAAAATACTTGCGACCACACTATATAAAGCATCAGTATTATGATGGCACAACCGTAATTTGATCCTCGACCAGTCGAGTGAACTAATTCCCATTCGTAATATCCATTCCTTTCTCTCTCCTCCTGCTGTCTTACTTGTTCCCGTATACGTATCAAGCAGCAGAAACCTGTTCTCCGTTAAGAATAGATTGTAGTGTAGCTCTCCTTCTCCCTACTGATTGTCTAACGTCGACATCACGATATCGTCACGCACAAGCCAGATCAATCCATATAGAGTATGAATGAGGCTGGGGGATGGTTGAGTACAGCAGGCGAAGAAGACGACTCATGAACAGAGCCAATATGAATTCCCGCATTCTGTCATCGTTCACGTACCTGGTTTGGGGCTCATGATGTACGGCGCTCGAGAACATGCCGATTTCAAATCAGCCAGCATTAGCCTGCCGAATCCCAACACCTACATCACCGAAGGCGCTCCACACTGACAAATTTGGAGGTTCACGGAGTATGTTACTCAATGAAAATATTTCGATCGGAGAGAAGACTCTATCCAGATTATTGAATGCTCAAGATGTTGCAGCAACGCTCAATATGGGCCTGTCAACGGTTTACCTGCTCGTGGAACGAGGTGAGCTTCCAAGCATTCGAATCGGTCGCTCCGTCCGATTTCGACCCGAGGACCTGGAGAAGTTCATCGAGGCGAAGGCGCAGAGACAGGCAGCCATTGAATAGTGCGATCACTTGCAGGGTCCCCTGCGTGGTCTCGAGTGTTGTGCTCGAATCGTTCAAGATCTCTGGATTACCCCGTTCGTTGGCCACTGATACAATGAGATTAACAGCGTGCACCTTAACAATCGAGCGGACAAGAGTTACAGAGTCGCCTTTCCTTGAAACTTCAAACGAATAGGAGTCAAGGAAATGGCGAACAAGATTCGTGGTCATGGCGAAGGCTCAATCCACCAACGCCCATCTGGGAACTGGCGCGCTCAGATATCCGGCAGCGGTAAACGGTTCGGGAAAACCTTCGAAAAGAAGGCTGACGCCCAGAATTGGCTGCGCAAGATGCAGGACCAATTTGAAATGGGTCTTGATATAAAAGGTGGCAGGCTCACCTTGGCACAATATCTCCCACAATGGCTGGAGCCGAGGAAAACCTCTTTACGCCCCGGCACGGCATATCAATATAGTCAGATCATTCGGGATCACATCCTTCCCCACATTGGCAAAATCCGACTAGAGGATCTACGGCTTTCTAAGATAGAACACCTCTATACAGATCTCCTTGGCTCGGGAGTAAGCGTAAGGACGGTAAGGCTGGTTCACGCCGTGCTTCATGTAGCTTTGGAGAAAGCGATCAAATACGGACACATCACTCGTAATCCAGCTCATGGAGCATCCCTACCGAGACAAAGACACTCCGAGATGAATGTTTTAGATGCCGACCAGGTAACCCAATTCCTGATAGCTGCGCAGGGTAGTAGCCATGAAGTGTTGTATTACCTGGCGATCCACACTGGAATGCGTCAGGGGGAACTCTTTGGATTAAAGTGGACTGACCTTCAATGGGACAAGGGAGACTTAAGAATACAACGCCAGGTGAAGCGAGTACCGGGTCAAGGATGGGTTTTCGCTGATCCAAAAACGAAAAAGGGACGCCGTACGATCAAACTCGGTGACGAGATACTACAGCTATTGAGGGCACACAAGAAACAGCAGGAAGCACAGAAGGTAGTTGCTGGTGAACTATGGATGGAGAATTGTTTAATATTCCCATCGTCGAGAGGAACACCTCTTAACCAAAGCAATCTGAGAAAAGAGTTCCTGAAAATTCTTGATGAAGCGAAGTTGCCCCCAATTCGTTTTCACGATCTCAGGCATACAGCAGCTTCCCTGATGCTGAATAATGGTGTCCCCCCCATCGTAGTCGCAAGTAGACTCGGTCATTCGAAACCCAGCATTACCCTGGATGTCTACGGTCACCTATACAAAGAAACCCAAACCGATGCTGCAAAAATCATGGACGACCTGGTAACACCAATCAGGCTGGATATGAGCGAACTCGAAACTCATGATGCGGTAAAAGGACGAGATGAGGTTCGTTTCTCAGAATAACTGCACCGGAACTGCACCGGAAAAGAAAACCCACCGCCTTGGTGGGATCTCCTACCCCCATATATGGGGGTATCTGCTCTCCAAAACACCACCTATAGGTGACCCGCACAGGACTCGAACCTGTAACCTACTGATTAAGAGTCAGCTGCTCTGCCAATTGAGCTAGCGGGCCGCGCGCCAAATTATACCAGCACCACGTTGTGCGTCAATCAGCGTCGCATCGGGAAGGTTGCCCGCAATTACTCGTTCGTTCTACACTGGAGCAGATCAGCGTTGATTGCTACAATCAGCGAACAGATTGCCTGAAAATCCCGTTCGAGTTAT
Source organism: Anaerolineales bacterium (assembly GCA_034430615.1). Taxonomy (GTDB): domain Bacteria; phylum Chloroflexota; class Anaerolineae; order Anaerolineales; family E44-bin32; genus E44-bin32. The sequence goes on along the minus strand of DAOUEJ010000123.1, from coordinate 29,577 downwards.
CTTGGGAGGCAGTTGCAACCAATGGTGCGTGATGCCGACGAGGCTGAGAACAAGTAAAGGAGTCCTGAAGTGCTGCGTGCCATCCTGATCTACCTCTCCAACGCTGTCTGGGCTCGAAAGATCGTAACTGGATGGGGACTTGCCCGCCGAATCTCTCATCGCTTCGTCGCAGGCGACACGTTTGAACAGGCGTTGCAGGCAGTCATCCGGCTGAACCAGGCCGACATGATGGCCTCTTTCGATCATCTTGGTGAGCACGTTACCAATGCTGAAGAAGCAATCCAAGCGACTGATACCTACATCGAGATTCTTGAACAGCTGAATGAGACCAAAGTAAAAGCGAATTGCTCTCTCAAGCTCAGTCAATTGGGGCTCGCCCTCGACTTCGACCTGGCATTAAGCAATATGCGCTGTATCGCAACCCGGGCACGTGAATTCGGCATCATGGTCCGGATCGATATGGAGGATTCCTCGACGGTCGATGACACCCTGCGCCTCCAGCGCATCCTGCGTGATGAGAGCCTGACGAACATCGGCCTCGTTATCCAGGCCTACCTCTATCGAAGCGAGAAGGATGTCCAGGGCCTGCTCGAGGTTGGAAGCAAAATCCGCCTCTGCAAGGGCGCCTACAATGAACCAGCATCGGTGGCGTTCCCTAAGAAGAGCAACGTCGATGAGAATTTCGACATGCTAAGCGCAATGATGATCGATGCCGCCCTGGCACAGGGCAACGTACCAGGATCCAAAGATGGCCGGCAGCCACCGCTCACGGCAGTTGGCACCCATGATGATCGCCGCATCGAATTTGCTCGAAACCATGCGAAGGAGGTGGGGCTACCAAAATCAGCGCTCGAGTTCCAGATGCTGTACGGTATCCGGAACGACCTACAGGCCGCACTGGTTGAGGCTGGATATCCAGTGCGTATCTACGTACCCTACGGAACCCAATGGTATCCATACTTCATGCGCCGCCTTGCCGAACGACCAGCAAACCTATGGTTCTTCTTGAGCGCCTTCTTCCGCCGTTGAGACCGGAAAACTTGTGAGCAATATGAGATCAGTAGCACTTGTAACCGGTGCAGCGCATCGTCTGGGCCGGGCGATCGCGCTTGGTCTTGCCAGTCACGGCTACAATCTAATGCTCCATTACCACACCTCCGCAGACCAGGCAGAGCAAACCGCGCAAGAGATCGCAAAATTCGGGGGCGAGGTCGACTTACTTGCGGCGGACCTGCGGGAGCCGTCCGGGATCAATCGTCTATTCGCTCATGTTGAAACGCGTTTTGGCAGGTTGGATGTGCTCGTGAATTCCGCTGCCATCATGCAGCGTATCGACTTCAAGGACGTTGGCATCACTGAGTGGGATCAGACGATCAACTTGAACCTACGCGCCCCCTTTTTATGTATTCAACGCGCCGCGGAGATTATGGAACGCAACCCCGGTGGCAGCGTGGTCAACATTTCCGACATCGCTGGCCTGCGCCCCCAGGCGCGTTTCCCGGTTCACTCGATCAGTAAAGCTGGGATCGAAATGCTGACCCGGGTAGCCGCACGTGCGCTGGGACCAGCGATCCGCGTTAACGCGGTTGCGCCTGGCCCCGTGCTCAAACCGGAGCACATGTCATCCAGCCGATGGGGTGAAATCGGTGCAAAACTCCCGCTTGGTACTTCGGGCAGACCTGAGGATGTCGTCGAGGCGGTAATGTTCCTGGTCCAGAATCCCTGGATCACCGGAGAGACCTTGGTCGTGGATGGAGGTTCCCAGCTTGTCTGATCCCATCCAGAAGCGGACTGTAACCCATCTTTCACGCCGGTTGAACACAGAGCTGGGAAAAACCCTTTCATTCTTCAACGGTCTGTCACCTGAACAATGGCACGTCCAGGTTTACACCGAGGGGGCAAATTGGAACGTTCAGCAGGTCACCCAGCACCTGATTGCCAGCGAACGCGCTCTGCGGGCGTTGATCAGGACCATCCTGGAAGGCGGCGAAGGCCCTCCACAGAACTTCGACCTCAATCGATATAATGAGTCACAGGTTCGAAAACTTGAGGCAGACCCGCCGCCAAATACGCTCAAGGCACTCTCGGAGGGACGGGAAAGCACGCTGTCGTATCTGGCCTCTCTTCCTGAAGGAAGCCTGGGGGTGCAAGGCCGCCATCCATATTTCGGGGAAATCAGCGTTCTCAAACTGTTCAAATGGATCTACCAGCACGGTCAAGTTCACCTGCGCGAGGTCCAACGAGCCTTGCCAACCAGCCCTCCTCTCACGCGATAATTACCATTTGTCTCCGCTGGAATTTCACATCTTGCCCTTCGACGGGTAAAATGCTGGTAAGGGCTATTTGGTGCCACGACCGCGGACTGCTTGCCCTTCCATGAGAGGATCGATATGGTCGGATCGGCGAACATTCATGATGTCTGGATCCGGGAACTCAGCCTGGATCGCACAGCGTATGGCGACCGGATTCTAGCCCTGCGCTTTGACGATCACCTGCTGCGCCGGTTTGGCTCACTGGAGATCATCAAGCTCGCTCCTCATTCCATGACAGAACCATTGCTCCGAGACGAAGCCGACGAGGTTTGGGTCCTGGTCGAAGGCTCAGTTCAGTGTACCTGGCGGGATACCAGGGAAGCCTCACCCACGACTGGGGATAAGATGGTCTGTAACCTCGCACAACCAGCCCAGATTTTCGTCCCGTTCGGGGTGGCGTTCGCAGTCCAAACGAACGATACCGGGGCAGTGCTGCTCCGTGCAGCAACGCATGAACCTTGCCCGGACCCCTTCGACACGCCGCTATCCTGGGAAGAATTGCTTGAAGATTGAGACAAGGCACCTGCTTGCGTTCATCCGCCTCAGCCGCCCGCACTTTATGGTCGGGGGATTGTTGTTATACGGCCTGGGAGCTTCGATCGCTGTCTACCTTGGCCACCCGATCGATGTGGGTCTCTATATTTTTGGCCAACTACTCGTGACCACCATCCAGTTGACAACACAGTACCTGAACGAGTATTTCGATGGCAGAGTGGATATCCACAACTCGAACCGTACCTGGATGAACGGGGGGAGCGGTGAACTTGGCGAGACAGGATTACCCCGAAAAACCGCGCTCTATGCAGCCATCGTAACCTTGACTATCACAGCCATCGTTGTCAGCATGCTAGTTATCCGTGGTGGCATTTCCTTGCTAGCCTGGTCCTTCATCTTGCTTGGCTTCCTGGGCGCCTACTTCTATAACGCACCGCCCCTGCGATTGATCGTGAGCGGCTACGGTGAGCTTATCGCCTCGATCATCGTCGCCGCAATCGTACCAGCGCTTGCCTTCTCCCTCCAAACCAGCGAGCTGCACCGGCTGCTACTCATGAGCACAACCCCACTTGTCGCTTTGCACTTCGCGATGGTCCTGGTGTTCGAGCTGCCGGATTACGGCACCGATCTTAAATTTGAGAAACGGACATTGATGGTCCGTCTCGGCTGGCAAGCAGGGATGCGGATTCATGACATATCCATCCTCTTTGCGGTCCTAAGCTACATCCTGGCAGTTCTCACGGGACTTCCCTTGCGCGTGGCACTGGGTGGCGTGATCGCCTTGCCGCTCGCGCTTGCTCAGGTCTGGCAAATGGACCGGATCCGTGAGGGATATCCACCCCGTTGGCAGCTGTTCACCCTCAATGCAACCGGGCTTTTTGGATTGACCGCCTACCTTCAGATGATGGGCTACTTGCTGAGCTGAGATGCCAGAGTTCCTCAACCTTCTCCCGCCTGCCGATGCCCTTTCAATCTGGCTCGCAGCCCTTCCCTCCGAGCCGCGAGTTCAGGCCGAATCCTGCCCGACGGAAGAAGCCCTGCATCGTATCCTGGCCAGTGATATTCACGCACCCGAATCGCTGCCCCCATTCGCCCGGACAACGGTTGATGGCTTTGCGCTTAGAGCCGCAGATACCTTCGGCGCAACCCCCGGTCTGCCAGCCTATCTCACCATAACGGGTGAGATATTGATGGGAAGCGGGACCGAGCTCGAGATCAGAACTGGTCAGGCGGCCTTGATCCACACCGGAGGGATGATCCCGTGTGGTGCAGATGCCGTCATCATGCTCGAGGACACCCAGCCTGCCCGTCAAGCTGAGCTCGAAATTCTCAAACCCGCAGCAGTAGGCCAGAACATCCTGGCCGAAGGCGAGGATGTCGAGGCAGGCCAGATTGTGCTCGAGCGCGGCATGCCCATCCGGGCTCAGGAGATCGGCGGCCTGATGGCTTTGGGGTTCGAGCAGATCGATGTTGCCCGCAGACCCAGGGTCGGGATCCTATCGACTGGCGATGAACTCGTCCCGCCGGGAAGGATGCTCGCTCCAGGTCAGGTGCGGGATGTAAACTCCTATACGCTCGCTGCGCTGGTGAGCATGGCTGGGGGCCTCGTCTCTCGTCGTGAACTGCTACCTGACAGCTGTGACCAATTGCAGTCAGCACTCCGGCGCGCTTTCTCTGAAGACGACCTGGTCGTGGTCACGGCTGGGTCATCCGTCAGCGACCGTGACATCACTGCGGCTGTGATCGATGAATTGGGCCAGCCAGGAGTCCTCGTCCACGGCATCCAAATCAAACCCGGTAAACCCACGATCCTGGCCGTTGCTGACGGTAAACCGATCATCGGCTTGCCCGGTAACCCGGTGAGTGCCTTCATCATCGCCGGGCTTTTCATTCCGCCCATCCTGGCTCGAATGCTCGGGGTAAAACTCAGTACGATCACTCCTGTTTGCAGGGCCAGCCTGGCGGTGAACATCGCCTCCACCAGCGGACGGGAGGACTTTGTACCCGTTCGACTGCGATACGAAGAAACTGGCTGGATTGCGGAACCCGTCTACGGCCGCTCAAATCTGATCTATACGCTTGTGCGCGCGGATGGAATGATCCGCATCCCGCCTCACGCCACCGGGCTGGCGCAGGGTTCGACAGTCGAGGTTCAACTCTACGATCCGACACATACTGTGCTTCGCATATGAGTGATTCAGGACTGCGTTCTTTCTACCTGCAGGATATCCCCCTCGACCAGGCCCTGGAGCATTTTCGACATGCGCTGACCGAGGCCGGCCTCGGGTCAACCATGCCCGCCGAACGGATTCCGGTGGAGGCTGGCCTCGGTCGGGTTACGGCTGAGCCAATTTGGGCTCGCATCTCGTCACCGCATTATCACTCCGGCGCCATGGATGGCTACGCCGTACGTGCAGCCGATACACAGGGCGCGAGTGACCGCTCACCCGTACAGCTTAAAATCGGGGAGAAAGCCTGGTATATCGACACAGGAGGCGCACTGCCATCCGGAACCGACGCCGTGATCCCGATCGAATCCATCGAACCCATTGGCAGCACAAAGCAGGGACGGGCTCTGGAGGCGATCAGGGTACTGGGGCCGGTGACCCCCTGGAGCCATGTCCGGTCGATGGGCGAAGACATGGTCGCAACTGAACTCGTCTTTCCTGCGGGCCAGGTGCTTCGTCCTGTTGACTTGGGCGCCATAGCAGCCAGCGGGCACTTCGAGATCAATGTCCTTCGCAAGCCACGGGTGGGGATCGTCCCGACCGGCTCTGAGCTTATACCTCCCGGCACAAACCCGGAGCCAGGCCGGATCGTGGAGTTTAACTCCATCATGCTGGCAGCCCAGGTCGAGGACTGGGGCGGAGTACCGCATCGTTATCCAATCGTTCCGGATGACCTGGAGCGGATACAAGCAGCGCTCAAGCTGGCCGCCGAGGAGAACGACCTGGTCCTTATCAATGCCGGATCCTCCGCCGGCTCGAAAGATTTCACCGCGACAGCGGTCGAGGCGCTAGGCGACCTGCTGGTGCATGGTGTGGCGGTAAGGCCAGGTCATCCTGTTATCCTCGGAATGATCAGCAACGGCTCGCACCCATTAGCTGTACCGGTTATCGGCGTTCCCGGCTACCCGGTTTCTGCAGCACTAACTGGCGAGATTTTCGTTGCCCCGTTGCTTAGGAGGTGGACTGGCTCACAACCCGAACGACCGGGCGTGTTGACAGCACAGCTCGCACGCAAAGTACACTCGACCGCAGGCGATCTGGAGTATCTCCGGGTCGCTGTGGGTCGGGTGGGATCACGCTGGGTAGCCGCACCGCTATCACGTGGAGCGGGAGTGATCTCCTCACTGGTTCGGGCTGATGGTATCGTCCAGATCCCCGCCGGTGTTCAGGGGATATCCGCCGGGGAACCCGTCCAGGTTCACCTCTACCGTTCTGTGAGCATTCTCGAGAACACGATCCTAGTTCTCGGTTCACATGACCTTACGCTCGATCTCCTGGCACAATTCCTCGCACAGCGCGGCCGGCGGCTCACTTCGGCCAATCTGGGAAGTCTGGGAGGTTTGATCGCTCTTCGTAGGGAGGAAGCTCACCTTGCTGGATGTCACCTGCTCGATCCAGCAAGCGGAGACTACAACCTGAGCTATATCCAGGAATACCTGCCAGACGTACCCGTCGTTGTGATGGGTCTCGTGGGGAGGGAGCAGGGCCTACTGGTTCCACGCAGAAATCCCGCGTCCATTGCGGGCTTGCAGGATCTCACCCGGCCCGGGCTGCGGTTCGTTAACCGCCAGCGCGGTTCAGGCACCCGGATCCTGCTCGATTATCACCTAGGACAACTGAGGATCGAACCATCCCTCATCCAGGGATATGAACACGAGGAATACACCCACCTCACCGTTGCTGCAGCGGTCGCCTCCGGAGCTGCCGACTATGGTCTCGGGATCCATGCCGCCTCGGTCGCCCTTAACCTGGACTTCATTCCGCTCTTCAAGGAGCGTTATGACCTGGTGATCCCGCGCACACACTTCGAAAGCGCGCTGCTCGAACCCTTGCTGCGGGTTCTGGAATCAGCGGAGTTCCGGCAGGCCGTCGAAGCACTGCCGGGATATGACATCGAACCCATGGGCAGGATCATTTACGAAAGCGATGGCTGAAGGTAGATCCTCCGTTAATGATAGCTGGGGCAAAGTAGCCCATTTTCAAAGGAGAAAATCCATGAACCTTCCGAAGGTTGGCGACCTTGCGCCGGAGTTTGAAGGCCTGGACGACCAGGGGAATCCGATCAAGCTCTCGGACTTTCGTGGAAAGGAACTCGTGCTCTATTTCTACCCGAGGGCTGATACCCCGGGTTGCACCAAAGAAGCCTGTGCCTTCAGGGATGACTACTCATCCTATGAGGAGCAAGGCGTTACCATCCTTGGTGTGAGTCCGGACACGGTGAAGGATCAAGCTAAATTCAAGCAGAAATTTACGCTTCCCTTCTCACTTCTGGCCGACGCGGAACATGTCGTGAGCGAGAAGTATGGTGTATGGGGATTGAAGAAATTCATGGGACGGGAGTATGAAGGCGTTCATCGAACGACTTTTCTCATCGATCCCAAAGGCAAGATCAAAGCGGTATTCGAGAAAGTGAAGCCAGCCGAGCACAGCAAGGAGATCCTGGCAGCCTTCAAATAGGGCGGTTGGATATCCGCGAGATGCCAGGCAGGGAGACAAAAATCAGGCCGCGCGATCCACTGTTGGGCGTGCGCGCGGCTCCGACATTACTTATGAGCTATGGAATCCTGACAGCCAGCTAATTTATAATTCGACCGTCGTCACGTGGCATTCGCCAATGTCGCGACCACCCCCGGGCTTGTCCCCCTCAGGTCCGGGGGTGCTTCTTTTAACCTCTTACTCTGCCTTAAAACGACAGGGTGATCCCATGCTCGATCTTCACTCTGATCAGCAGCTCCATCTCACCTACGCACGAAAACGATGGTATGTCCGCTGGGATCAATGGCCGAAAACCTCTCCGGATCGCCCACCTGGGCGGCAGTCATGCGTTGCCTCACCTCCGACCACGCGTCAGCATGCTTGATGATAAGGGTATATTCGCGCAGGCCAATCGAGTTTTGAGGGGGAGCAGGGGCGCCCTCACCCTGCCATGTATTCAATCCCAGGTGATGATGGTATCCACCCGAGGAGAGAAAAGCGGCCGAGAGTCCATTGCGCATGATGAGATCAAAGCCTACAACTTCCTCGTAGAACTCGACGGCTGCTTCAAGGTCTGTGACATACAGGTGGATGTGACCCAGCGTTGTGCCCGCCGGGATATTGATGAGAGGCAACCCTGCTAAAGACAACAGTCCCTCCACATCCAGCGGTAATGTGGCCATTTTCAGCTCTCCATCAGCGGATCTCCACACATCCCGTGCCCGGTCGGTATAGATCTCGATCCCATTGCCCTGCGGATCGGAGAGGTACAGGGCTTCATTCACCAGGTGGTCGGCCGCGCCATCCAGGTGGATGCCCTTCGCGATCAACCGGCGCTGCATTCCAGCCAGAGCTTCCCTATCCGGGAGTAGGACGGCGAAGTGATACAGCCCTCCGCTCTGCCTGGGGGCTGGTCGGGCATCTGGATCCTCAATCAAATGCAATATTGGAGCTTCCCCCTCGACACCGAGCGCCAGGTAGCCCGGCTCTCGCTCCACGAGTTGCATCCCCAACCCATCACGATAGTATGACTCCAGGCCGGATAGATCTGTCGTCGTAAGCGAGACCGATCCCAGGCTTGTATCACCTGGCAAGCATGTGTTCATAGTCTTCCTTTCGCTACGCTCCAATAATTTTTAGGGAACAGGATGCGCATTATGCATTCCGCACATCTGGCCGCCAGCACCAGCGACGGCGCAACCGAACTGACCACCCACTGCTGCGGGAGGATGCCTTGCCTGGTGAGACAGGCTTCCTTAGAAGACGCCGGCCATACGTATTAAATATCCGGTCAACTCAACATACCCCCAGCCCGAAACCAGCTCTCCAGCGCTCACTCCCCGAATTGCAGCCACGCCTTCCCAGTAAATGAAGCTGACGTTCATCTCCTGATCCGGGATCCGGGGTGTCGAGTCCCGCGATCAGGTTCAAAAGGGTTGTCTTTCCGCTCCCACTGCGCCCGCGTATGGCAACGAACTCACCTGCCGAGGAACTGGCATTAATCCCGGTGAGGACCTTCCGGTCTCCATTCGCCTGGCCGTAGGCCTTTTCGAGGTTGTAGATCCGCATGAGCCCGGGCGCATCCGCATTGTTCTCTCTTGGCATGCTATGACCCTGAGGGTGTGTGAATTACCGTTTCTTTCACAGAAGGGAAGGCTGGTATATAACGGGCAAGGATTGGGCACGATTCATGGCCACCGTCCATGAACGGCGCGGGAAGTGTATCACAAGGAATTCGAGCGAAGTGTCGGGGTTGCGTCTCGATCTAAAAGCCTGGATGACCGGCTAGTTCAGGTCGATTTTCATCATGTCAAGCTGCGAACCATCGCTTGCATAAGCCGACAGGAAGATTGTCTCGGCCATGATATCGATAATCAGATAATGTGATTGCTTGAAAAAGAGCTCCGAGATCGCCAGCGGAATACCCTGTTCATAGAGGATCGAGGATCCCCCTCCGCTGACAACATAGTTGACCCCGTTTTGATAGAGGCGCTCATAATTGTGATCGTGACCTGATAGAACGAGGGGAACATTGTAAGCTTCGAACAGAGGAACCCAGGACCGGACCACCGCCGTTCCATCAAGCCGGTGTCGCCCACTCGTGTAAGGGGGGACATGAAAAACAACGATGCTCGCCTGATAAGCCGGATCGCTGAGCCGTTCCTCCAACCATTGGTCTTGTTCGCTTCTCAGCCCACCACCGAAGAACAACTGTGTGTTCAGGAAGAGGAACTGGATATCGCCCACTGCAAGTTGGTACCAGTCACGGCGACCATCCTGGGATTGAGTAAGATCTGGATTCAGTTCAAGAGGATCGAGCACCGGGAATGCATGATAGTAGTAGGCTTGCCCTTCCCACAGCGCATCCTCGTACATTTCGTGATTACCGACAACTGGCAGCACTGCTGCCTCGTGTAGGATCGGTGCATGGGTCTGGAACCATTTATATTGGTAAGCGGCGACTGGCGTGCCTTCTTGGTGGGCGTTGTAGACCAGATCGCCTGTGTGGATGAAAAGGTCTGGCATTCGATCGGCCATGGCCTGGGTCATCTCATACGTTACCGCCTGGCCAAAGCCAGAATCGCCCATCACCGCGATCCGGACTGGAAAGCCGGCTTCCGGAAGGGTGTGGATCCGGATCGGATCCCAGATCTCACCCAGCAGAGTGGGCACAACCGCCGTGATCCCGGGTGAGCCCTCCAGGACCGCTGCCAGGTATTCGGTCTCAGGCATGAGATCAGTGAGCTCGATCGTTTGAACACCCGGTAAGGGTGAAATGGGCTCCCAATTCCCGGCGCGGGGATTCGATCCGAGCTCCCAGGTCAGCAGACCCAGGTCACCCGCAGGGTCGACTTCGAAAACGATCGTGGCCGTATGCGGGCTGATGTATTGGAGTGTTGGCGGAATAATGTAGCGGCTTGAACCAGCGCTAAACTCGAGCGGTGCCGGGATCTCGGTTGGTGAGCTTGTTGGAACCACCTGCTCTGCCGTTGGGCTCGGCTCATAAGTCGCCACCAGCACCTGCGGTGTGGGACTGGCCTTATCGGGCAGCGGCACTTCCGCAGTAGGCGAGGATAGAGATTGCAGCTGGCATGATGCGCCCACGAGCAGGCTCGCAGCAATAATCGCACGGAAAAACAAGCCTCGATTCATTCCCGCTTTTCTGCTTGCTTGGCTGTCTGCCATAGCGCCTCCAACTCGCCTAGATTCATCCGGTCCAGGCTGCTGCCGCTGGCCGCTGCAGACTGCTCCATGTGGTTGAATCGTTTCCGGAAGCGGAGATTAGCCCCTCTCAGCGCTGACTCGGCCTCGACTCCCCGCCAGCGAGCGTAATTTACGATGGCAAACAGCAGATCCCCGATCTCGGCCTCGGTCTCTTGTGGGAGAGAGGCTCTCTCCACCTCTGAGAATTCCTCCTGCACCTTCTCAATCACACCCTCAATCTTACGCCAATCAAAGCCGACCCGTGCCGCCCTACTTTGAATCTCATCAGCCTGTGCTAGTGCGGGAAACCCCAGAGGTACGCCATCCAGCGCACCCTTTCCCGTGCCCTGGTCTAGCCGTTCATCGGCCTTGAGAGCTTCCCAATTATGCAAAACTTGATCAACGTCCTGTACCTGAGTGTCTTCAAAAACATGTGGATGGCGGCGGATGATTTTCGATTGGATCGAGGCGATCACATCCGCCATCCGGAAATCACCGCCCTCCGTGGCGATCTGGGCCTGAAGCACGATCTGAAGCAACAGATCACCGAGTTCCTCCTGCAGCGCTGGCAGGTCCTCTGAATCAAGCGCTTGCAGGGCTTCGTAGGCCTCCTCCATCAAATGCATGCGCAGGGATTGGTGTGTCTGCTCCCTGTCCCAGGGGCAGCCCTCCGGTGCGCGGAGATGGGCGACAGTCTCCTGGAAGCTTTCGAATGCCGATTCTTTTACAAGTGCAGGAATGAACAGGGCAGCCTGATTGCCGAAATCTGGGACCCGATCGATTTCATAGAGCGACATCGTCACTGCGGAAGATTGTGGAGTCCCTGCCCGCTGCAGGAGATGCACTTCGTGCTCGGGAGGGTACTGGTTGAGCAGGGTCAGCTTGACCTCGCTGGCCACAAACTTAGAGTGAATCTGGCTGAGCAATGCAGGGGTATCCGGCGGGAATGGCGGATGGTGGCCCCGGGCAAGCTCGAGCGCATCGAAGACGGCCAAGCCGTCGAGCGCATCGTAGGCAACCAGCTCCAGGCATGGTTCGATAAAGCTGATGCCGTGGTGGATCACAAGTTCCCCGGGCTCGTTCTTGAATGTGTCAATCAAGGCAGAGACGGTTGCTTCGCCAACCATCGGATCACCGGGAACGGCGTACACAACTCCGCCAGGTCGCCGGGCAAGCGCGATCAGCCGGGAGACGATCCCATCATATACTGCCTGGAAATCGTTGCAGGCATCATATAGTTCATCGAAACTTGTCACGGTGGTGAAATCGTTCAAGATCTGTGCTAGCGGATGGTCGGCAGTCCGCAGGTAAACCTCTTCAGCGTGCTCCAACACTTGCCAGGCACCACGCGTAACCAGTTCCGGAGAACCCGGTCCCAGTCCGACGATCGTCAATCCTGCGCTCACACTCACCTCCGAACTCACGCGAGAGGGCCGGGCAGCTTCGCTCCCCGGCCCTCTAAATTAATCTCTCACGTACCTCAAACCGATCGCGTTTAGCGTTTGGTATAGGTTGGGGCCTTACGTGCCCGCTTCAAGCCTGGCTTCTTACGTTCCTTCATACGGGCGTCGCGTGTCAGGAAACCCCCGCTGCGCATGACAGGGCGCAGTTCCGGATCCATTTCCAGCAGCGCCCGAGCGACGCCATGACGGACGGCCCCAGTTTGCCCGGTGACGCCCCCGCCCTGAACAAGGACAGAGATATCCAATTTCCCCACCATCTCAACAACGTGGAGCGGTTCCAGGATCGCATCCATGTCACCTGTTCGGGTGAAATACTCTTCTGCCTGTTTTCCGTTCACGACGAAATTGCCACTCCCGGCAACAATGCGGACACGTGCCGAGCTGGTCTTTCGTCTTCCGATGCCTTCATAGTAGGTCATGTTTCTCGTCTTCCTCTCTTCTTCCGTTCAGCAGCGCCGCCCTTATCTGAACCGGGAGGGTTCAGGTAAGCTCGAGCACCTGTGGTTTCTGCGCCTGGTGCGGGTGCTCGGCTTCAGAATATACCTTCAGCTTTGCCATCAACTTCCGGCCACGGCGGTTATGGGGCAGCATGCCCCAGACGGCTGCTTCCACGACACGCTCTGGAAACCGGGCCAATTGATCCCGCAGGTTAATCTTCTTCAGGCCACCCGGGTAGCCGGAATGTCGGTAATACATCTTGTCTTCAAGCTTGTTGCCAGTAACCGTAATCTGACCGGCATTAACTACGATCACGAAATCGCCGACGTCGACCCCGGGAGTGAACTCGGGCTTATTCTTGCCCAATAATACACTGGCGATGCGCGTCGCTAAACGGCCCAGATTGGCCCCGCGCGCATCAACCACATACCACCCACGGGTGATGTCATCTTTGGTTGGATAAAATGTTTTCTGCATGATAAGTACTCCTGCGCACGATCCAATCGCGCTGATATTCAGAGCCATTCAATCGTAGCGAACCTCGGTCAAGCATAAGCCATGTGCCGGTGCCAGGCCTTGCCAGAGCAGCGATGGATCGTCCAGCATCCGCTCTACATCCTCGACGAACTTCCTTCCCTGGCCAATCTCCACCAGTGCAGCGACCATCCTGCGAACCATGTGATAGAGAAAGGCATCCGCCTCAATCTCAAACCACAGGCTCCTGCCAGATTTATTCCAGGTTGCATCCAGCACGTCGCGGGTGGTACGTCCACCTTGCATGGGTGCGCTGCCAAATGCGACGAAATCATGCTTCCCGCGCATCAGCTCTGCGGCTGTCTGCATGGGTGCTATCTCAACATCACCGTCAATCCGCCAGGCATAGCGTTCCTGCAGTGGATCACGGAGCGGATCGAGCCAGAGTGAGTAGCGGTAACGCCGGCTGCGAGCGGAAAAGCGGGGGTGGAACTCATCCCCAACCTGTTCGCTCTTCCGGATGGCGATATCAGGCGGCAGGTTCGCATTGAGCGCTGCCGTTAGATCAGCCAGGCTGTGTTTCCAGTCAAGTCTGAAGCTGACCACCTGCCCCGATGCATGCACACCCTGATCGGTTCGTCCAGCGAGCAGGAGCGATTCGCCCTGCCAGCCCATACGCTGCAGCGCTGCTTCAAGCTCAGCCTGCACCGTGCGGTGCCCTTCAGCCTGGCGTTGGGATCCTTCGAAGAGCGTCCCGTCATAGGCTACGATCGATTTGTAAGTTGCAGAAGACGGGTTTTTCACGCTTCCCGTCCCGGCTGGAGGCATTCCAGCCTATTCTTCCACCAGCTCGAGCAGGACCATTTCGGCTGCGTCACCCTTGCGTGGTCCCAGCTTGATCATGCGGGTGTACCCGCCCGCTCGTTCAGCATAGCGCGGGGCGATATCATCGAAGAGTTTCTTCACAATAACCGGATCATTGAGTCGGGCAGCAGCGAGACGGCGGGCATGCACAATCTTCGCCTCATCGCCGGACGCGTTGCCGCGTTTGGCGAGGGTGATAATCCGCTCTGCGGTGGTCCGGGCGAACGCTGCCTTTGCTTTCGTTGTTCGTATGCGCTCGTGGTGAAGCAGGTCTTTGACCAGATTGCGCCGCAGGGCACCACGCTGGTCTTTCGTTCGGCTCAACTTCCGCCCGCTTACTCGATGTCTCATGCAAACCTCACTCGGATTCGGCCGCCTCTTCGGTGCCGTCTTCCATATAACCCTTTTCAGTCAGGCGTTCCTTCAATTCATCCAAGCTCTTTTCACCAAAGTTGCGGATCGAAAGCATGGCTTCCTCGCCCTTATCAAGCATGTCCAGGACTTCACCAACACTCGTAATCCCGGTGCGTTTGAGCGAGTTGAACACCCGCACGGTCAGGTCAAGATTTTCAATCGGGATCTCATAGATCTCGCTGGTGAGCTTAGGCTCTTCTTCTTCTGTGGCGGCAACTATCAAGCTTTCCTCGGTCACGCCGCCGATATCACGCAGGTGCGCCATCAGGATCTGGGCACTCTGGCTGAGTGCTTCCTCGGGTTTAAGTGTCCCATCGGTCCAGATCTCGAGGATCAAGCGGTCAAAGCTGGTATCTTGACCGACGCGTGCCCGGCCTACCTCATAGTTTGCTCTACGCACGGGGCTGAAGATTGCATCCGTGGGCAACTCACCAATCGGCAGGCGGCCGCGCTCATCTGAGGGGGAATATCCCCGCCCGCGTTCGACGCTCATCTCAACTTCCAGGTGAGCCTTATCATCATCGACCGTCATCAGGTAAAGATCAGGATTGACGATCTCAGCCTCGGCCGGAGCGATGATGTCTGCTGCCGTGACGACGCCCTCACCTTTGACTTCCAGGCGCAGGCGGGACGAATCCCCCTCATGCAGAATCAGGCGCAGCTTCTTCAGGTTCAGCATGAGCTGAAGGACATCTTCACGCACCCCGGGGATGTCCGAAAACTCGTGCGGGACATCCGTGATGCGGACGGAGCTAACCGCCGCGCCTTCAAGCGAGCTCAAGAGCACTCGCCGCAATGCGTTCCCTAGGGTAATTCCATAGCCGGCCTCAAGCGGGCTGACGATGAACTTGCCGTAGTTTCGGGCAACGGCTTCACGTTCTATCTTTGGCATTACGAAGTTCGTGGTTACGACCACTTTATCCCTCCACGATCCACAATCATCGGAACGTGTTCGCTGGGTACTCCACTAGCGTGAGTAGTACTCGACGATCAGTTGTTCGTTCAGGTTGGCATCGATATCGTGCCGCTCAGGCATTTTCACCATCTTACCGGCAAGCGAACCCAGGTTTCGTTCTAGCCAGGTGGGCGGTGTTTTTGTCTCCGCGCTGGCAGTAAGGTCTTTAAAGTAGGTCCGTGTTCGTGATCCCTCGCGCACTTCGACCTTATCTCCCGGCCTGACGATCATCGACGGCACATCTGTGCGCCGGCCGTTGATATTGAAATGGCCGTGGGTCACGAGCAAACGTGCCTGAGTGCGGCTCTCGGCGAACCCGAGCCGGAATACGACGTTGTCCAAGCGCTGCTCGAGAAGTGTAAGCAGGTTCGTGCCTGTCAGGCCACGCTGCTGGACAGCGTCCCGGTAATAGCGCCGGAACTGGCGTTCCGTAACTCCATAAACCCGGCGTGTCTTTTGCTTCTCGCGCAACTGCCGGCTGAAGTCCGACACCCGGCGGCGGCGAAATTGAGCATCGCGGCCGTGCTCTCCCGGTGGGTAGCTGCGACGCTCGAAAGCGCACTTCGGCGTGAAGCAGCGCTGACCTTTCAAGAAAAGCTTCTCGCCTTCACGGCGACAAAGCTTGCATACTGGACCGGTGTATCTCGACATAGCTTGTGGTTATCCTTCCATAGCGAGCATATTTCTTATACGCGGCGTTTTTTCGGTGGACGACAGCCGTTATGCGGCACAGGGGTCATATCGCTGATCGAGCGAACCTTGACCTCGGCTGCAATCACGGCCCGGATCGCGGCTTCACGCCCAGGCCCTGGTCCTTTGACCAGGATATCGATTTCCTGCAACCCGAGATCCTTGGCGGACTTCATCGCCTCCTGAGCAGCGAGGCGAGCTGCATAGGGCGTGCTCTTGCGTGAGCCCTTGAAGCCCGATGACCCCGCACTTGCCCAAACGACTGCGTTGCCTTGCAGATCGGTAATGGTGATGATCGTGTTATTAAAGGTCGCATGGACGAATGCCATACCATGGGACAGCGTCCGTTTAACTTTTCGGGCTGCTGCCCGCCTGGATCCCTGTGCTCTCTTGGCCATACGATATTCTCATTCCTCTCTCGACTCGTGCGCATGTGCGTATACCGCTCAATCGCGCCAGCAGGGCCAGTTGCCGCGGTGGGCGGAAGGTCACCCAACACTGGTCCTCGGCACAAGCTGCCCGGTAGATATGGTTACTTCTTCTTCGCTCCACGCCGGCGGCCACGGCCAGCCACGGTCTTCTTGGGACCCTTGCGCGTGCGTGCGTTCGTACGTGTGCGCTGGCCCCTGACTGGCAGGGAACGCCGATGCCTGAGACCGCGGTAGCAGCCGATCTCCATCAGACGTTTGATATTCATCTGTACATCACGTCGCAGATCACCTTCGACGATCAAATTCTGTGAAATGAAATCGCGCAAGCGCGTGATTTCGTCTTCCGTTAAATCGCGCACCCGACTGTTCGGATCGACCTCGGCCACGGTGAGCGCTGAACGTGCAGTGCTCGGTCCAATGCCGAAAATATAGGTCAACCCGATTTCAACGCGTTTATCGCGAGGTAGATCAATGCCCTCTATACGAGCCATAGCTTATCCTTGTCGCTGCTTGTGACGCGGGTTCTCGCAGATCACATATACTTTTCCACGCCGCCGGACGATCTTGCACTTCGGGCAGCGCTTACGAACGGAAGATGATACTTTCATTTTCGGCACTCCTTACTGAGGTGCCGACACCTGTCGGCCAACAAAGTAATCATTATACTGAATCCAGACCCCTTCGTCCAGATTTTGATCGATTGAAGTCAGGATCAACGGTCCCTCTTCGGTGACCGCAACCGTATGCTCAAAATGCGCGGTCAGTTTGCCATCCTTCGAAGCTACCGTCCATTCATCCTTCATGATGCGTGTCTCGTAGCTCCCCGAGAGCACCATCGGCTCGAGGGCGATCGTCATCCCCGCCCGCAGGGGAATTCCACGTCCTGCTTGCCCATAGTTCGGGACCTGCGGGTCCTCATGCATGCTCCGCCCCACGCCATGCCCGGTGTACTCTCGAACGACCTGGTAGCCGTACCCTTCCACGTAAGTTTGGATTGCCGCGGATACATCGCCGGTGCGCTTCCCGGGTTGCATCTCGGCAATTCCTATGAACAAGGATTCGCAAGTTACATCAAGCAGTTGCTGTGCCTCATCGCTGATCTGCCCGACGCCTACGGTAAGCGCCGAATCTCCGACGAATCCTTCATAAATCGTCCCGCAATCGATGCTGACAATATCACCTTCCACCAGCACACGCGGACTCGGGATGCCGTGCACAAGCTCGTCGTTAACCGAGATCGTCGTCTCGGCCGGATACGGATAGGCACCGAGGACTCCGACGAAAGCTGGGCGGGCTCCATGCGCGCGCAGCACTGCGGCGGCGGTCTGGTTGATGAAATCAGTCGTCACCCCCGGCTTGACGACTTCCAGGGCGGCGGCCAGTGCCTCGGCGTTGATGCGACCGGCTTGTCGCATCAAACCAAGTTCACGTTCGCTCTTCAAATTAATACCTCTGCGCCCGTTCATCGATCCGCACTTTCATTGACGGCCGACATCAGCGCCGTGGTGATCGCATCTATCGGCTGATCTCCATCTATCTCAACCAGCAAATCTCGCTGGGTGTAGTATTCCACCAGTGGCATCGTCTGCTTATGGTAGACCTGAATGCGCTGCCTGACTGTTTGCTCCTGATCGTCATCCCGCTGGTAAAGCGGGGTGCCATCCAGATCGCAAATCCCCTCTTCTTGAGGGGGGTTGAAGCGCAGATTGTAAATATGCCCCTGGCTGCACATCCAACGGCCCGTGAGCCGCCCGATCAACTCACCTTCCGAAACATGCAAGTAGAGCACGGCTTTCAGGTTTGCGCCCAGTCCTTCCAGGATCTCATCCAGGGCTTGCGCCTGGGACAGCGTCCGTGGAAAGCCATCCAGGATGGCCCCTGACCCGCAATCCGACCTGCTCAAGCGCTCTCTCAACATGCCGATCGTGACATCATCCGGCACGAGTTCACCCTGGTTGATGAAGCGCCTGGCTTCCCGCCCTAAATCGCTCTCACTCTGCAGATGCTCACGGAAGAGATCACCGCTGGAAATATGCGGCACATCCAGACCTTGAGCCAGGCGGGCAGCCTGGGTTCCTTTTCCCGCACCCGGCGGGCCGAGCAGCACGACGAATATTGACACGGATGGGCTCTCCGTTTATCGAACTAGCACCGCCTGATCATAGCCACGCAACTTGAGCTCTGCTTCAATCGAGCGGTAGAGATCGCGTACCACACCGACGACAATCAGTAAGCCAGAAGACGAAACAAGCAGCAGACCTGTATTCGATCCTCCGATCGGCCAGATTAACCCGACCAGGAACGGCATGATGGCTACGAAACCCAGGAAAAGTGCGCCTGGGAGTGTAATCCGGCGCAGCACGCGCGTCAGGTAGCG
This sequence comes from Anaerolineales bacterium, assembly GCA_034430615.1. Classification (GTDB taxonomy): domain Bacteria; phylum Chloroflexota; class Anaerolineae; order Anaerolineales; family E44-bin32; genus E44-bin32. The sequence goes on along the minus strand of DAOUEJ010000123.1, from coordinate 10,757 downwards.
TTGTGTGGCGGCGCCCTTGGTCACACCGGGGACCTGGGCGCCGGAACGCTTCAGGTTCTCCCCGTAATTCTGCTGCGCAAATAGTACATCGGTATAGAAGAAGGTGAAACCGACCACCATCAGGAAGAACAAGATCCAGTAGGCATCGCTGAAACCACCAAACGTATTCGAGAAGAAAGTGGCGATGCCTGCTATGGTTGCATTGGTGGAGGCGATGAAAAACTGCGCCAGGACTGCCGGGAAGGTTAGCAGTGACTGGCCAAAGATAATCGGGATCATGCCCGCCATGTTAACCATCAAAGGCAGGGTCCCTTTCACCGGCATCGACATGCGGTTTCCAACCCGACGGCCGGGGTACATCACCGGGACATTGCGCCTACCCTCCTGGACATAGACAATGGCGAAGATCGTACTCACCAGAAGGAATATCAGGAAGATCAGCAGTGGGAGTAAAGTGCCAGAAGTCTGATTGAAAATGAGGCGGCCGAGATTGTTCGGGATGCGGGAAACGATACCGGCGAAGATGATCAGCGAGAGACCCTGGTTGCGGATCCCGGACTCAGAGATCTGTTCACCCAACCAGATGGCGAACATCGTGCCCGCCGTCATCGTGACGAGCATGGTAGTTGTGGCCAGGTTCAACGCCAGCGGGAAGTTCAGGATGCTCCCTGCCTGCTGGGTTGAGTATTGTTGAAAGATGCGGATTTGCCCGACTGCCTGCAAGAGTGACATCGGTATTGCCAGGTAGTAGGTCCACTTTTCCATCCACTTCCGGCCTTCGCGGGGATCATCGTCCATGCGTGCCTGAAGTGCGGGGATGATCGGAACGAGCAGCTGCAGGATAATCTGCGCTGTGATATAGGGATACACCCCCATCGCCATGACGCCGAAGTTGGAGACTGTCCCGCCCGATAGCAGATCGAGCAACCCGATCAGCGTCTGTCCCTGCCCTGAGCCGGATAACACCCCTGCGATCGCGGCGCGATTCACACCTGGAACAGGAATATTCGCAACGAAGCGATACAGGATCAACAAACCGATCGTGATCAAGATCCGGTTGCGGATATCGGAAGATATGAACAGGAATCTCCAGGTGGAGCGTCTCATCGATAACTCCTTCGCAAAAACCGCAGCCTATCCTTCAAGGATTTCAACCTGGCCGCCCGCAGCCTCGATCTTTGCCTGGGCTGATTTCGTCACACGGTGCGCCCGGACTTTGAGCGGGACTTTGATCTCACCCCTGCCCAGAACGACAACCGGTGATCGTAAGTCATGCAGAATCCCGGCAGCGACAAGAGCTTCAGGGGTGACCTCGGCCTCGGCCTTGAAAGCTTCAAGGCGCTCGAGGTTAACTTCTGCCCAAGCGACCCGATTGGGATTGGTAAAACCTCGCTTGAAGGGCAGCCGGCGGTAGAAGGGCAGGTTTCCACCCTGACGGTAGAGGTGTCCGCCTGATCCTGCGCGTGCACCCTCACCCTTGGTGCCCCGGCCGGCAGTTTTGCCCTGGCCAGCAGAGATACCGCGCCCGACTCGCTTGCGCGATTTCTTCGCTCCCGGCCTGGGTTTCAATTCATGCAATTTCATGCTCGCTTACTCCTCGACCTGCACCAGATGGCTTACCTTCGTAATCATCCCGCGGATCTCTGGTGCGTCCGCGTGCTCGACGGTCTGATTCAAACGGCGCAGCCCGAGGGCACGCACGGTGCGTTTCTGTCGTTCAGGGTAGCCGATTGGGCTCTTGACCAATGTGACCCGCAGGGCCTTCGCCTTTGTGCTCGCTTTTTTAGCCATTGCTATCCCGCTCCCAGAACGGCTTGAGCGCGCTGCTGTCCTTACCACGCCGAGCTGCTTCACGCTTGTAGGATTTGAGCGAGCGCAATCCTTCCAACGTGGCGTGTGTAACGTTAAGAACGTTGGCGCTCCCCAGGGATTTGGTCAAGATATCGCGTACGCCAGCGGCTTCGAGCACCGCCCGCACTGCCCCGCCGGCGATCACGCCCGTACCGGGGGAAGCCGGTTTCAACAGCACCTGCGCTCCGCTGTGCTTCGATATGATCTCGTGCGGGATGGTTGTTCCGACCAATTCAACGGGCTGCATGTCCTTGCGTGCCTTGTCCGCCGCCTTACGGATCGCATCCGGGACGCCACGCGCTTTTCCAATGCCCATGCCTACTTTACCGTGGTTATCGCCGACCACTACCGTTACCCGGAAGGCAAAACGCCGGCCACCCTTGACGACCTTCGCTACACGGGAGATATCGATCACGCGCTCGTCGAGCTCATCGCGTTCATCGGTTCGATCACGAAAGTTTCTTCTCACCGGTCAGGCTCCCTTCCCTAAAATTCCAACCCGGCTTTACGCGCCGCTTCAGCTAGCGCGCGGACCCGGCCATGATAGCGGTAACCGCCTCGATCAAAAATGACCTGCTTTACCCCGACCTTTTTCGCCGCACTGGCGATTGCCTCGCCGACCTGCTCAGCCTGCTGGGTTTTGTTAAGACCCTTCAGCTTGGACTTCAGGCTCTCTTCCAGCGTGGATGCAGACGCGAGCGTATTGCCACTCTGGTCATCGATCAACTGTGCATAGATCTGGTTCAAGCTTCGATAGACGTTCAAGCGCGGCCGCGCGGCAGTTCCGGCAACCTTCTTGCGGACCCGTTGGTGTCTGCGCAGACGCATGCTGTTTCTGGAATGTTTTGTCATGATTAAGTCATCACCTTGCCGGCCTTACCTGCCTTGCGCCGGACGTATTCGCCTTGGTAACGGATGCCCTTGCCCTTGTAGGGTTCCGGTGGGCGGATCTTGCGAATATCGGCCGCGATCCGACCGACTTGTTCTTTATCAATCCCCTTGATGGTGATCAACCGGGCCTTTGTGTCAACCTCAAACTCGATCCGCTCCTCAGGTTGAACCCGAACCGAGTGCGAAAAGCCCACGTGCAGGATCAAATCGGCGTCTTCCAGTTCAGGGCGATACCCGACGCCTTCAACCTGGAGCACCTTCTGGAACCCATCGCTGACCCCGACCACCATGTTGTTGATCAAGGAGCGGGTCAATCCGTGCAGGGCCCGCATCTTGGGAGCATCGGAGGGACGGTCTACCGTGAGCACACCCTCTTCTATCTTCAGGATCATCTCCGGCCGGAAAGAACGCTTGAGTTCGCCTTTCGGCCCCTTGACATGGACATCCTGATCCTGGATCTCGACCTGGACGCCGTCCGGGATGATCACTGGCATTCGACCAATTCTTGACACGTCATCCTCCATCCACGTGTGATTGCCTGTTGCGCAACGTTGCAGAGCAACGCACCCACCTACCAGACTTCACACAAAAGCTCACCACCAACGCCTAGCTGGCGGGCCCGGACGCCGGTCATGACACCCTTAGGGGTCGTCAGGATTGCAACACCAAGCCCCGACTGCACCCAGGGAATACCGCCGCGACCGACATATACCCGTCGACCAGGTTTGCTCACACGCTTTAGACCAGATATCACCGAACGGCGATCGCGGCGCTCACCCACGTACTTGAGCTTGATGCGAATGGTCTTATGCGCTTTTCCCTGCAGCTGGACTTCGTCGAAACCCTCGACGAAGCCTTCCTCTTCAAGGATCTTGCAGATCGCAAGCTTGACTTTCGAGCTGGGGATCGCGACCACAGTCTGTCCAGCCATAAGTGCGTTGCGGATCCGGGTCAATAAATCGGCAATAGGATCTGAAATACTCATTAAAACCTCTCCGGCGAGCAGCCTACCAGGATGATTTCACCAGCCCAGGGATCTTTCCATCGAGCGCTTGTTCGCGCAGACAGATCCGACAGAGCTGGAAACGCCGGTAGTACCCTCGGGGTCGACCACAAATGCGGCAGCGGTTGCGCACCCGGACGCTGTACTTCCTGCGTGTTTCCCTAATCGGCATGCATGTCTTAGCCATAAATCTCGCCTTTCCCGAATGGCATCCCCAGCAATTGAAGCAGGCGACGCCCCTGCTCATCATCGCGGGCCGAGGTCACAATTGTGACTTCGAACCCACGCACCTTGTCGATCTTGTCGTAAACGATCTCAGGAAAGGTTAACTGTTCCCGGATCCCGAGCGTATAGTTGCCACGCCCGTCGAAGCTGTCCGGTGATACACCGCGAAAGTCACGCGTCCGGGGCAGCGCTACATTCACCAGTCGATCAAGAAACGACCACATGCGGTATCCACGTAAGGTCACCTTGACGCCAATCGAGCGGCCTTCTCGTAGCTTGAAATTGGCGATGCTTTTGCGCGCCTTGGTGATCACTGGCTGTTGGCCGGTGATGGTCACCATATCTTCCAGTGCCGAGTCGAGCGCTTTGGCATTGTCGATTGCCTCCCCGACACCCACGTTCACAACGATCTTGACCACGCGCGGTGCTTGCATCACGTTCGTCAGACCAAAATCCTTCATCAGGATCGGCTGGATTTCCTTCTCATAATGTTCTTTTAGATGATGTGCCATTCAATCCATACTCCCGAGCGGTTTCACGCGTCGATCTCCGCTTCACATTGTTTGCAGAAGCGGATGGCATTGCCATCTTCCCGGCGCACCCCAATCCGCGTGGGTTGATTGCACTTGGGGCAAACCAGCATCACGTTCGAGACATGCATCGGCGCCTCGAATTGAATGATGCCCGGGTTCATCGTCCGTCCGCCAGCCTGGATCTGCCGCTGATGTTTCTTGCGCACGTTCACGCCCTGGACAACGATTTTATCGCGGCGTGGCAGTACCCGAATAACCTCACCCTGCGTCCCCTTGTCACGGCCGCTGATGATTCGAACGGTATCGCCGCGTTTTAGTCTTAACCTTGTAGCCACGGCCACCTCCTACAGGACTTCCGGCGCCAGTGAAACGATCTTGGTGAAACCCATTTCGCGCAGTTCACGCGCCACCGGGCCGAAGATACGTGTGCCTTTGGGATTACGCCCGTCCGCATCCAGGATCACGGCGGCATTGTCATCAAAGCGGATATACGAGCCATCCGGACGACGGTATTCCTTGCTCGTGCGCACGATCACCGCGCGCACAACATCGCTCTTACTCACCGCACCATGCGGCGTGGCGGTCTTGATTGCGCCGACGACGATATCCCCGATGCGGCCATAGCGGCGCCGTGAACCACCGAGGACACGGATGACGAGCAGCTCTCGACCGCCGGTGTTATCAGCCACTTTCAGGCGGCTCTCCTGCTGGATCATTCCTCCGCCTCCATCTCCACGACGTCCAGAGTCTCAACCTTGGCAGCAATCACCTCGGCTTCGGTCTGGCGTTCGAGGATTTCTTCCACGACCCAGTGCTTACGCTTCGAGATCGGCCGGCTCTCGACGAGTCGAACAAGATCACCAAGCTGACAGCCCAGTTCGTCATGGGCCATGTAATCCTTCCGGTTGCGAAGGACCTTTCCATAGAGCGGGTGACGGACTGTGCTGTCGATCTGTACCATGACGGTTTTTTCAGACTTGGTCCGTGTTACCACACCTTCAAGGCGGCGTCGGTTATTGGTCATGCTTCACTTCCTTCAGTCTCTACAACCATCTCGCGTTCGTGCAGGATGGTCGCCAGCCGGGCGATATCACGGCGAGCGATGTTCAGCTGCGAATGATCGGTAAGCTGACCGGTCGAATACTGGAAGCGCAATTTGAAATAATTCTCTCGCGCCGAATCCAGCTCCACGCGAATTTGATCCGTGTTGAGTTTGTGAATATCAAGTGCCTTCATGGCCTACTCCCCACTGATCCCTTCCTTCGACAGGAACTTGGTCTTGATCGAAAGTTTGTGGGCGGCGCGCCGCATCGCTTCCCGTGCCGCGGGCTCATTCAATCCAGAAAGTTCAAACAAGATCCTTCCGGGTTTTACGACCGCAACCCAATGGTCAACTGCGCCCTTGCCTTTACCCATACGGGTTTCAGCTGGTTTCTGCGTGACGGGCTTATCCGGGAAAATGCGGATCCAGACCTTACCACGCCTTCGCATGTATCGAACTAGCGCTCGGCGGGCCGCCTCAATTTGCCTGGCCGTCACCCAACCGGGTTCAAGTGCTTGCAAGCCGAACTCACCAAAGGTGACATCAACACCTCGGCTCGCCATTCCACGCATTCGACCCCGCATTTGCTTGCGGTATTTAACTCGTTTTGGCATCAACATGCGTACACCTCGCAACCTTCCAGGCCAGCGTCAGCTTATTCGCTGACGTAAACATCCATCACTTCTTGTGCTTCTTCGCCCTCAGGCAGGATGTTGCCCTTATAAATCCAAACCTTCACACCAATCCGACCAAAGGTCGTAAGTGCTTCAACCCGTGCAAAATCAATATCGGCCCGGAGCGTTTGTGCGGGCACGCGGCCCTCGCGCATCCATTCCCGGCGGGCCATCTCGACCCCTGACAGGCGACCGGCGCACATGACCTTAATCCCCTCGGCGCCCTGGCGCATGGTCTGCCCGATCGCTCGCTGCATCGCACGCCGGTGGCTGATTCGACGCTCAAGCTGGTTGGCAATATTCTCTGCAACCAGGTAGGCATCAAGATCAGGTTCCTTGATCTCGGAAATATCGAGCTTTACGCTCGTTCCGGTCAATTCCTGGAGCAACCTTCGCAGCTCCTTGACATTGGCGCCTTTGCGGCCGATCACAATGCCCGGTTTGGCCGTATGTACGGTCACGTGCACATTGTTCGGGAATCGTTCAATCTCAACCTTGGATATCCCGGCCCGCGGCGTCGTCTTCTCGATCAACTGGCGAATGCCACGATCCTCGTGGAGTTGGTCGGCATACGTGTCCGTGCTGGCGAACCAACGTGAATCCCAGGTCTTATTGATCCCGAGTCGAAATCCCTTTGGATGGACTTTACGGCCCATGCTTTCTCCTTTCGACCTACCCAGAGGCGCACCCTCTCTGGCTGCGCCAATGCACCGGGGTTATCCCCCGACGGCTTCCCGTTCCCGAAGGATGACGGTGATGTGCGAATATCTTCGTAATAACGGCTTGAAACGCCCGCGGGCGCCGAAACGTCGCCATTTTCGCGTGGGGCCTTCGTCAGCATAGATCGAGTGCACCACGAGATCATCACGGTCCAAACCCAGGTTTTCCTCTGCATTCGCCGTGGCGGAATGGATCACCTTGTAAACCGGCTTGGCGGCTGCTTTCGGGACGAACCTCAGGGTATCCAAGGCCTCGTTCACCTCAAGCCCACGTACCAGATCCAATACCAGCCTAACCTTCTGAGGCGACATCGAGATGTACTTGGTGCTGGCCCTGACTTCGATTGCTTCAGCAGTCATCACGCTTCCCTCGTCCTGGTCGTCCGGTCGCGCCCGACATGACCACGGAAGGTGCGTGTGGGTGCGAACTCGCCCAGCTTGTGCCCAACCATGTTCTCCGTGATGTAGATCGGCACATGCCGGCGACCGTCATGCACGGCCAGTGTATGACCCACCATCTGCGGGAAGATCGTACTTGCCCGGCTCCAGGTCCGGATAACTTTCTTCTCTCCACGCTCGTTCATCTCCTCAATCTTCTTGAGGAGTTTAGCGTTGATGAAGGGGCCTTTTTTCAGTGATCGAGACATAATTACGCCTCCACGCTCCTACCGCGATCTTCGCTTAGCGTCGCCGTTTGGAACGGCGTCGGATGATGTACTTATCGGTCTGCTTGTTACGGCGCGTCTTCTTGCCCAGGGTCGGTTTCCCCCATGGGCTCTTGGGCCCGGGTAGACCAATCGGCTGCCGGCCCTCACCACCGCCATGTGGGTGGTCGCGGGGTGACATGGCTGAACCACGCACCGTTGGGCGGATTCCCTTATGCCGCTTTCGCCCCGCCTTCCCAAGCTTGATATTGCCGTGATCCGGGTTTCCAACCTCACCGATCGTTGCGTAGCATGACTGGCGGACCCGGCGAACTTCACCGGAGGGAAGACGAATTGCAGCATACGCGCCCTCTTTACCCAGCAATTGCGCTGAGGTGCCGGCTGAGCGGACCAATTGGCCGCCCTTCCCGTCACGCAGTTCGATGTTGTGGACCGTAGTCCCAAGCGGGATATTCGCCAGGGGCAGACTGTTGCCGGGGCGGATTTCCGCCTCCGGCCCGGCCAGGACACGATCGCCAACCGTCACACCGAGCGGGGCGAGGATGTAGCGCTTCTCGCCATCGGTGTAGTGGAGCAAGGCCAAACGAGCGGAACGATTGGGATCATACTCAATCGCTGCAACCATGGCAGGAATCCCGTGCTTATCCCGCTTGAAATCAACCACGCGGTAATGCGATCGGCTTCCCCCGCCGCGATGACGGACAGTAATGCGGCCATAGTTATTCCGCCCGCCCCGCTTATGCTTGGAAACCAGCAGCGATCGCTCGGGTTCGTTCTTAGTAATCTCCTCGAACGTGTGGCCGCTCATACCACGCCGGCCGGGAGATGTGGGTTTATATTTCTTTACCGGCATCACTGAACCCCTTCAAATACGTCGATCCGATCGCCGGGTGCAAGCGTAATGATTGCCTTCTTGTACGCCGAGCGGCGGATCTGGCGCCGGCGGTTGCGCAAGCTCTTAGCAACCTTCGGAGGTTGTGTCATCACGTTCACGCGTGTGACGCTGACATCGAACAGCACCTCCACGGCTTCCTTGATCTGTTGTTTGGTCGCCTTCGAATGAACCTCGAAGACATATTGGTTCAGCTTCGAACTCTGGAAGCTGGATTTTTCCGTAATCAGCGGCCTGCGCAGGATATCGTATACGCTCGTCATGTCAGCCTCCTCACTTTCCCAGGTAGGACTGGAGCACGGTTAGCGCATCCAGCGGCATGACCAGGCGGTCGTAGCCCAGCAGGTCACGCACGTTCAGGTAATTTGCCCGCAGCGATTTGGCGGAGTTCAGGTTGCTTAATGAGCGCTCTACATTCTCATCGGCAGCCGGCAGCAGGATTAGTGCGCTTGACGATCCCACCAGCGACTCGAGCAACTTGGCCATTTCAGCCGTCTTCGCCGTCGCTATCTCGAACTTGTCCACCACAATGATCGACTTCTGGGAGGCCTTGACCGAGAGCGCAGAGCGCAGTGCTGCCCGACGCATCTTGCGCGGCATCTTTACGCTGTAATCGCGCGGCCGGGGGGTGTGGACTTTCCCACCGCCAACCCAGTTCGGAGCCCGGCGAGAACCTTGACGCGCCCGTCCGGTGCCCTTCTGACGCCAGGGTTTCCGTCCGCCACCGCGCACTTCACCACGCGACTTGGTTTTATGGGTTCCCAGACGCGCATTCGCCAGCTGGCGCATCAGAGCCTGATGCATCAGGTCTTCCAGAATAGGCGCTTCGAAGATCTGCGATGGCAGCTCTGTCGTATCGATCTTATCGCCTTGGGTGTTGATCACGTCTACTTTCATCGCCTACACACTCCGAAACACGCCTACTGTTTGCGAGCCTCTTTAATCATCACCAGGCCGCCACGGGCTCCAGGAACACTGCCGCGTACGGCGAGGATGTTTCGTTCTGCATCGACCAGCTCTATGCGCAGGTTCTGCGCCGTGGTGCGGGCCGAGCCCATATGTCCAGGACCTCGCGAGCCCTTGAAAACCCGACCGGGGGTCGTGGTTGAACCATGTGAGCCAGGAGCCCGTTCACGATCCGATTGACCATGGGTCTTCGGTTGGCGCTTGAAGCCGTGGCGCTTGATACCCCCGGCAAATCCCTTACCTTTGCTCACGCCGATAATATCAACGTGATCGCCGATGCTGAATGCGTCGACGGTCAGCTTATCGCCTTCCTTCAAGTCCTCAGCGGAGTTGACCCGGAACTCACGTAAATATCGCACCGGGGGTAGATCATTGAGCTTGAGATGACCTAGCTGGCCACCGGTCAGCCGCTTGGGTTTTGCTTCACCAAATCCAAGCTGGATCGCGCTGTACTTGTCGCGCTTCGGGTTGCGGATCTGGGTCACATAACAAGGCCCAGCTTCGATCAACGTTACCGGGATGAGATTCCCGGATTCGTCGAACAACTGGGACATGCCGACTTTCTTGCCAAGTAGCCCTTTCATAACTTGTCTCCTGCTCTCAGATTTGACGGGACTGTCAACCAGGGCTTCGGCTGCATCATCCCCGAGCGCCAGGCAGTCCACGGGCGGGTTGCGAAGCGTTTCTCATACGGTTCGCTATCCCAGCCGGTGCTTACCCAGCCCCCGCTTCTGGCTCATGAGCTTGCCAGAAGCAAATGTACAATGCCTAGATTTTTATCTCGATATCCACGCCGGCCGGCAGGTTGAGCCGCATCAGCGTGTCGATCGTCTTCGTATCCGGATCTACAACATCGATCAACCGTTTATGGGTTCGGATCTCGAAATGCTCGTGAGAATCCTTGTCGATGAAGGTCGAGCGTCGAACGGTGAAACGCTCGATCTTGGTCGGCAATGGGACGGGTCCCACGACCTTGGCGCCCGTACGTTCCGCCGTTTCGACGATACGCGCGGCGGATTGATCCAGGACGCGGTGGTCGTATGCCTTGAGCCGGATACGGATCTTCTGCTTTGCCATAATCAACCTATTCCAAGATTTCAGTTATGACGCCCGCGCCGACGGTCAGGCCGCCTTCGCGGATCGCAAATGTCGAGCCCTTCTCCAGCGCCACCGGGACGATCAACTCAACCATCAGGTTCACGCTGTCACCGGGCATCACCATCTCCACGCCCTCCGGCAGCTCGATCGTCCCTGTCACATCCATCGTCCGCACGAAGAACTGCGGCCGGTAGCCCG
>DAOUEJ010000122.1:0-10461 GCA_034430615.1 Anaerolineales bacterium | reverse complement strand
CATGCTCGCGGTCGAGGATGGCGGTATCCGCTCACCCGCCTACGCCGGGCTCACCATCCTAACCCTGCTGACAGGCTTGCTGCTCGGGTTCCGCTCGGCGATCATGTTTGCCCTGGCCAGCTTGTTCGGTGGCATCCTGCTTGTCCTTCTCGACCAGCAAGGGGTCATCCCAGAATACGACATTCTTGGGACACCCTCACCCGTCCTCCTGACCAATTTCACCTACATGCTGATCGGCTTGACGATCCTTTTCCTGGCCATCCGCGATATCCGTCAAGTGTATGCTGATGGTCAGCGAACCATACTGGAGCGAGGTCTGGTCCTCGATTCGCTTAGGAAGAGCGAATCGCAGTACCGGGCGATTGTGGAGGATCAGACCGAGCTGATCGACCGCTACGATGCCTCCGGGATCATCCTCTATATCAATGAGGCCTGCGCACGTTTGTATAACCACACGCCGGAAGAAATGATCGGCCGAAATATAGCCGAATTTTTCTCCGCGGAGACACTTGCGATTCTTCGTGAAGTTCACTCCGAGCTTTCACCCCAGAATCCAGTTAAGACCACCGAAGCCCAACTTGCAGGGGAGAACGGCGAAGTCGTCTGGCTCCAGTGGAGGGACCGGGCGATCTTCAATGATGCTGGCGAGCGCATCGAATACCAAGGAGTCGGACGCGACATCACCGAGCAGAAGCATGCTGAGCAGGCTTTGCTCGAATCAGAGGAAAAGTTCCGGACGCTCTCCGATAAATCCCCGAACATGATCTTCATCAACCAGGAGGGCAGAATCATCTACGTCAACGAAGCCTGTGTCGAGGTCATGGGCTACAGCAAAGATGAGTTTTACGCCGAGGACTTTTCCTTCATGCAGCTGCTCGCTCCTGAATCGCACGCCTTGATCCGAGCACAGTTCGAGAAACATGCGCGCGGCGAGGAAGTCTCACCCTATGAAGCTGACCTGATCACGCGTGACGGGCGCCAGCTGATCGCCATTCACGCTACGCGCTTGATCAACATCGATGGTGAGCAGGCCATCCTGGGCATCATCACCGACGTCACCGATCGCCGGGCAACCGAGCAGACGATCATTCGTCTGAACAAAGCTGTAGAAGCCTCGGGCGAAGTCATCTTCATGACCGATCCAGCAGGCATCCTGACCTATGTCAACCCGCAGTTCACGCGGGTCTACGGCTATCAGCCGGAGGAAGTCATCGGAAAAACCACGCCCCGCATCCTCAGCAGCGGGATGATGCCGCCTGAAGTCTATGAAGATTTCTGGCTGCGCATCACGAGGGGCGAGACCGTGCGGGCGGAATTCGTTAACCGAAAGCGCTCCGGTCGGATCGTGCCGGTTGAGGTTTCGGTCAGCCCGATCACAAATGAAGCGGGTGAGATCATAGGCTACCTGGCTGCCCAGCGCGATATCACCGAACGCAAGACCATTGAGGAAGAACTGCGCTCGCGTGAGGAACAATACCGGGCTGTCGCTGAGAGTGCATTCATTGGAATCGGCATCAGTAATTTGGATGAAATCCTTACCTATGTGAATCCGACTTTCGCTGAGATGCTTGGCTACCAGCAAGAAGAGTTGCTAGGGCGATCGATCTCCGAATTCATGAGCGAAACCGCGCAACAGATTGCACGCGGGCAAACTGGACAGCGCCGCATGCTCGGCCACCGCAACCAGTACGAGATCACGATGCTGTGCAAGGACGGCTCGGAGCGACTGATGCAGGTCTCCGCCTCACCCCTCTTCGATGAGGATGGGGGGGTTCAGAGCACGTGGGCCGTCGTTTCCGATCTCACAGACCAACGAGCTTCAGATGCAGAACTGCGTCGCCAGGTGGAGGAGTTGTCTACGCTTCAAACCGTCGCCAGCGCCTGCGCGATGTCGCTCGACGAGGATGAGATCATCGATCGTGTCACCCAGATCATCTCGGCAACCTTCTATCCCGATCATGTGGGGGCTTTGGTCCTCGATGATGAACGGGAGGCACTGCGTGTCCACCCTTCCTATCATGGTCTTCCCATCGAGAATTTCCAGGATCTCATCCCGGTCGGGACCGGGGTTACGGGGATGGTGGTGAAAACGGGGATCCCGATCCGGGTGGCAGATGCCCTTCAGTATGAAGGCTACATCGTCTCCACATCCGGGATCCGGTCGGAGCTGTGCGTGCCCCTGGTCAGCGGCGGTGAAGTCCTGGGCGTCATCAATGCCGAATCGAGGCAGCCAGCATTTTTCTCCGATCATGATGAACGACTGCTCCTGACGATTGCCAATTTGCTAGCGACCGCGATCCAGAATGCGCGTTTATTTGGTCTGGCTCAGGATCAGCGCAACATCGCGGAAGCGCTGCGTGAAGCCTCGATGGCCCTTAACAGCACCCTCAATTTCAATGAAGTGCTCGAGGGCATCCTGACAAGTCTCGGACGGGTTGTGCCGCATGATGCCGCGAACATCATGACCCTGGATACCGACGGCAGGACGCTCAGGATCCTTGTCTCACGGGGATTTGACAAATTCGGTGTTGATGAGACCAAAGTCCAAAGTATCACGTTCGATCTGCATGAGACGGTACATTTCCGCCGGATGCTTGATACCCAGGAACCTGTCATCATTGCCGATGTCAGCAAAGATCCGGATTGGGTCCGGGTTGAAGGTATGGAGTGGCTCCGTTCTTACCTGTGTGCCCCGATTGTCGTCGAAGATACCGTGATCGGTTTTATGAACCTTGACAGCACAACCCCGGATTTCTTCCAACCGGCTCACGCCCGCGATTTGGGAGCCTTTGCCATCCATGCCGCGGTAGCGATCGAGAATGCCATGCTGTATCAGGAGCTCGAACGCCATAGCCAATTTCTTGAGCAGGCTGTCGAGGAGGCAACCGGCGAGCTCCGTCAATCCCGGGACCGGGTCGAGACGATCCTCGATAACAGCCCGGATGCTGTGCTCCTGCTAAAAAACGACGGAACGATCGAGCTTTGCAATGCGGCTTTCTCCACTCTCTTCGGGTATACCGAGGCAGAAGTCCGCGGTCAGTCACTATCGATGCTGACTTCAATCGATGAGATGGGTCGCTGCAACCAACACCTGCAGGAAGTCGTGGAGGGTTTGGTCACAGATCGTTTCGAAATCACCGGAGAGAACAAGGACGGCTCCCAGTTCGACGTTGAGCTCGCTCTGGCGCCGATCACCCGCGAGAGCGTGATCCACGGCATCGTTAGCACAATCCGCGACATCAGCGCGCTTAAACACGTGGAGCGAATGAAGGACGCCTTCGTTTCGAACGTATCCCACGAACTTCGCACGCCCATAACGAGCCTGAAACTGAACCATTCGCTGCTCGAGATGAATCCAACCAAGTCCAGCGTATATCTCGAACGAATGGGACGTGAAATCGACCGCCTGAACAAGTTAATCGAGGATTTGCTGCGACTGTCCCGACTGGAGCAGGGCAAAGTAGAACTCGATCTGCGGCAGGTGAGTGCTGCCGAGATTGCCAGTGAGTATGCAAACGACCGCATGCTGTTGGCGAACGAACGCCAGATATCACTGGTCTTCGATGATGAGGCCGAAACCGAGTTGATTCACGTTGATCCTGGCCTGGTCGGGCAAGCCTTAAGCGTGCTGCTAACAAATGCGCTAAACTATACCCCGCCTGGTGGGCAGATTACGGTTCGTACACGCTCGAAGGAAATTGATGGCCTGCCCTGGGTTGGGATAGAGGTCGATGACACGGGTCCAGGCATCGAGCAGGATGAGCTGCCCTATATCTTCGAGCGCTTCTTCCGTGGCAAAACCGGGCTCAAGTCCAGGGCGCCTGGAACCGGGCTGGGATTGGCGATCGCACAGCAGATCACACAGGAACACCACGGGACAATCGAAGTCGTCCCGGGCAGGGAATCCTGCAATGGCGCCAGCTTTACGCTCTGGTTTCCCGGGATCCACAAGCAACTCATCCCGCAACGTTCTGAATCGGGGGAATAAACTTGACCCAGAAAAGCATCCTCCTGGTCGAAGACGAAGACATCATCCGAGAAAGTGTCGCCGAAGTCCTTGAGCTGAACGGCTTTGAGGTAATGACGGCAATGGATGGCCTGCAGGCACTGACCATCCTTGAAGTCGAAACCCCAGACCTAATCCTCGCCGACATCATGATGCCCCATATGAATGGATACCAGTTCTTCCAGCGCGTACGCAGCAATCCGGATTGGGTATGGATTCCGTTCATATTTCTAAGCGCAAAGGGCGAGGGTGAGGATGTTCGCTTTGGGAAGGAATTTGGAGCCGACGATTACCTGCGCAAACCGATCGACGCTGAAGACCTGATCGCAGCTGTCATCGGACGTTTGCGGCGGTATGAGGCACTGGCACAGGGTAATCCTCAATCCCCCCGCATAGCAAACGGCTTTACCGAGTCTCCGACCAGGCCAACTGGGATCGGGCTCGATATTACCCCACGCGAACGCGAAGTCCTGGTCTTGATGGTACGGGGTATGACGAACCGCGAGATTGCCGATGAACTGGTAATCGGCACTGCGACCGTAAAGACTCATGTCAGCAATATCCTCTCGAAACTCGACGCTTCGAACCGGGTGGAGGCGGTCACCCGTGCCATCGAACAGGGCCTGGTTATTCATAAATAGGTACCAACGGACCAGTTAATTCTCGAAACTCCCCCCGAGAGATGGATCACCATCCCCCATCCGGGGGATTATTTATTTCCGCCTCCAGCGGGAGGAAATATCAATCATCTACCGGATGTGAAATGAGCACCGACACGCTATCCTATTATCAGTGGTTATTCAGTCACCTCACACCAGACAGGAACACGCAACACCATGCTCACTTCAGCCATCGGACGGAGAACACTCAACCAGAACATCTCACTGAGAATGCGCAATGTCTTGCTCACGCTCCTGGTCGGGTTGTTGGCTGGGAATTTGATCCTTGCTGTGAGCGGCGGTTTTCCCCTGGCAACCAGCGCCAGCGCAGCGACCGAGCTGAAATCATCCGCCCCAGCCAGCGTGCTCAACCTGAGTTACCGGCTCAATCCAAATAACCCGGCGCAGGTCGGAGAGGTTCATCTCCAGGTGGAAACAATACAGGGTAATACCCCGGAATCAGTCAGCGTTCGCCTTGCGGACCAAACGCAGCCTTGGATCTCCTGTTTCGAGCGAGCCGGCTCCTGGATCTGCCCACTCAGCGAGGTCTCATTGATCGATCTGACCGACCTGGAAGTGCAGGCTAATTGATCTAAGTTCAGGACAGCGGCCCATCATCGTGAGGAGCGCAGCACCCTCTCTCTGTCCGTCATCGCGAGAAGCCCATCGTCATGGCTCGGGATAAACTCCGCGACAACGCGAGCTCCTATTTCGCGGTACCCCGGAACCAATAGGGAGATTGCTACGCCATGCATCGCAGGGCTCGCAATGACAAGTAACCGTATGCGCCCTCCCTATCCGTCATCGCGAGGAGCAGAGTGACGACGGGATCTCCCTCTCCCCACCCCGAACGAGATTCATTCTCGTCACATTCCTGAGGTTACTGGCTGTGTTCCGCCCGGCATGCACCCCGGGATCGGATTTGGCCTCAACCACCAAGCCTGTCAGCTTCGATTCGGAATGACGGCCCCCTCCGAATCGATCCCAATTCAAAGTTCAAACCGTTCGATCTGAGATTTGTCCTGCGTTAGAACTGGCCTGCCTATCTGCCGGGATGAACTCCAGGTAGAGCGGAGCATCTGTAGGCGCATCAGCGTACTCCCCCCGATACTCCGGCGGAAGCAATTCGGCAAGCTGGACCATGATTTCATCGACGACTGCTTGCCGGTAGGCCCGGTCTGGGATGTGCGGGGCTGGCTTGATCCTGAAAGGTTGTCCAACCGCGATCTCAAAGGGTGTCCTGCGCAACCGTTTAAGATTACGCTGCCAGTTTTCACTTCCCCAGAACGCGAGCGGAAGAACGGGCGCTCCTGTCTCAAGAGCCAGGAGCACTACCCCCGCGTGGCCACGGCGTAGACGCCCGTCTTTGCTGCGCGTACCCTCCGGAGCCAGGGCGAAGATGTCACCCTGCCGCAGGCGCTCGACGGCCTGGCGCATCGCGCTCCGATCAGGTCTGCCGCGCTCGACCGGGATCCCACCAAAGGTCGTCAGGAGCCAGCGCAGCCACAGATTCTTCATACGATAGGCAGCGAAGTACCCGGAGATCGGGCGCGGTTGGAGGTGGGTGTAGAGGACCGGGATCTCGAGGATATTGATATGGTTGGTCACCAGGATCAGTGGTCCGGAATTGGGAACACGGCACAGGGCACGCGCATCGATCCGGCACAAGATCGTTGTAAGGAGCCGCAGGAACCGGACCAAAATCCAATGACTCATCTCAGACTGCTCTCCAGAATAATCCGCTCGCGTTGATCGTGCTTCCGATTTTTCCTGTTTGAATTCGAGCAGGTGGAGCGTAACTCCGCAAACTTGGACTCGCCCTCATGGGGTTCGCCAGACACAGATCGTCCCATCCGAACCGGCACTCACGAGCCGGCTCCCATCCGGGCTGAAGGCCAGATCCTCGACGGTGCCCGGGTGAAGCTGCAGCACACCGATTGGGCGGGCTTCCGGCATGGCCCAAATCTGGAGCCACCCGACCTGGTTCCCGGCCACGAGCAAGCCCCCGTCGGGAGAATAGGTCAAGGCCTGAACCGCGCTCGAGCCAGCACTTACCTGCTTCAACACCTCCCCGGTTCCGGAATCCCGCAGCCAGAGTTCGACCTCGGCACATTGATTGGCGGATGAGAGGATGCAGGGAGCCGAGGCCAGGACACGCGCATCGGGGGAAAGCGCCAGGTCGTATACCTGGCCTGGGTAGTAGAGCCGGTAGACCTCGCTTCCCTCGGGTATATACCAGGCCCGCATATTGCGTGATATTCCACCGGCGATCATTAAGCGGCTGTCCGGTGTGAAGACGATGGCTGGGATATTCCAGCCCTCTGCCACCTTTGCAATTTGCGACCAGCCATCGACCTGCAGGACCCAGACCGCCGCGACAGGCCAGTTCTCTACACCACCGAAGGCCAGATATCGGCCATCCGGGGTAAAAGCAACGCTCGTGATCTCCCCCGGTGCGTCGAAGCGAAATACCTGTGCACCATCGGAAACCTGCCAGACCCGGACCGTGTAATCTTTGGAGCTAGAGGCCAGGTAGCGGCCGTCAGGTGAAAAGGCAACATCCCAGATGATGGCGGTGTGACCTTCCATTGCCACCACCTGTTCCCCGGATTCAAGCGACCAGACCCCAATTTCATAGGATTGGTCGTCGCCGGAGGCACCAGCCACAAGCACTCCATCCGACGAAATCGAGACCGCCCTTACGGCTGCCCCCATCGAAAACGCCCGTTCAGGGACAAGTTGGATGATCGAATCCTGGTCAAATGGCTTGCGCGTCGCGGTTGGGGTGGGAGCCGGCGGCGCGGTTTCTGTGGGTACAGTAATTTCTTCCGGGAGATCGACCTCTGTCTGGTTTATTAGGGGCTCCGCCGGTGGAGGTGTCCCTCGGCCGCATCCAGCGATCAGGGTCGCAGTCGCTGCGCAAAGGAACAGCAGTTTTCCGTTTGTTATCACCGGGCTTCACCTCGAAAGCGATGTATTGTCGGTATCCTGCCTGACGGCTGCATTGTGCGTGATTCAGCGGATGTGCGCAAGATGTCCACGTCAAATGAGGCTATTCAAGTTGCGAATAGAGGGGGTCGAGGAGTGCGCGATGATAACGGTCGGGGCACGGTTCCCGCTTGTGGTCACCAGGTATCCATAGCCGCATTGACAGACGCCTTAGCCTACCGGATCGGTTTGGGCTTGGTGGGCTCGATCAAAGCCTTGCGAACGAAGGAGTGCAGCGGGGAACTGCGCCGTTTGACGAGCATGACCGTAACCTTGGCCCGGCGGGCGATGCGCTCAGTATCGGGTCCGACCAGGAAATTGCGGAAGACCGGCTCTTCTGCTGCACCGAGCACGATCAGATCGCACCCATCAGCCTGCTCCAGGATCGCCTCCCCGGGGTCACTGCCTTCGACGATCCGCCGCTCAACCCGGTCATACTCAATACCGTCCAGTCCGTCCTCAAGGGCACGCTGGCCGCGAATACGGGCCGCCTCTCTAGAACCAACAGGGACGACATGCAGGACAATCACCCTGGCTGGTTCTGGTTCCGCCCGGGCCATGCTCACCGCCATCTTAACCGCGCGCCGGGAATTCAGACCTCCCGTCACCGGGACGAGCACATTGCGCAGCGGGCGCCAGGCACGGTGACGAACGATGACTACGTCTGCTGGTGGATTGTCAACGATCGGATCGATCACCGATCCAAAGAGTTGTCCTGTGGTCTGGGTATACCCTGGCCATCCAAGCACAATCAGATCTGAGGCATTCTCCTCAGCCGTACGGCGCACTGCGGTGGCCACATTCCTCCCCAGTCGGATGATGGTATGGACGGGGACATCATAGCTTTTCGCCTGTCGGATCACTTCCTCCAGCGTGCTGCGACCCGCTTTAAGGAAGATGCGTCCCTCGACAAGTGAGAGCTGCCGGGGAACTTTAATCACGTGCAGTGCAAGCAGCTCACCCTGGTGCTCGAGGGCAAGGATGGCTCCAATCTTTCCCATCACGCGTGCATTTTCCTCATTCGCCACGGGAACCAGCACCGAGTAATCGCGGCTGACCAGGACCTCCTCCAACAGGATTTCCATCGGTCTTTCCATCTCCTCGACCCGGCGAAAGTAGATGAAGTGTGCCAACAGTCCGACCACCACCCAGAAAATGGCTGTGTACCATGCGATCACGCTGAAATTGAACACCTGCATGGCGAGGAAACCATTGGAAATGATCGCCAGTACAGGGAGAAACGGGAACCAGGGGACGCGAAAACCTCGCTCTAGCTCGGGTTGCTGCAGCCTTAAGTAGAGCACGGCTACGTTTACCAGCAGGAAAAGCAGCAGGAACATGATGCTGGCGGCCGATGCTACATCCCCAATCGGGAGCGTCCAGGCCATCAATAACATGAGAATCCCGGTCGAGATGACAGCCATAAACGGTGTCCGGCGGAGAGGATGAATCCGGGCAAAGAATTTCGGTAAATTGTGATCCCGGCCCATTGCAAAGGACACGCGGGAGGCGGCGTAGGTGGTGGCGTTCAGCGCCGAAGTGGTCGAAGCGAGACCGCTCAAGAGCAGTATCAACCCGCCAACTCCCAGCGGGAAAACCTGTTGCGCAACCTCGATGATTGCGAGCTCACCCATTTCGCCCAGATACTCAGATGCGGTAATCCCCGGCGGTGGCTGGATGGCGCCTATGGCGATTGTGCCGACCAGGATATAGATCACCACCGCTATCCCGATCGAAAGGAAGATGGCCAGTGGGATATTACGCCTGGGGTTGATCACCTCTTCACCGGATTGAGCGATGATCTCATAACCTTCAAAGGCGATGAAAGTTAGTCCCATGGCGACAAACACGGACAGGACGCCGTTGGGAAGGAATCCTGAGCTGAAACGCACATGCCATTGATCGGTACGGGCCATGGCCAGGCTGCCCAGGACCACGAGCAATGCCAGGATCCCGATTTTGGTCATGGTAAGAATATTTCCGACCGAGGCAGTTTCCGATGCACCCCAAGCGTTCAGGAGCGTGAAAAGCACGATCACCAGGCTCATGAGTACAAGTGCGAACTGCTCGATCGAGAGCCCAGCCGGCTGGATGCCGGCCATGGCCAGGAGTTCTGCGGCAAAGCGCCCGAACGCCAATGCATACAGGCTTCCGGCGATCGCCTGCGCAAACCAGCTCATCCACCCAGCCATGAAGCCCAGTGTTGTCCCCAGCGCTTCCCGAATCCATTGGTAGCCTCCGCCGGCGCCCGGGAACGCCGAACCAAGTTCGGCATAAGACATGGCGGTCAGCGAAGTGACCAAACCGTTTAGAAAGAAGGCCAGGATGAGAGCCGGTCCAGCGATCCCGGCGGCAATACCGGTTAAAACAAAGATACCCGCGCCGACCATACCCCCGACCCCGATCATCGTGACCGTGAAGAGATCGAGATCTCGGCTTAGAGTCAGTTCGTTGGGGGTTGAGATTTCGTCGTTCATCGAATGCTTTCTGTGAGTAATAGGTAAGGGCGAAAGGCTAAGTCTACCCGGAATCGGCTGGCATAGTAAAGGCGCACGGAGCGAGGTTTAGCCATAGAAAATCCCGCAGGGTACTCCCTCCTTTAGGGGGGAGGGGAATGCGGGTAGCCCGAAGGGCTGACACCCTGCTTGTGCATCCCCTCTAAAGAGTGTCATAATTTGTTTATGGACACTAAACGAACCCGCCACGCTGCGTATCAGATAAATTATCACCTCGTGTGGTGTCCGAAGTTTCGCCGCCCTGTGCTTGAAGGCGAGGTCGGTAAGCGCCTTGCGGAATTGATCCCGCCAA
>DAOUEJ010000121.1:0-2207 GCA_034430615.1 Anaerolineales bacterium | reverse complement strand
GTGCGGCCATGAG
The DNA here is from genome assembly GCA_034430615.1 of Anaerolineales bacterium. Lineage (GTDB taxonomy): Bacteria > Chloroflexota > Anaerolineae > Anaerolineales > E44-bin32 > E44-bin32. Next base: position 2,194 of record DAOUEJ010000121.1, on the reverse strand, counting down.
GTCTCTCCGCCCGCTGGAATCCAGCGACAGTTGCGGATGACGAGATCGCCCTTCCAGGTGCTTCCATAGTCCTGGCGGAAACTGACCAGCGCACGGCCGTACAGGGTGGAATCCTCGACCGTCAGCCTGCCACGACCGATGGCGTTGAGGCCCATCCAGCCCAGCGTGCAGCGCCGGATCACATAGGTGCCCGAGACCCCCATATGCGTGTCCATCCTGGAGAGGATACAGTCCTCAAGCAAGATGTTCTTGCAAAAGTTCGACCCGATGACGCCCCAGCGCGTGCGATCGGTGATGTGATTCATCGTGCAGTGGATCATGCGGAAATTCACCACATTGTTCGCGCTATAGTCGTAGGATCCCATGTTGACCGGCTTGCCAGCCGCTCCGATGGTCGAGTAGATCTTGTGACCGGTAGCAAAGCAGTTGCGTAGCGTAATGTCGGCGCACTGGCGAACGTTGATAAAGCCAGCGTAGGGGTGTCCCACCGCGGTTTCACCCACGACATAGTGGGTCAGCCCGTCGACCTCGGTGTTGGAGCGAGAGATCACGATGTTCCTAGCCCAGTAGTTGTAGCCGACCTCCTGCTGCATGCGGTTGGCAAAGGTGGTGAAGACGCCGCCACGGAGAACGAGCGGCGCATCGTCGATCGGCCGCGCCTCTATCCGGGTGATCTCGTCGTACTCCCAGTCGATCGGCGATGCCACCGAGCCGTCCCGGCGAAGCACAAAGCAATCGTGTTGGGGCACGCCTGCGTTCTGATTGAGGCCCCGGCGAATATACCGCCGCACGTTGTCGTTCTCGACCAGGACGTGGCAGTCGTGTTCCGGTCGCACATCCACCCGTGCCTGGTCCCGCGTGAGCCGGTCGATGTGCAGTTCCTCCGGCGGCAACTGCGAGCGCACCTCGAAAATGGACGCTTTGTGGTCTTGCACCTCTTTCACATCGTCGATGGTGAAACGCGAGGTGTTCCAGTCGGTATCAGTCGCGATCACGGCGGTCAGCGGCTGGCCGCCGATGTAGTAAGTAGCGTCGGGCCTGGTCTTGACGCTCAGCCCATGTGCATTTGCATACTCGTGTGCCGCGCAGATCGCGGGCATGTCATCGGTGGCGCCGTCTCCACGCGCGCCGAAAGCCTCATAGTTGACCTGACCGTCGCTGAAGTCCATGATGTCTCCTCGTATGATATGTATGTGGGCGGCGCCAGCTCTTCCAGCCATTCCTCGTAATCCGCGTGGCCACGTTCGTCGTCTTTGATGAACACACTGGCGGTGATAGGGGCAGCACAGCACGCTGCGTTGCGCATGCAAGCGTCAATCGGCTTTGCCGTCGCCCATCAAGCACGTTCGTAGTAACGTTCGTAGCGGTTTAGGGTGTACTGGATTAGGTTCAGCGTCGACACCAAGTGATTCGATTTCGTATCCGGCGGCCAGGCCAGTGCCCACTCGATCAACGCTGTCCATTGCTCACTCATCGCCTGCTGCCCCCACTGTGCTGCGACTGGCTTCGAAGCGACAACGCCATGCTCCAGTATATAAAGCGTCCGACACATCGTGAGAATGGCAAAGGGCTGATTCTGACTTGCCCGCAACCAATCGGGGTCATCGAGCAGTGGCTGCCACCATTTCTCCAACATATCCCGCATGGCGCTCCGCAGACCGTCCGCATCGACCGGGTCAATCAGGGCACGCGGGTCGGGGCCCGCAACCACCACGCCGTGCTCGCGGATGATGTGGCGTTGGATCACTGCGCTTCCCTGTTTCGTGATCTCGAATCCGTCTTCCTCAACAAAAGGACACGGCGCCTGATCCGGGGTCCAGCGGCGGAGCACTTGCTGGGGAACATAACTCCCATCCAGCTTCCTAGCCCATTTTGAGCCCGTGTCCCAGAGGCGAGTATGCATCTTCTCCAAAGCTGCAACCGTCTCAGGCGGTAATTCGTCGGCGGTGACGGCAACAAAATCGATGTCGCTCCGCTGTGGGTCGAAATCGCCAAGCGCCAGCGAACCACCAAGATAGAGACCGACCAAACGGTCCTCCAGAACGGCCTGCATATTGGAGAGCAGCAGGTCCAAGAAGGCGTTTACATCCTGGTAGGGTGTTGGTTGAGGGATATGAACTAGCATACTGGACCGTTGGTTCTGAGAAAGCTCGTGACCCGCGTACGGATACCATCGACCGTGAGACCAACTTCC
>DAOUEJ010000120.1:0-27039 GCA_034430615.1 Anaerolineales bacterium | reverse complement strand
GACGAGCACCGGAACTCTTAACGATGCTGCGAGCATGGTTGATGAGTAAGGTGCGGGAACGGACGATCGCATCCCGCGATCGCAGCACGGCCAGGTCAGCCTGTGCCTCGGGTGATCGGTGATGGATGGGAGAGAGCAGTTCGGGATCGAGGCGCGCAAGCCGAGCGAGGGTTTCGGCGTCGGCGCGATCTCCCTTACGGGGGTTGTGATAGATCGCTCTGAGCTTACGGGCATTGGCGACCAGGACGTCGTGGCCCAGTTCCCTGAGCAGGTAACTTACCCAGCGGGAGTGGGTGCCGACTTCCATGGCTACCCGGCAAGGTTGCAGCGTGGAGAACTTGCGCTGGAACGAAGCTCTTGTGGTGGGCAGGCGCGATTCTTCGATCAGTTCGCCCTCCGAGTCGAGAATGGTGAGGTAAGAGTACTTGTCTCCGAGGTCCAATCCTATATAAAACATGCTAATCTTATTCATGGGTCGGTATCTCCTTATCTGGCAGCTACGAAAGTAGACTGCGTCTAATGGTGAGCCCATAATAAGGCATCACGTGAGGGAGGTACCGGCCTTCTCATCCCAATCTCGCGGGACACGACCGGGGATGCGGCGTGAATTGGTAGTAATTATGAGATTAATCGGTAGCAAATTGCCGTTCTAGACGCTGTGGTAAATGAAGAAAGGCATTGGAAATTCCTGACCTCATACTGTAAAGTGCCGCACCATGACATCTTGCGCCGCCTCCTCGCGAAGCGCCCTCAAAGCAGAGTGGAAAGGATCGCGCAGCATCCTGAAAGGACAGATAAACCCATGCTTAAACGCGAGTGGGTATGCCACACAGGGTAGATGCAGGTAACCTAGTAGTTCTCTTGCTCAAAACGGGAGAAATATATTGCATTAATTTGCCATTAATGGCAAAATATTGCAATGGAATTTCAAAAGCTCATTGAAATCGTACGGAATGAACCGGTTTTCGAGACCGGGCTCCTGCTTGCCGGTGATGTGGATCCGAACCACATCCGACGACAGCTCACTCGCTGGACCAATTCCGGGCGCCTTATTCAACTTAGACGAGGGCTCTATGCTCTCGCACCACCTTTTCAAAGGGATCCGCACCCATTCATGATCGCCAACCGGATGGTGCCAGGATCTTATGTTAGTTGTCAGTCCGCGCTAGCCCATTACGGGCTTATTCCGGAATATACGCCCACGGTTGTCAGCGTTTGCTCAAGCCGACCTAGAACCTGGGATACACCCCTAGGAAGATATATATTCCGCCATGTCCACAGAAAATATCTGTCTGGCTATCAACTTATGCAGATGCAGGAAGCCCAGCAGGTGATGATTGCCGAGCCGGAGAAAGCCCTTCTCGATTTGGTCTACCTGACCCCAGGTGGTGATACGGAAGAGTTTCTGCTATCGCTCCGCCTCCAGAATCTGGAGCGGATGGATGAGGGAACACTTGAACGGCGAGCTGCCGGGTTCGGAAAGCCCAAGCTGCAGCGGGCGGTAAAAAATATGAAAGTGCTGATGCGGCAGGGGGCATGGGAGAGTCAAGGTTGAAAGAGATTCTCAAAGGTATTATCGGTGAGAGCGATTCGCCACTCAAAGCGCTTAACCTGATGCGGGAGTACTTGCAAGCTCGTGTGCTGTCTATTCTGCAGCGAGAAGGTGCCATGGTTCCGCTTGCCTTCCATGGTGGAACGGCGCTCCGCTTCCTATACGCTCTGCCGCGACACTCCGAGGATCTCGACTTTGCCCTGGAGAGGAAACCTGAGCTGTACGACCCGGGATCATACTCGAGAGCTATCGAACACGAGTTTCACCATGAGGGGTACGATGTAAATATCAAGCGCTCCGAGGACCGCTCTGTTCACAGTGCCTGGATCCGTTTCGTTGGTTTGCTGCATGAACTTGGACTCTCGGGGCAGGAGGCGGAAATCTTCAGCATCAAACTTGAAGTAGATACGAGCCCGCCCAAAGGTGCAGGTCTGGAGACTACGCTCGTTAGGAGCCGTGTGATGCTGCAGCTTCAGCATCATAATCGAGCCTCGTTATTGGCTGGAAAAATCCACGCCATTTTACAGCGCCCATACACAAAGGGGCGGGATCTCTACGATCTGCTCTGGTACCAGAGCGATCCAGGATGGCCAGATCCGAATCTTCTTCTGCTTAACAACGCGCTCTCCCAAACCGGTTGGCAGGGTCCAACGCTCACCGAGGAGAATTGGAAAGCGGTCGTGCGCGAACGTCTGCAGGTATTGGATTGGGAAAAAGCGCGGATGGATGTGGCGCCATTCTTGGAGCGCGGTGCGGAGCTGGAGTTGCTCACGAAAGAGAACCTGCTAAGCGTCCTCTGACCTTGACGTTTATTAAAGCCAGCAGCATAGACGCACGCAGTCCCAGTATTCGCCATTGATTATTCAATGGGGGGACAGGGTGCGGCCAAGAAGCGTGAGAAGGTATTTCTCGCTTACCTGTCACAAAGTTGCCGATTCGAAAGATAATCGGCAACTAGGAAATTAGCCTGGGAATATTTAATGGTTACTAGGTTATGAAGAGTCTTCTTCTGCCTTCTCCGAAACTGTAGGATGAAAGATAAGGCTTCCCTCCTATGATTTATAACTTGATGATTAAAGATCTGTTCGACTATTTCGGTAACGTAATGAATCATAAAAATTGTAGTTGAAATGAATATCGAGAATGCATGAAAACTTCCTATCATTGCGCGGATTTGTACTTGATATATGTCATGATATATGTTATAAACAATGTAGAAAAGGATTAGATATTGATGGCAACTATAATGGTTATTTCTCCTGATGATGTACGCGAAGCTCGTCATGTTCTTGGTCTCACTCAATTGCAGACCGGGGTCGCATTTGGAGGAGTCAGACCTGAAACAATTAGCAGATGGGAACGGTCATCTCGAAACGTGCAACTAAAGGTAAGGCCGATTCATGCAGAAATTATGGGGCAGCTTACCCAAGCAGCTAATCTCCTTCAAGAGATTTACAAAGACAAAGAATCACGGAGGGTCTTTCTATACTCCCCCCAGCGAGAGTTAGGAGGAGCAACCCCCATTCAGGTAATTCTTCGAGATCCACCATATGGTCTAAGAGATGTAGTTAGACTGCTGGGACGAATCGCAGAAGGAATACCGACATAACCCATGCCAAGGCTACTTAGCTCTTGGCGAAAACTATTTTCAAGTTATAAGCCCCGCAAAATTCGCGGGGCTTATTGGTACCGCGCTGTATTGAAGTCGCGCAAGAAGACAATCCTGACTATGGACGGCGCATTTCTTTATGGCGGTCGCTACAACACGGCAGAGGATTTTGGAGCTTTGTATCTTTCTAAAAGTACAGAAGGGTGCATAGCCGAGATCACTAGACGTCCAGGCTCTCCTGATAACTACGTAGTTGGAGATATTATAGTGACCTTGGAAAAAGTTTGCGATCTAACTGACGCGCGGTTTCTAAGGGAATTAGAGATTTCAAAGGAGCAACTTATTGGTGATGATTGGGAAGAGACCCAATTACTTGGAGAGTTAGTTCGGGGAGCAGGCTTTGAAGGAATGATAGTCCCATCAGCAGCCGGAGATTTCAACAATTTGGTCATATTCGTTGATAACCTCTCTGCAAAATCAAAAATTCAGCTTGAGAAAGCACATGATTTGCCACTACCTTGAAGCAAGTCATGCATGAACTAGTGCATTCATAGCCATTTGAACGAACAACATTTGATTATGAGAGTAATCAGCAGCACATTTCTTGTTATATCGGTTGAAGGTAATACTTACATCTACTCCTAGATAGTTATATGCTTGAGGTGGTGAATAAAAACATCGAGCAAGACGCCTTGCTGAAAATTTCACCAGTTCCTTGAACGATCGAGGCCGTCAGGTTTTCAGAAGGAGCTGAGTTCCTATGTCGCTTCGAACAAGAACCAGAAAAGGGCTGACCCTCGTCCGACTGCTGAGCGTACTGGCATCGGCCTTGCTCGCCGGCTGCACTCTTGGGAAACCTCTAGACGAACAATGGCAGGGAACCCTGACGGGGACCGGGGCGACAGAGGAGGAGCAGGAAACCCGGATTGCCCTCCAGACAGCGCAAGCCATTGGAACTTTACACACTAGCCCTACTCCAGCAGTACTATCATCAGTGAGCCCATCACAGACCCCGTCGAAATCACCGTCAACCGGCGTAGGGACACAATCGCCCGTACCCACCCTGGTGAGCGAGCTGTACCACCTGGTGTACATTCGAAGTGGCGATTCCGGAGACGAGCTTGTCTTTGCCAACCCGTACGGACAGGGCAGACGGGTATTCAAACTACCAGAGCAAAATGAGCGAGGACTTTCTCTTATCAAGGGACTCTCGCCAGATGGAAGGCACATCTCATGCGATGAGCTTCCGTGTAGAATTAAACATGGCAACCTTGGAATACGGACCGTTTTCAACCCAAATCCGGTTGGGAGGTTCCCCGCGGTATGCTTGCTGATCGCCAGACCCCACTGAAAGACACTTTTCAAGCGTCGAAAGCCTCTGGCTTGCTACGCTTGCTGACCCTACGACACAAGGCCCCGTTCGTCCTGCGCACACTCGCCCTCGAACAAATGGCATCGACAATCGAAATACGTAGTTTGAGTGCCCCGGCTCTTCTCTTTATCTCGCTGATACTCTACCTACTGAGTCTCTCGGAAGTAGCGGCACTGATTCTGGGAGTCTTCGCAGCAATTCACCTGCTGGCCTATCTGTGGGTCGTAAATGCAGCCCACAACACACACACACGACGGCAGCTGCTCTCGGCGGCGGTGCAGGTTGGCGATGAAATCGAAGAGCAGGTCGAACTCGAAAATCGCTCACTTCTGCCGCTGCTCTGGGCAGAGCTCGTCGATCGGTCATCACTGCCGGGCTACTCGATGTCCGTCGTTGCCGCGTTGGGTTCCCATAGCCGCCGCAGTTGGGTTAACCGCACTCGGTGCTCGCTGCGAGGCATTTACCACATGGGACCCTGGGAAATGCTGACAAGCGATCCTTTTGGGATCTTCCTTCTACGTCAATCTCACCAGGCCGATCGGGATCTGGTCGTGTTCCCACCGCTGGCTGAGGTCCCGGCGCATGTGCTGCCTCAAGCCAGTGCGCAGGGGGATGCGCATTTATTCCGTGCGAATATGCGGGCCGACTCGACCAAGGCATTTACCACACGACCCTACCATCCAGGCGATCCCATGCGGCATATCCATTGGCCGACCACCGCACGCCGGGAGGGCATCTTCGTCAAGGGTTTTGAACCCGAGGCAAGATCAATTGTCTGGCTGCTGCCCGATCTGGAGGCGGGTGTCCAACGTGGGCAAGGAGTGGACTCAACCCTGGAGAAGGAGATCATCCTGGTCGCCTCACTGGCTGAGCGGCTTCTCATCCAGCACCTCTCAGTGGGTCTCTTCGCTCAGGATGCGTCCCCGGTCGTCGTTCAACCCACCGCAGGCCTGGCGCATTTGTGGAAGCTCCTGAAGGCCTTGTCGCCTTTGCAGGCCAATCCAGAGCAGGGGCTGGCGCAGGCGCTGGAGAATGTCACCCAGGTAGTGATGCCCGGTCATCTGGTAATCAGCATCACCCCATCCTTCGATACCGGATGGATTGATGCCTGGAAAGCAAATCATTATGCATCCAGGGTCGGACTGTATGTGCTGCTGCTGAGCGACGAGAGCATAAGGCCGCTTGAGAACCAAGAGACGTTAACACACCTCCGACGTCGTGATATTCATGCTCAGATCGTTGATTCCCGCCAGATCCGGCCGATCGAGGCGTCCTATGGAGCTTTGCAGCGCTGGGAATTTAAAACACTCCCATTGGGGAAGACGATTGTAGTTAACAAGCCGCGACCTGCTTCTGCTGCCTTCAGGCGAGGTGAGCAATGATAGTCACTCTTCCCTGGGGCAGGCTGCGTCGCCTCCTGGCTCCGGTTCTGCCGTTGGTGGGCTTAATCGCCGTACTCGCGAGCGCGCTTGATCGAACCACGCTGGCAGGCAGCGACGGCCTGAACGTAAGGATCATGGTCCTCGGCCTGGTATTTGGCTTGCTGCTTGCCCACAGCCGCTTCAGTGGGTGGTTCGGGGTGATTTATGTCGCGTTGTTATCCACCTATACAGCGCTTGTAACCGCGTCCGACTTCCTCCCCTCTTTGCTCAACCTGCCCAGAGGGTCCGGTTGGATTATTGAGATGCACACCCGCCTGCAATTCTTCATCGATCAAGTGGGTAGCTGGTGGTCGTCCTACACAATAGGGGATCCGATCCGGGAGCGCACCATCCTGAGTTTCTTTGTGAGCCTGCTATTGTGGAATCTACTGGCCTGGTTGGGTTGGTGGACCCAGCGACGACGGCAGGTCCTGATGGCGGCCCTCCCGGTAGGACTGTACTTAACGCTGATCGTGGGACGTTCAGATTTGTCGCTAAGTTACCTGCAGAGCTTTGCCTTCTTCGTGTTGATCACTCAGGTTGCAATGTACTTCAAGGCACTTAAATTGGATTGGTCTGAACGCGAACTCGATCATCCCGAGGGATTGGAGCTCGAGTGGGGCTTTAGCGCAGTGATGATGATCCTGACGGCTGTGCTACTGGCCCGAGCACTGCCGCTGCTTGCCACGCCAGCGGGGTGGCGAGATATTCAGCGTTGGTTGCAACGAGAGCCGGCGACCGAAGTAGGTCAGGCTGGCGGGATCGATCCGGGCAGGCGAACCCTGGACAGTGTCTTTTCGAGCACACCCGAACTGGAAGTCATCGGGGCGCCGCCTGCGACGGGAGAGGCGATTGTAATGTGGGTCGAGATTAGCGATCCTCCGCCGCTGCCGGAGGGCGTCCCCGGGAGCTATAACCCCCCACAGCATTATTGGCGCAGCCAGATCTATACCGCTTACAACGGTCGGGGATGGGAACCGCTCACGCCCGATACGGGCGCGCAGCTCCCCGATCCAGGCGTCGCTCCTGCTGACCGCTATATGCTCCGACAGACCTACACCCTCGACATCACCTATATCGAAGCGCTCTTTGCCGCCAACCAGCCCTATGCCATTGTTGGTGATGAAGGAGAGCAGCCTCTCGTAGCGCAGGTCATTCCGGCGCCCGTCGGGACGGGACCATATTCCTATACGATGTTGTCCTGGACACTAGCAGCCAGCGTTGGCCAGCTCAAAACGGCCACGGGGCACTATCCGGACCCTGTCATTGATCTCTATCTTCAGCTACCGAAAGAGCTACCATCGAGAGTTGTTGATCTCGCCGCCCGGCTCACCCGCGGCCTTGCAAACGAGTACGATAAGGCCAAGCGCGTCGAAGACTATCTGCGCACAAATTACCCCTATGACCTGAGCGTATCCAACCCCCCACCAGGCCGAGATGTGGTGGATTACTTCCTATTTGAGGCTGAAGGTGGATTCTGCAGTTACCACGCCTCGGCTATGACGGTGATGCTGCGGTCGCTCGGCATACCCGCCCGGGTAGTCTCGGGCTATGCGATGGGCAGTTATGATTTTGAGCGGGAGGCTTATGCGGTGCTGGAGGGCGACACACATGCCTGGGTCGAGGTGTATTTCCCGGATTATGGATGGATCGAATTTGAGCCGACGCCGAATCGGCGTGAGTTTGCCCATAATGATCTAAATCCGTTCAATGGCAATCTAGATCAAACTCGTATTGAACATGAACGGGGCGTCCGGGTAGCGCCGCTGATCATTGGCGGGGGACTTGGCATCGCTGTCCTTGCCGTTTTTGTTGCCATGCTCCTCTGGCGGCGATTGAACCAGGACAGTCACCGACGCAAGGAGTTTGGGATTCCTGGACATGTGTACGGAGAGATGCGTGTCATCTTAAGGACCGCCGGCTTTCGCGGCCAGGCTGCACTGACACCGCACGAATATATGAACAGGTTGAGTGGCATTTTAACACAGGAAACCAACATACTTCAATCCTTACAGCATGCAACTGAACTCTATACCCGAGCGCGTTTTAGTGATCGGTCACTCTCAGATACAGAGTTGATGGGATTATGGCAGGGATGGCGAAAAAACCGTATTGGATGGCTTTATTGGGCGGTCAGACAAAAATGGCTAAACCAATTTGTGAAACTCAACCGACGGTCCAGCGTTCAAGACTCAACGTCTGAATAGTGCGATGTATCAACAAGACAATTCAGAGTTAGCTTGAAAGCAGTTGTGCAATGTCTGCCATACTCTTCTGATCCAAGAGTCCGAATTCCATAGCCTGGCAATTCTCCTCTGCCTGTGCAACTGTTCGGATACCCGGGATAGGAATTGTCGCCGGGCTTCGTGCCCAGAGCCAGGCCAGGGCACCTTGGGCAAGTGTGCGTCCATCAGACCTGAGGATTTCCTTGACTGCGTCCACTCTCCTGAGCCACTCCGGATGCGGCTTGCCATTCTTGAAATAGGTCATCCACTCAGGACTCTTCTCCCCCCTGACGTCATCGAGTGCGAGCGCGGTATCGGCTTCGTACTTACCCGTTAACAAACCCATTGCCAGCGGGCCACGGTTGATGCTGGCCAGATTTAATTGCTCACAAAGTGCGATCATCTCGGGATTATCGTCAAGGACATTGATCTGATGCTGAATAGCGACACAATGGGGCTCCTCTGCAAACACCCGTGCGCGCTCAGGAAAATCGGTGCTCCAACCGTAGTAGCGGATCTTACCTTCTGCGACCAGATCTTCGAGCACATCGCGAACCACCGGTGCCTTCTCCAGATCGTAATCATTCCAATGGAATTGGTAAAGGTCGATATAGTCCGTCGCTAATCGCAGCAAGGAGGCCTCACATGCATTGTGGATATAGGTTGGGGAGGCATCTTGGCCGTTTACCTGTCTGGTTTCCTCATCAAATACATTGGAAAACTTCGTCGCGATGATGACTTGATCACGTATTGCTGCCAGTTGCCGGCCCAGAATACGTTCACTGTGACCGGCGCCATAGACATCGGCTGTATCGAAAAATGTAACTCCCATATCCACGGTTGTTTGAATCGCCCCAGCCGACTCGTCATCGTCGACCTTGCCCCAGCCGTGAGGAGTTTCGCCGGACCAGAAAGGTCCACCGATTGCCCAGCAGCCCATACCGAGCGCACTTACCTCCATGTCGGACTTCCCAATTTTCCTCGTGAACGGCGCAGGCATAATAACACTCCTACAAAGCATCTTCTGACACAGCCCCGATCATCGAAATCATAGATGAGATTACCCGACGAAACTCATTGAGCCGAGGCTATTTGCGTTTTGCCACAGCTCTAGCCTGAACCGAGTCCGCGAAAGGACGGTTGAAGTGCTGGATAGAGCTGACGGTAGATCGGATAAAGTTCATCATACTGGGCAACGGCATCGCTGGGAGTGATCCGTCCTGTGACCTGAATGACTTCTTGACAGGCGCTGGGAATATCGGAGAAGGCGCCCGTTCCCGTAGCAGCCAAAATCGCTGCACCGTAAGCTGCACCTTCTTCGGAGTTGACAGTGACAAGTTCAGTCTGGAGCACATCGGCCAGGATCTGACGCCAGAGCGCGCTTTTCGCGCCGCCACCCGTAACCCGGACCTGGGAGATTTCCCCCAGCCCGGCTCCTTTCATCAATTCAAAACTGTCGCGCAGACCAAAGGCGACGCCCTCCAGCACGGAACGACTTAGGTATGGCAAGCTGTGACGGACTGTCAAGCCGACAAATGCGCCGCGCGCAAGTGGGTCTGGATGAGGGGTTCGTTCCCCCGTAAGATAGGGCAGGAACAGCAATCCGTCACTTCCCGGTGGGATCTCTGAGGCGGGTTCAAGCAGGGTATCGAAACTGACCCCGGGTGCAAAGGTGTCACGATGCCAGCGCAGGCTCCCGCCGGCGGAGAGCATCACGCCCATCAGATGCCACTTTCCAGGGACAGCGTGACAGAACGCGTGCAGGCGGCCATCAGGCTCTATTGCGGGTTGATCTGTAGTAGCGAATACGACACCGGATGTCCCTAGACTGAGAGACACAATTCCTTCTTCGACTGCCCCAGTCCCCACCGCAGCGGCGGCCTGATCCCCGCCACCTCCCACGATCGGCGTCCCCTCGTTCAATCCCGTGGCTTCAGCAGCGGCTGAACTGACCGTGCTGGTTATCTGTGTGCCTTCATAGGTCTCGGGCAGCCAACGAGGATCGATCTCGAGCGCTTCAAGAACCTCAAGGGACCAACTGCGGGCGCGTATGTCAAAGAGCAAAGTCCCAGATCCCCCGGCGCAGTCGATGGCGAATTCATCGCTTAATTTGTATCGGACATAATCCTTGGGCAGCAAGATATGGGCACCCTTTTTGTATAGATCTGGTTCCTCCTGCTGTACCCAGAGAATTTTTGGCGCCGTAAATCCTGTAAGGGCATCGTTACCGGTAATCTGGATCAGGTGCTCCTTGCCGAGGCGAGCACGAATGTCGTCACACTGTGCCCCGGTGCGCTGATCGTTCCAGAGCAAGGCTGGTCGGATCACTTTCCCGTCCATGTCCAGGAGAACGAGCCCGTGCATCTGGCCGGTGAGCCCAATTCCTTTCACTTCGGCGGCGGACACCGCGGAGGATTTCATGACGGCTCGGATACTCTCTATGGTTGCATCCCACCATAATTGTGGTTCTTGCTCGCTCCATAAAGGCTGCGGTGTTTCAAAGGTGTATTCGGAAGAAGCGACAGCGACGACTCGACCTCCGTCATCCATCAAGAGCGCTTTCGTCGCCGTGGTAGAGGTATCGATACCAAGATAGTAGCTCATCGTGGTCTATCTCCCTCTGATGACCGGCAGGACACCCACCAGGTCATCGGACCACTCGATATCATCATGAAGGTCCCAGGTTTCGATATGCTCAATACTGCCCCCCGGAGGAAGTCCAGTGGTTGGCGCGAGGGTCTCCAGTTCCAGGAACCGTGGATCACAATAGCACTCGCTGGAGCTTCCCCGGTCAAAATACTCTGCCCCCTGAACATATCTCGCACGTTTGACAAAGAGCGACCCATCGATCCAGTACGCCATCCACCCTGCCGGGTTGGGGAAACCGATCTTGAGCTTACCTTCCTTCATCCGGGCTCGAACAAGTATTGTTTCATTGCCCCAGGTGATGTGACCCGAATTGATGTCCGTATAAGGCCACAGCGTGATGGTACGGTTCGGCAAGGTAGGATTGCCCTCGCTGATGCCTGTAAACTGGGGCAGGATGGCTACACCCCCCGGCTTTAATTGGGTAATGGCCCACGGTGCCAGGACCTGTTCCTTGTCTCCCTGATTCTTAAGTGTGTGTTTAACCTCAATGGAGGCGCGATTGCGAGCCAAGCGAACATCGAGCACTTTTTGAAGCGTCGTCCTCGGATCAATTGCTTGGGTGAGCCGGACACCATTTTCGAGGGCTTCGACATCAACAGGGGAATCATCCGGCAAGTAGGTGATCTGGGGATTTTCTGGAGCATACCACAGGCGATGGCCGCCATAAAAATGGTATGGGCCCTCCCCGGGACACTCCAAGGTGGCCTCCGGGAGCACAGCGAGGAGATTGTCGCCTTTGCCTGACTTTAGCGAAAGGATACGCGGTCCGACAGAAATGGTCGCCAATATGGAAAGGTGATCATTGGCGATCTCGATACATTCAATACCAAGGAATTCAACTGTCTTCATATCTCGACGCGTAGGTCTATGCCGCCCCTAGCGCACACCCAGGATGAGTTCAACAGTCAATTGATCAAGGCGCTCATACTTCATTCCCCGGGCGCCAAGTGTCTGCCGATCGAAAGTTAAAGCCTTCAAATCCGCTGCTTTGTCAGACGAATACTTCCCCTTGAATGGATCCATTTCGCCATCATCGGCGGTTATCTCTGCCAGGAGCGCCTGAATCTCAGCGTCCTGCATAAATTGAGCGGCTTTTTCCTTTAGGATCAGGTAGGTGCGCATGCAGCCGCGAGCGAAGTCCTTTACACCCTTGTAATCCTCGGTGCGGTAGGCGTGCGCATCAAAGTGCCGGTTACCGGCATAGCCGTAATCCTCCAGGAGCTTGACAAGGAAGAAGGCGCTCTTAAGGTTGACCGAACCGAAACGAAAATCCTGGTCATAACGGCCGAAGCCCTGGTCGTTTAGGTCGATATGGAATAGTTTTCCGGATTCTAGCGCCTGGGCCACGGCGTGTACGAAGTTAAGACCGGCCATATGCTCGTGAGCGACTTCGGGATTTACACCGACCATCTCAGGGTGATCAAGACTTTCGATGAAGGCCAGCATATGCCCCGTCGTGGCATTGTAAATGTCACCGCGCGGCTCATTGGGCTTTGCCTCCAGGGCAAATTGTAAATCATAGTTTTTGTCCAAAACATACTCACAGAGGAAATTCATAGCATCACGTGTGTGCTTGATGGCAGTAATAGGATCCTTGCCCGCGTCAGTTTCAGTCCCTTCCCGGCCTCCCCAGAAGACATAGACCTTAGCACCCAATTCCACGCCAAGGTCGATTGAATTCATCGTTTTCTGAAGCGCATAGGCGCGCACACGGGGGTCGTTGGCTGTGAAGGCGCCATCCTTGAAGGCTGGATCCCCGAAGAGGTTGGTGGTGGCCATTGGGACGCAGAGCCCCGTTGCCTCCAACGCCTTTATAAAATCCCGGACGATCTTATCGCGGTCAGCCGGGGTAGCATCGATGGGCACAAGGTCATTGTCATGCAAATTGACGCCATAGGCGCCTACTTCCGCAAGCAAGTGCACCAGCTCAACCGGAGATAGCGGAGAACGTACAGGTCCGCCGAAGGGATCGCGTCCAATGTTCCCGACGGTCCATAGGCCGAAGGTGAATTTATGCTCGGGTTGGGGCTTATATTTATCAGACATCAGAACTCTCCTTTTAACCAGTGGGGGCACACCGGCAGTTTCATGCCGTCGCTTTGTATCTATGCCTCGATTTCAACCGGGCATATGAATACCCGCTTCTGAATGATCTCGGCTTGCGGACCAATGATTTCGAATGCGCTTTTTAGGCGAATGTCCTCGGACGAGCTACCAACCATAACGAGAATCCGACCGGGTTCGACCACCAATTCCAGGTTGCGGTTGTAGAAGGCCAGCTGGTCTACGGGTAATTTGAATGTGATCTTTTTGCGCTCGCCTGGTTGGAGCGACACCCGCATGTAGCCCATGAGCTGCTTCATGGGCCGTGGTGAACTCGCGAATTCATCACGAATGTAGAGTTGGGCAACCTCTTCACCGGCCAGCGATCCGGTGTTGGTCACATCAACAGCGACAGCAATACTTTCACCGCAGGATGCCTGGGGCTGACCCAGCGAGAGGTTACTATACTCAAATGTCGTGTAGCTCAGGCCGTGACCAAAGGGATATAGCGGAGTTGTCTTTTCGGAAACATAATCGCCGTACCAGTGGGACTTCATGCCCGAAGGTTGGTGGTTGTAGAAAATGGGCAGTTGTCCAACGTGACGCGGGAACGTAACCGGAAGCTTGCCCCCAGGATTGACATCACCAAAAAGGACGTCCGCCACCGCAGCCCCCCCTTCTTCACCAGGAATCCAGGCCTCGAGAATGGCGTCTGCCAATTCGTCAAGCCAGGGGATGGCGTAGGGGCGCCCATTGATCAGCACCGCAGCGACGGGTTTGCCACTTGCAAGAATGGCCTTTGCCAATTCTTCCTGCACGCCAGGCAGGCGCAGGTCGGCGCTGTCACGGAATTCTCCCGTAGTGCAGTTTGGCGTCAACCCAGAGCGGTCGCCAAGGACAAGGATCACCGCATCAGCTCGATCAGCAGTTTCGAGCGCTTCATTAAAACCACCTGTATCCGCATCCAGATTGTCGCAGCCTCTGGCATATAGCACTTTTGTCGTCGGCGAGACGGCCGCTTTGATCGCTTCAAGCACCGTGACCACTCGCACCTCATGTGAAGCAATTGCATCAGCATCGACATTCACAAAAGATGAATCAACCGGAGACTCGTAAATCATAAAATCTTTGGTAGCCGCATAAGAATAATCGCCCAGCAGGCTGCGGGCATGATCAGCATTGGGCCCAATAACAGCCAAAGTGCCGATGTCTTTCTGGAGCGGCAGCAGACCGTCGTTCTTGAGTAAGACCATGCTCTGACGGGCGATCTCTCGCGCCAGGTTGCGCTGCCTGGTTGTTTCAAACACTTCAAGCACACGTCCTTCATCCACATAGGGATGATCGAACAGACCAAGCTCATATTTCTTTTGCAAGTGCCGGCGCACCGCGGTATTTACGGTTTCGATGTCAAGTTCGCCAGCTTCTAGCGCAACTTTTAGAGGCTCGCCATAGCACGCCACAGTCGGTAATTCCACATCAATACCTGCTTCAAGCGCCAGGCGTCCCGCCGTGGATTTGTCCACAGCGAGGTTATGAAAATTGTGGATCATAACCACAGCTTCGTAGTCCGAGACGACCAGGCCGTCGAAGCCGAGTTTATCCCGCAGCAGGTCGGTCAAGATGCGGCGCGAAGCGGCTATCACCTCCCCGTCCACTTCTGGGTAGGAATTCATGATGCTGGCCAGACCTGCATCCCGAATCGCAGCCTGGAATGGGGCGAGGAATATCTCATATAACTCGTGCCTGCCCACATGGACAGGTCCACAGTTAAGACCGCCTTGAGAGAGGCTGTGCCCGATGAAATGTTTACCTGTCGCCATCACACCATCAGCCAGATTTTCCCCCTGCAAACCGCGGACGTAGGCCACGCCGAACTGACTGACCAGCATGGGGTCTTCGCCAAAGGTCTCTTCTGTGCGACCCCAACGTGAGTCGCGTGCGACATCCAGTACCGGTGCCAGCGCCTGGCGCGCCCCGATGGCGAGCAGTTGTTCGCGGATGACACCTGTCATTCGTTGCGCGAGTTCAGGCTGAAAGGTCGCGGCCAGACCGAGCATTTGAGGGTACATCGTGCCACCCAGCACCATGGTGCCGCAACAGCATTCCTCGTGCAGAATAGCGGGTATTCCCAGGCGAGTCCCTTCGACAAGAAATTCTTGAATTTGGTTTCCGGCTTTTGCTGCAGCCAACGGGTCAAGCGTTGATGCGCCGGCGACACGAGTGATCTGCCCAATACCAGGGCTGAGTTTTGCCTGTATTTTTTCCGGATCTATCTTTCCATCCGTTTGCAGCTCATAGATCCAACAAGAGCCCAGTTGGGCCAGTTTTTCGTCCAGGGTCATCTGTGATAGGAGTTTCTCAATGCGTTGCTTGAATGATGTCATGAAGCCTCTCTGTCAGAATTCGTATGCCTATTTCGTGTATCCGAGTTTTGAGTACAAATCAGGGCCAGCCATGAGCCAGGTATCCTTATTAAGCTCGGCTAGCCTGCGAGTCATGATTTGCTCGTTGGCCTGAACGCGACTGTCCCCCCAGTACCCGTTGGGGTACGGCTTTCCCCACATGGATTGGCTATCCCAGTAAGTGTTGATGTAAGCAACCGCGCGAATTACTTCGCCATGGTCGTGGACAAAGGCAAGAAATGGCGCATACCACTCGCCCCAGATCTGCTCAGCTGTGCGTGGATCGAAATCTCGGCCTAATACACTGTAAGTCAACTTGCCCGTCTCATAGCGCTGGGGCGCTGCTTCGGCAGCCATGACCGGTTTACTATGTTCCCGAGCAAATTCCAGCAGTTCATCCATGGGACAGTATCCGCATTCCGCCTGCACGAATAACGAGAGCGCCATCCAATCCACAACCTCATCGCCGGGATATCATGCCTCGATCGGCTTTTGCTGGTAGGTCCCGCCACAATATGTGGCGCTCTGCCAGACCATCGCCACGTTAGTAATGCCTTTTTCCTGCATCCGGTTTCGGAAGGATGTCCAGCCTTGCTTGAATTCTGCAGGATCGTAATGATTCCACTCACCATCGAACTCGTACCCAAAACGCAGGAACACCGGGCGGTCATAAGTTGCCAGCAAATCCAATAACGTATCGATCTTGCGATTGGCCTGACCGGATGGAATCACCGGCAAGTAATCCACCAGGCCTAACCCCAATGCAATGACGCTTTCAGGGTGTTTTTCAACGAGATCGTCGAGAAACAGATTTCCCGAGCCATAATTTGCCTTGCTCGTCGTTCCCTCTAGACGGTTGAACGAGGTGTAACTTGTCACACCGCCCGGGTGAGGAGACGGGATGGCTGCCATATACTTGCCAAGTGTGTCGTTATCCTGACCAATGATGAACAGGGTACGACCTGGTGGTGGTACGAACTTGTGGGTGGGTGAGGACTCGGTTGTAGACATGTTCGGATCCATACCAGAAGGTTGAACGGTTGATAAGTTCGATAAAGTCTTCTGACCATATCCGGCACAAGAAAAGATCATCATGGCAACAAAGAGCGTACTAAGCCATCGTATCGATGCCATTCCTACGGATCACTTCTCGGTACCAACTCGCACTGAATTTTGGCGTACGTTGTTGGGTCTGGTAATCGACATAAACGATCCCGAAGCGTTTAGAATACCCAAAGCCCCATTCAAAGTTATCCAGTAAAGACCAGGCAAAGTACCCCTTTACAGGGACACCGATATTAATGGCTTTATGCACCATCTCTAGATGGCGTTTGATGTAGGCCAGTCGGGCAGGATCATCTACCCGTCCATCAGGACCCACCTCATCGGGAAAAGCCGCACCATTTTCGGTGATATAAATCGCTGGAAAAGCGTAGTCAAAATGCAAACGGCCCAAGATGTTGTAGATACCTAGCGGATAAACCTCCCAATCCATTGCGGTGATTTCGTCACTAGGAATAACGGTACAAGGCTCGTTGTCCGCTTCATCGATGTCAGTCGACCTCGCAATCCCCCGTGTGTAGTAATTGACACCCAAAAAATCAACAGGGATAGCAATCGAATCCAGATCCCCAGTTTGAACGAATTCCATTTCATTGCCAAAGCTATTGACTATATCCTGTGGATAGCCACGCCCAACCAGGGGATCCAAAAACCAGCGGTTGATATATCCGTCCACCCATGTCGATTCTTTCCTGTCCGCGGCGCTAAGCGAGGCGGGTTCTTGGGGGGTCAAATTCAGCGCAATCCCCACATCTGCGTCCGGGCAGTTTGCGCGAATGACCGGCACGGCCAGCCCATGTGAGAGCAGCAGATGGTGGGAAGCTGCCAGCGCTTCGCCCAGATCGGTATGACCGGGGGCGTGACGTCCTTCGCGGTAGCCAATAAACGCGCTTACCCAGGGTTCGTTCAGTGTGATCCAATGCTTGACCCGGTCCCCCAGAGCGCGGCTGGCAACATCCATAAACTCGGTGAAAGCTTCTACGATCCTGCGCAGCGGCCAGCCGCCCTCATCTTGTAAAGCTTGAGGTAAATCCCAGTGGTACAAGGTGGCGTAGGGCACAATTTCCGCGTCGAGCAGTACATCCACCAGGCGGCTGTAAAAGTCGATCCCGGCCTGATTGATATCCCCCCGCCCCTCAGGCAAGATACGCGGCCAAGATATCGAGAAACGATAGGCATCCAATCCCAATTCCTTCATCAGAGCTACATCTTCAAGCCAGCGATGGTAATGGTCACAGGCAACATCCCCAGTGTCGCCATTCTCGACATTGCCGGGGGTATGGCTGAAGCGATCCCAGATGCTCTCGCCTTTGCCCTCCTGATCCCATGCACCTTCAATTTGATAGGATGCCGTTGCCGCTCCCCAAACAAAGCCCTTTGGAAAAATAAGCTGACTATCGCTCACGTCATTCTCTCGGATTCTGATCCTACAGACAATCCAACCATTCGATGGGTTGGCTGCCGGCCTCACCCAATCCATAGCCATAGGGAAACAGAGATGCAGTGCAGCCGGTCACGTCATCCGAGTTGTTTATATTGATGGGCAATTGAGTGTTGGCGCGCGGCCAGGTATAGGGAAGTTGCCCGGTGAAGGGAAAATCACCAAACAGAACGTCAACCACGCCCGCACCTTCCGTACCCGGCAGCCAGGCTGCGACCCAGGCATCTGCAATCTGAAATTGATTTGTGATGATCAAAGGCCGTCCGGAGAGAATGATGACGACCAATTTACTGCTGTGGGCGCGCAGGTTTGTGATGGCTTGAATATCTGCTTGTGATAGATTTAGACCGCGTGCGTCACCCACCCCCTCGGCATATGGATCCTCGCCAACTACGACAATTCCGATATCCGCCATTCCATCGAACTCACCGTTGAGGTGGTACTCGACCTGCGTATCAGCCGAGACCTCCGCATGAATGGCATCCAAGATGGTTGTTCCAGGCTGGATGTCCCCGGATTTACCTTGCCACTCAATGGTCCAACCGCCGCACTGCATACCAATATCATCTGCGCCCTGCCCGGCGACATAGATCAGGGACGCATTGCTTGCAATCGGGAGGGCAGCATTATCGTTCTTCAATAGAACCAGCGACTCGCGCACAGCCTGGCGAGCCAGATCACGGTGCGCATCGGAGCCGACAGAGTCAATCAGGGTTGGGTCGGCGTAAGGATGATCGAATAAACCAAGTTCGATCTTAACAGCCAGGATACGACGCACTGCATCGTCAATGCGCTCTTCCGATATATCACCTTTCTGGACAGCCTGTTTCATTGTGTCGATGAAGCGAATGTAATCATACGGAACCATATTCATATCGATGCCGGCGTTGATCCCCGCGACAATGGCAGTGTAGTAGTCGTCGTTGATCTGGTCCATTCCGCCCCAGTCAGAGACGACAAATCCCTGGAAACCGAACTCGCCCTTCAGAACAGCTGTGATCCAGTATCTTTGAGCATGCATCTTGATTCCGTTCCAGCTGCTGAAGGAAACCATCACGCTCTCGGCTCCGCTAGCTACAGCAACCTTGTAAGGAGGCAGAAATAAGTCTCGTATCGTGGCCTCATCAAAACTCATGTCGCCTTGATCGAGCAGATAGGGCTTGAGATTGACCTGGCTTGATGTACCAAAAATCGTGCCGCCATCGCCAAGATAATGTTTGGGTGTGGCAAGCACATGCAGGTCCTGTACTGAAGTGGGATCAACTCCATCTGGGAGGGACTGCAATCCTTGAATGTACGCCTCGCCCAGTTCAGAAACGAGATCGGTATTTTCACTGAAGGCCTCATACGTTCGGCCCCAACGGATGTCTTGTGGGACAGCGATTACCGGGGCGAAATTCCATTGGGCACCCGTTGCCAGCATCTCCTCGGCTGTGGCCTGACCAATTTGGCGAACCAGGTCACCATTCCGGGTAGCGCCCAGGCCGATTTCTTGGGGAAAGATCGTCGCACCGTACAAATTCCCATGACCATGGACTGCATCCACACCGTAAAGGATCGGGATACCCAATCGGGTGGTTACGGCCTCCTCCTGGAAACCGTTGATCATTTCTGCCCAGGCTTCGACCGTATTATTGGCTGGTGCGCCACCGCCTCCACTTAAGATCGAGCCAATGAAATATTTATGAATGTCCCCTGGCTGGATGCTGTCTTTTTCAACTTGCGTCATCTGGCCAATTTTCTCATCCAGGGTCATTTGTTCGAGTAATTCAGCAACGCGGATTGAAATTGGCTGGTCGGAGATCAGGACCGGCCTGATGGTAGGAGGTGCAGGCTGACCACATGCCGCTAAGGAAAAGATAAGCACCAGGAAGGTCGTGATGGATCGACGTAGTGTGCTTCTATATGTATGCATAAGCCATCGCTATTCTAAAATAACCAAAACTTCCACGGTTCGAGTCTCCGGGGCAGGAAGAGGAACGATGGTGCCGGCGATGGTCTTTCCATCAACCTCGAGCCGGACGTCTGTGCCGGATCCACGCCTCTTGACCACGATCTCGTACCGGACACCTCGATAATGGCGTACTGCTTCGAAACCATCCCAGGTTGACGGGATGACCGGTGCGACCTGCAAGCCATCGTAGGTAGGACGAATGCCTAGAATCCACTGTGTAATGGCAACATAATTCCAGGCCGCGGTGCCGGTCAGCCAGGAATTCTTAGCCTCACCATGCGAAGGTGCGTCTTTGCCCGCGATCATCTGGGCGTAAACATAGGGTTCGCACTTGTGCACTTCGCTGATTTCCTCGCGTGAAGAGGGGTTGATGCGCAGGTAATAGTCATGGGCCAAGTCTCCGCGCCCGATTTTAGACTCGGCAATCATGATCCAAGGATTGGTGTGGCAGAATATGCCTGCGTTCTCTTTGAAGCCGGGGGGATATGAAGAGATTTCGCCCAGATGCAGATAATACTTACTGAAAGCTGGCTGCTGCAGGACAATTCCATGGGGTGTTGCAAGCCGCTCGTTTACAGCGTTCAATGCCTGCAGAGCGCGTCCGTCTTCCACGCCCAGATCGGCCATCACACATATCCCCTGCGGCTCGATGAAGATTTGGCCTTCATCGTTTTCGAGCGATCCAAGCACGCGACCAAAATTATCATAGGCGCGGCGGAACCACTCACCATCCCATCCGGCGGACCAGATGGCTCGCTCGATCTCTTGTGCTGCTCCTGAATAGGCTTTTACTCGTTCGATCATGCCAAGATGATTCGCGATCGCTACCATCTCCTTGGCTGCCAGCACGAACAATCCGGCGATAAAGACACTCTCTGCAATCTTGCCTTCTGTATTGTTCGTGGTCTGGAAAGATTCCCCCGGCGTATCTGAAAAACAATTCAAATTCAGGCAATCATTCCAATCTGCACGCCCGATCAGCGGTAGGCTGTGTGGGCCAAGGCGCTCAAGCGTA
Source organism: Anaerolineales bacterium (assembly GCA_034430615.1). Classification (GTDB taxonomy): domain Bacteria; phylum Chloroflexota; class Anaerolineae; order Anaerolineales; family E44-bin32; genus E44-bin32. The sequence continues at coordinate 6,294 of DAOUEJ010000120.1, read as the reverse complement.
TATTGGATCGAACGATGCAAATGCCCGTAGAGCGGTTCCTCTGTGCCTGGTTGGTTGTCATAGGGGACAGGTTCGTCGAGAATGCTCCAATCACCCGTCTCCTTCATATAAGCCGCCGCCGACAGCACCAACCAAAGCGGATCATCATGGAAGTTGCTGCCGATGTCGTTATTACCGCGCTTGGTCAGTGGTTGGTACTGGTGGTAGGCCCCTCCACTCAGCAGTTGCGTGGCGGCCAAATCCAGGATGCGTTCCCGTGCTCGCTCCGGGAGCAAGTGCATGAACCCAAGCAAGTCTTGATTGGAGTCGCGAAAGCCCATGCCGCGCCCAATTCCTGACTCGAAATACGAAGCTGAGCGCGACAGATTAAAGGTGACCATCACCTGATAGGCGTTCCAGATATTGACCATGCGGTTGGTATGCTTATTTGGCGTGGTCACTTGAAAGATGCTCAATAATTCATCCCAATAGAAACGCAAAGATTGAAACGCGTTTTCGATCTCCTCCGGCTGGACGTATTTCCTGATTATGGGCAACACCGAACGTTTATTAATGGTTTGTGAATCCGGGGGATCAAATTTATCGTCAACCGGGTTTTCATGATAGCCCAGAATGAAGATGACCTTTTTACGCTCCCCCGCTTTCAATTGGACTTTTACCTGTTGAGCGCCAATCGGCTGCCAGCCATGTGCGATCGAACCTGTCAATTGGCCTGCCTCTACTGCTGAGGGGGAATCCCAGCCCCGATAGGGCCCCAGGAAGGCCTCGCGCTGGGTATCAAACCCAACCACGGGTTCCGAACATGCAAGATAAGCGAAATGATTTCGACGCTCTCGATATTCTGTTTTGTGATAGATAACGCCATCCACAATTTCCACTTCGCCCATGGAGAGATTGCGCTGAAAATTGGTAGCGTCGTCCATGGCGTCCCACAAATTGAATTCCACTGCCGAGTAAACCGACAATTGCGCGGGTTCATCACGATGATTTGTAAGAGTCAGTTCCCAAATTTCAAGATTATCCCCCATTGGGACAAAATACAGTGTGGAGGCTTCGATCCCAGCCAATCTGGAACGGATGATGGTGTACCCCATGCCATGCCGACATTCATACTCGTCCAACGGAGTGCGAGTCGGCTGCCATGACGGCGACCAAAACATTGGTTCAGCCGTAGGGGTTGAGCAGCCATCATCACGCAGGTAGATGTAGTGTCCACCTGAATCCAGCGGTGCATTGTTATAACGATACCGTGTCAGACGGCGCAATCGGGCATCTTTGTAAAATGAGTAGCCCCCCGCTGTGTTGGAGATGATTCTGAAATATTCTTGTGAGCCAAGGTAATTGATCCACGGTAATGGTGTATCGGGGCGTTCAATTACATATTCCCGCTCAATATCGTTAAAATGACCATACCGCATGGTACCTCGCTGTGATGCTGACTTTATTCTCGTACCGCGCCCATGGCAATACCGCTGACGATATATCTCGAGAAAAGGGCGTAGACGATAAGGATGGGTACGATCGTGATGGCAAGGCCTACATAGATGGCCCCGTATTCCGTTCGATACACATCACCACGCAGCGTTTGCACCAACATCGGCAAGGTGTATTTATCGAAGGACGAGATCAGTATGAACGCGTTGAAGAAGTTGTTCCAGGAAAAAACGAAGGCGAAAATACCGAAGGTAGCCGCTCCAGGAATTGCCAGCGGCATCATGATTCTGTGAAAGATGCCGATTTCACTGGCTCCATCGATCCGGGCCGCGTCGATGAGATCTTGAATCAACATCGACTCGAAATATTGTTTGCCGAAGAACACTCCTGCAGCGTTTGCGATCGTAGGTAAGATGAGGGAAGCGTAATTATCGGTAAGTCCCAGGCTGGACATATATTGATAGAAACCGATAATCGAAAGCTGCGTAGGGATCAACACCAGCACGATGACGAAGTTATTGAAAAACTCTTTCCCTTTGAACTCATACACGACCAGGGCATACGCGGTTAGGAAGGAAAAATACACCGTGATGATGGTTGAAGCGACCGCCACAAACATGCTGTTGGAGAAACCCTGTATGAGGTCAATACCCTTACTTCCCAAGATGCGGTAGTTTTCCACTAAGTGAGTACTAGGTAAAAAACTAATACCTTGTTGGATTTCTGTTGTGGAACGAGTTGCATTTACAAGCAATAACCAAATGGGCACGATAGTGAGTAGTAGCAGTATGACCAACACAGTGTAGATAAACACCCGTAAAAGGTTTCTTCTCAATTTGGGAATATCGTACATAATTTCTACTCCTGTGCCTTTACCTGTGGTATTTGAGTCCGCAACGGACGTAACGATTTCTCTTGTTTCTTTCTTTCCGACGGAGCGCTTCTATCCCGCATGAAGTAGAAAATCCCAAGCGCAACAACAGTGGTCATGATAAACACGAGCACACCAACGGACGATGCTGCACCGATGTGACCTTTGCTGCTCGAGAATTTCATATACATGAGGATGTTGTTCGTCATAATGGAGCTGCTGGGACCACCTCTCTGATCCGTCAACAGAAACGGTATGTCGAACATCTGCATGCCACCGACAAGCGATGTAACGAAGACGTAAATCATAATGGGTTTTAACAAGGGCAACGTGATTCGTCCGAACATCTGCGGACCCGTTGCGCCATCAACCATGGCCGCTTCATACAGATGAATGGGGATCGCGGCAATACCAGCCATGATGATAATCACGGTTTGCCCAAACCACATCCACCACTGGATGAATATCACTAAGATACGGGCGACCGAGACTTTCTGTAAAAAATGCACGGCTTCATCCACGAAACCGAGTCGGACAATTGCTTGATTCACGGGACCGTAGAATTGAAACAAGCTGAAGAATAACGCTGCGATGGTCGCGGGCATCAACAAATTCGGCAGATAGAACAACGCTCGCCAGATACCCACCGCTTTGATCTTCAGCCTAGCATTCGTAAACCATGCCGATAACAACAAGGCAATGCCGATCTGAGGGGTGAAATTGAGCAGCCAAAGCAGCCAGGTGTTCGTGATTCCCTTCATGAAGAAGTCGTCGGCGAACAGGCGCTTGAAATTATCCAGCCCAATATATTCGGCCGAACTCGCATTCATCAGGGTTGTACTTGTAAGACTAAGCGCGAAGGTGTTGTACAACGGATACAACCCGAACACGAGAAAGCCGATGATGAAGGGCGTAATAAAGATATACCCGTAGGTGGATTTCCTAATCCTGAAGAGTCCCATAATCTTCCTCCAAACATACCGCGACCATATTATCTGTGAAATCTGTAAGCCGTGCAAAGAAACAATGTGGGTCAGTGGAAATTCCCCACTGACCCACAAGACTGACCGAAACGCGATTACTCCATTGATGGAGCTTCAGGGAGAACCAGTTCGGGGAAGAGATTCCGAACTTGCTCCAACCACTGCTCCCACATTTGGTCAATGGTGATGTTGCCACTGAGATATTCATCTCGCGCGCTCTCGAGAGGGCGCTGAATGGCGTCATCAGAACCGGTCAGCAAGGCACCACTGACGTTGGGTGCTGCTTCGTTCCACTGTCGATACATGTTCTGTCCGCCCAGCCAATCGTAGATATCGCCAGAGTCAAACTCCGGTGTGATCTTCTCGACGACCACTTGGCTGGAAACGAAGTCGCCACCAGGCTGTTTTTGATCTTCAGGAACTTCAGGATCGATGGCAGCCAGGTAATCATTGGTGTACACACCCGTGGCCCAATTGGTCAGGTTTTCTTCATCCAGTGCGACGAACTTGATGAAGTCCTTGGCCAAATCGAGGTTCGGGCTGTTCGCCATGGCGCCTACCCAGGTGCCACCCCACTGGTAGGGGATCGGACCAGGGATCAAAGCCCAGTCGCCGCTGGTGTCGCCCGAGTTCGGGATCAACACGTAGGGCAAACCCCAGGTCGGGAGGAAGTAGCTGAAGATTCTCTTGGGATTGCCGTCGGCATCCACCAAGGTGTCGCTCATTCCTGCGAACCAGCCCTCGCTCCATTGTCCGGCCTGTGACTCATAGCCTTCATCGCGCATGAGCTTGGCCAAGTCGATGTATTTAACAACCATCGGGTCGATGACCAATTCATCGTCTACGATCCACGGCTGCGCACGATTCTGCAGGAGGGGGTTGAACAGAGCGGCCGCGGTACCGACCATGTAGTAGTCTCCACCGGAGCACTCTTTGATCGTTGCGGCGGTTTCGATGAACTTGTCCATATCGGCGACCATCGCCTGCACTTTGGCAGGATCCTGGCTGCCCAGACATTCCTCGGCGATGCTGCGGCGGTAGAAGAAGCCACCCGGGGTCGCCTGGTAGGAAAAGCCTTTGGTGACTCCACCGGAGGTTCCTACCTCAACGACGGACGGATATGTCTGCATCTCATCTGTCACAGGCAATAGGTCATTGAGATCAGCCAGGAAGTCAGCCTCGACCCATTCCTTCACGAATGCAGCTTCTAAGGCAACCACGTCGGGGATGTCTGTTGTCCCGAGCGCTGCCTTCAGCTTCGTCTGGTACTCACCATTGGTCATGGGGATCATGGTATAGACGACGTCCACATTGGGGTTCTTGCCCTCGAATGCAATGGCCATCGTCCGAATTTCATTCGTGAACGACCATACATTCAATACCCTCTTTTCAGTCGGGGCGGGCTCAGCGGGTTTAGTCGGTTCGGCAGGTTGGGCAGGAGCAGCTGGCTCACCTGGTTCGGCTGGAGCTTCAGTGGCGGCGCCACCGCAGGCTGCTAAAAGCATGCTGGCAACCACTAGCAAGCTTATGAGAAATAGTACTGACTTGCGCATGTTTCTTCTCCTTCGTATGATTTGTGCGGATAGAGATCTCCGTGTGATTGTGCAGGTCTTCCTTCGTCCGATCAGGGTAGAAGAGAAGGCCTGCGCTTTCCGTTATATTTCTGCACTATCACCTCCTTTAATGTCTGATATGTTGGGCCTCAAGATTGAGAGATAATGCCCTTGAATTAAAGAATTCCCGTCAAGGCTTGACAGGAACTCCGCATAACTAAACTTGTTGGCATCTTGTACACCTGCTCGTCAAGGGTTTCATGATCAACGAGCTTGATCAGCATCTGTATCGCGATATAGCCCATTTCTTCCAGGGACTGATCCACAGTCGTCAAACCTAGGTATTTGGCTTCGGTAATATTGTCAAACCCAACGACTGAGCAATCCTCTGGGATTCGTACACCAAGTTCATCTGCCGCCTGGAATACCCCGATTGCGGATTGATCATTTGCGGCGAAAATCGCAGTGGGCGGTGACTCTAAGCCGAGCAATTCGAGCGCACACTTATAGCCGGTCTCAGTCGTAAAATCGCCCCGGACGACAAACTCGTCATTCCGCGCTATGCCTGCATTGGTCAATGCATCCCGATACCCTTTCAAACGACGCTCACCACTCTCTATTTCAGGTCGGCCAGTGATAAACGCAATTTGCCGATGACCCAGGTGCAGCAAATACTCCATCGCTTCTAAGGCGCCCTGGTAATTTGTGGCTTGAACATAGGGGTAGTTTGGGTCATCCCCATGCGGATCGACGGAAACGATGGGGGCATCAGAGACAAAGTCCGCTGCTGCGGATGCCACAATGATCACACCGTCAGTCATTGAATTGTTCAGAAGGGAAACGTAATGCTGTTCGTGGGATGCTGCGCCGCTTTTTCTGATATCCCCGGTTGTATAAACCAATAAATCAAACGTAGATTCTGCGATAGCCCGATTTATGCCTTTCATGATTTCGATGGAATAGGGGAAACCGATATCTGGAACGACGAGCCCGATTAGATTCTTTTTTCGGCTTCGCATGCTGCGCGCGGCCAGGCTGGAGGAATAACCAAGCCTATCGATGACATTTCGAACGCGCGTCGACGTTTCGGTGGAGACGTCATCCTTATTGTTTAAGACACGGGATACTGTAGAAACAGAGACGCCGGCTTTCGCAGCTACATCGAAGATTGTGACCGAGCGCTTTTTGGCATTCACTTTTGTGTGCCCCGATAATGTTACCGGGAACGTTACCGGATAAATCTATTCTTGCATATTCTGGGGTATGAGTCAAGTAGGTGTTCTCGTCTTGTTATTTGAAATTCAAAAGCGAACTGTTTTCATTTGAAAAGCGAACACCCATACTGGCTGCCAAACAGTGGTTCAGGAGGCAGCCATGACACAGCTTCATCAGCGGTTCTCCGACGAACAGGTCGCATTCCTCTTGCACTCGTACTCCCAGGGTCTTCTCAGCC
>DAOUEJ010000119.1:0-6776 GCA_034430615.1 Anaerolineales bacterium | reverse complement strand
AGTCCGGGGAGAATAGTTATGATCCTGAGATCAATGCGCACCGTGGGCTTGCATACCTTCGTAGTGCTTTTGATCTCAGTGGGGGAAATATAGGACTGGCGTTGGCTGGTTATAACGGCGGCCATTCTCTGATCGGACGTGATCCTTCGCTTTGGCCGGAGGAGACCCGACGTTATGTGTTTTGGGGAACAGGTATTTGGGATGACCTTGTGAACGGCGAAGGTTCCAGTTCGACACTTGAAGCCTGGCTCGATGCTGGCGGATTACGTTTGTGTCAGGCAGCCCATGCCTCAAGCGAGAACAGTTGAGGCATACCCGAGGTAAGGTTTCACTTCATTTGTTTAAAGAATTTGGCGCGCTTTCCCTGCGCGGCATCCAAACTATGACCAACTACTTTCAAGATACAGATGAATTTTTTGAAGTACTGCTTAGCGGCAGGCGCACAATAAACGTTGAACCCTTGCCGACCTTGGATTCGACCTGGATATCACCCCCATGATTGCGTGTGATCCAATAGGCGATTGATAAGCCCAGACCCGCTCCACCACCTGGTTTTCGCTTTCGAGAAGGGTCCCGGCGGTAGAACCGGTCGAAGATATTGGGTAAGTCCCCCTCCGGGATGCCGGGGCCGGTATCACTTACACGCCAGACAGCCCATGTTCCGTCGCAACTCAAGTCGAGCGTTACCGTACCGGGGGCGGGGGTATGTTCAAGCCCATTTGCTACCAGATTGAGAAGCACCTGCTTCAAGCGGTCGCGATCTCCCTCGACACAGGCCTGATCCTCGTGTCCGATGCGAAGAACGACGCCATCCTTCGCCAGCACACGCGCCTGCTGAAAGACTTCCAGCATGATTGTATCCAGTTCTATCATCTCCCGTGCTAATGGAAGTTTTCCGGTCTCAGCCTGTGCGAGCAGAAGCAGATCACGCACCAGTCGGGTAAGCCGATCGACTTCGGATGTGATCACATCCAGCGATTCCGTATCGGCCGAACCCATTTGACGGATGAGGTCTACATTGCCCCTGATCGCCGTTAGTGGTGTACGCAGTTCATGAGAAACATCAGCCAAGAAGCGGCGCTGGGTTTGAAATACCCCATCCAGCCTCTCCAATGATTCATTGAAAGCCTGGATCAGATTTCCCACCTCCCCACGGGGTGGGCCCAGGAGTGGAATCCGACGTGAAAGGTCATCGGCACGCGTTATTTGCAACGCAGTCTGCGTGACCTGTTCGAGTGGACTCAAGGCTGCGCCAGCAGCCGCATACCCGATGATAGCCGCCGCCATCAATGCGAGAACTCCGCCTCCCAGGAGCATCGTGAGCAGCGTGCGTGATATGGACTGTACTGTTTCTAAATCTTCGCCCAACTGCAGGAACCCGAGCAGCACATCATCCGGTCGACGAAAGACCGGCACGGTTAAGACTCGGTAATCCAGACTGTCTATCGAGACAGTACTGAAAATGTTGGATGTAGCTGGCACATTTCCGGGATCCAGGATGCCTTCAACGATGGGTGTGTTGATCGATTGCCATATAACCTCGCCCTGATCGTTAAGAATTTGAAGTGATACCTTCGATGTTAGGTCGAGTGCACGCAAGGTGAGCGCCAGATCTTCGGGCAACCCCTCTGATAAGGTTGCCAGGACCTCATCGGCGGTCTGGTTGAGGGTTTGTTCCACCTGGTTGGTCAGATTCAAGGTGAGGGAGACGTATACAGTCGAAGCAAAGAGGAGCAGCACCGCTGCCAGTACACCTGTGTACCAGAGCGTTAGCCTTGCCCTCAGGGTCATTCAGATTCTCTGAGTACGTAGCCCACGCCGCGCACTGTATGGATCAAGCGCGGCGATTCATTCTCCTCGGTTTTCTGCCTCAAGTAGCGGATGTAAACCTCGATGATGTTACTCTCCCCGCCGAAATCATATCCCCAAACACGGTCATAGATCAGATCTCGGGTCAGTACCTGTCGCGGGTGCCTTAGCAGGAGTTCCAGTAGCTCATATTCCTTTGCGGTCAGATCTATCGCCCGTTCGCCGCGGAAAGCCTGGTGGGTCCCTGTATCCAGGCGTAAGTCCTCATAATTGAGAATTTCTGGAATTGTGGTTTTTGAACGCCGCAGCAGGGCTCGCACTCGTGCCAGCAGTTCATTTAAAGCGAAAGGTTTGACAAGATAATCATCCGCGCCTGCATCCAGGCCGCGCACTCGATCCGCAACCGAATCTTTCGCCGTGAGCATGAGGATGGGCAGTTCACTTCCCTCTCGCAGCCGGCGGCAAACCTCCAGCCCGTCCAACCCTGGCTCCAGCTCCGGGAGCATCCAATCGATGATCACAAGGTCAGGCATTGATTTTGCCGCCTTAGCCAGCCCTTCTGTGCCATTGATCGCGGTTTCTACCTGGTAGCCCTCGTAACTCAGTCCGCGTCTCAGGAACTGCAGAATCCGCTCCTCATCTTCAATGATCAGGATTGATCCGCGCATCGCGCCTCCAACGTGCTTTATACCACACGCTTAAAGACACAGAGCCGCCCGTTTCGGCGGCTCCGCGAACGGTTAAGTTTACGATCAGGCGAGCTCTACTGTGGCACCAGCCGCTTCGAGCTTGGCTTTCGCATCCTGAGCAGATTCTTTGCCAGCCTGCTCAAGGACCTTGGCGCCAGCCGTCTCGGCTAATTCCTTTGAATCCGCGAGCCCGAGTTGAGTGATCTGGCGGATAGCCTTGATCACATCTATTTTCTTCGGGCCAACGTCCTTCAAAATCACGTCGTACTCGCTCTTCTCATCTTCAGCTTCGGCAGCTGCCGCGCCGGCTCCAGGAGTAGCGGCGATGGCGACCGGTGCGGCGGCAGAAACACCCCACTCCTGCTCGAGTTCCTTAACCAATTCGGAAACTTCGAGGATGGTTAGCTTATTGAGTTCATCCTTGATCTTCTTGATATCAGCCATGGTAATAGTTCTCCTTCATCCACAAGTATAGTTTTTAATGTTCCATCAATCAGGCTGCAGCGCCTTCCGGCTTCGCATCGATATAGGCCTGAAGCACATTTACAACCTGGCGCATGGAACCTGCCAGCACGCGCGCTAGTTGGGAACCGGGCATATTCAGAACACCCAGCAACTGCGCCTGCAGCGCGGGCATCGGTGGGAGTTCTGCGAGACTGCGGATTTGCGCAGCATCAAAAAGCTCACCGTCGATGATCCCAGCCTTGACCCGGAAAACTTCCTTTTCCTTCGAGAGATCTACCAAGATCTTCGCCAGGCCTGGGACGTCCTCTGAGGCTGCGCCTATTGCCGTTGGTCCTTCGAAGGCGTTTTCGGGATGTGCCCATCCGGATTCTTCGAAAGCCCGTTTTGCCAGCGAGTTCTTGACGACAAAAAATTCGCCGCCCATCTCACGGATCTTTGCCCGCAAGATTTCTGTTTCTTTCACGGTCAATCCACTGTACTCAGCCAACAGGATGCTTGTATTCCGCTCCAAAATCTCCCGGTATTGAGATACAAGTTCTTCCTTCCGCTTCTTCGATATAGCCAAGTTTCTACACCTCCTTCCCCAGAATCAATTCGAGTCTTCGCTTCGCACAGACGGCTCAAGCAAAGACTCTCGGGGAAAGCTGAAATTCATTCGAGTCTTCACCTCGGCAGGAAATTAAGTCCCCATGAGGACGCCTGCTGTCTTCGGCGAAACGACTATCCAATTGTCCTTAAGCGTCCGCAATTGTACCTCAGCGAACCCAGGTTGTGAAGCCTATCCCCCGCCAAGTGCAAGGGCTGCGTTGGGCTCAATGCGGATCCCGGGTCCCATCGTGCTGCTGATCACGACCCGCCGGACATAAGACCCCTTCGCTGAGGCGGGACGGGTTCGACGGACCGCGTCCATCAAGGCCGCCATGTTTTCGTATAGCTGCTGGGCTTCGAATGAAATCTTACCGATCGGGACGTGAAGATTCGACGTTCGATCGGTGCGGAATTCAACCCGACCCGATTTCAGTTCATCGATTACCCGCCCCAGATCATCTTCAGGGACAACGGTGCCTGCCTTCGGGCTGGGCATCAAGCCGCGCGGACCGAGGATGCGCCCGAGCCGGCCAACCTTGCCCATCATATTGGGTGTGGCGACGGTCGCGTCGAAATCCATCCACCCACCCTGGATGCGTCCGATTAATTCATCATCGGCGATGAAATCAGCTCCGGCTTCGCTTGCCGCGCGGGCTGCATCGCCCTCAGCAAAAACGACGACCCGCACCGTCTTGCCCAGACCATGCGGAAGCATGACCGTGTCCCGAATCTGCTGATCGGCGTGGCGAGTATCTACGCCAAGCCGGATGTGTACTTCGACTGTGCTGTCAAACTTGGTGAAGGCGATCTTCTTGATCAGCTCGAGCGCTTCTAAAGGTTCGTAAAGTTTCTGACGATCTACTTGTTCCAGTGCATTGCGATAATTCTTTCCTTGCTTTGCCATTCTATTCTCCCTGTGGTTCAGACGGGTCGCTCAGTGATGACCCTCCCACGGCCTATAGGACTAGCCTTCTATGACGATTCCCATGTTGCGTGCAGTGCCTTCGATTTGCCGCATGGCGCTCTCGATATCGTTAGCGTTTAGATCCTTCATCTTGGTTTCGGCGATCTCGCGAACCTGGTTGCGGGTGACTTTGCCAACTTTATCGCGGTTGGGCTCCGCCGAACCCTTTTCCACTCCAGCTGCCTTGCGCAGCAGCACAGCTGCAGGCGGTGTCTTGAGCGTGAATGTAAATGAACCGTCGGTGTAGATCGTGATCTCGGCCGGGATGATCTCGCCGACTTTGCTCGAAGTCCGTGCGTTGTACTCCTTGCAAAAGGCCATCAGGTTGATGCCATGCGGAGCGAGCGCCGGTCCGATCGGCGGGGCAGGATTGGCTTTGCCAGCTTCAATTTGCAGTTTCAGGATTGCCTTAAGTTTCTTTGCCACAGCGTTACTCCTCCAGTGGTGCGAACGGGCCGTAAGACCCTCCCACGATGGGCTCGCCTCAGCGAGCGAAAGATCATGCCTTCTCTACCTGCAAGAAATCCAGCTCGACCGGTGTCTCCCGGCCGAAGAAAGACACCATCACGCGCACTTTGGCACGCTCCATATCAATGTCTGCAACCGTTCCAATGAAATCGTTGAATGGGCCGTCGACGATGCGCACTTTCTGGTCGATCTTGTAGGTGACCTTGATGCGCGGAGCTTCGGCTTCCATGCGCTTAACAATCGAAGAAACCTCTTCCGGCCGCAAAGGTGTGGGGTCATTACCCATCCCAACAAATCCCGTCACACCGGGAGTATTGCGCACAACGTACCAAGAATCCTCGTCCATCAACATCTGGACCAGGATGTAGCCCGGGAAAACGCGGCGCTCAACGGTGCGTCGCTTGCCATCCTTAACCTCGATCTCCTCTTCGGTCGGGACAACCACGTCGAAGATCTTTAGTTTCATCTCCATCGTTTCAATGCGCTGCTCAAGGTTATGCCGGACTTTGTTTTCATAGCCCGAATAGCAGTGCACGACGTACCAGCGTCTTCCGTCATCCGGCTCTTCTGCGGGCTGGGCTTCGTCTTCAAGCACATCTTCGACTTCAGCCTTGGCCTTTGGCTTCACTTTCGCTTCCGGTTTTATCGTCTCAACAATTTCGACGTATTCTTCGGTTTGTGGCTCATCGGGGCTTTGAACGTCGATATCATCCAACTCGTCCAATGATGCTGTGGGCCGATCACCTTCATCTATCTGCGTGGTGACCGCAGTATCCTCGGTATCCGCTCCGGAATCCTGGGCTTCCACTTCGGCGTCCACATCGGATGCGTCGGAGTCACGAGCATCGCCGATCTCATCGAAAGGTTCGGCTTCGACGTTCGAATCCGCAGTCACGGCTTCAACCGCACTGGTCTCACTGACCTGCTCGTCTGAGATCGCCTCAGTCCGTCCTTCTTCAAACTCGCTCACGCATGACTCCCTTGCGGTACAACTTTTATCCCAGGCTTAAAATGAAGGCGATGATCCGTGAGAATACAAAATCCAGCACGCCCAGCAGTGCGCTCATCACGCCAACAACGATCAAGACGATGACTGTCAAGCGAATCGCTTCCTGGCGGGTCGGCCAGGTAACCTTCCGCAGCTCGGCAGTGGTCTCACGTAAGTAGCGTGTTACCGGATTGGATCTACGCTTCGAAGCGGCTTTCGATTTTGCCACTCCACAACTCCTCAGACTAAGCGACGCCCGTTCCCGCCAGGCGTCGCAGGTTTTTCCTGGCAGGCGAGGCAGGACTTGAACCCGCAACCCCCGGTTTTGGAGACCGGTGCTCTGCCAGTTGAGCTACTCGCCTGCGTAAAGGGCTGTTCCAGCCCTTACTTGGTCTCGCGATGCAACGTATGCTTGCGGCAGCGCGCACAGTATTTATTCATCTCGAGCCGTCCAGGATCATTACGACGGTTCTTCTCGGAAGTATAGTTACGTTCCTGGCATTCCGTGCATTCCAGGGTGACTACCGGGCGTACATCTTTCTTTGCCATAATCGGTTGCGATCGCCCCTCTTTACGGAGCGCTCAAACCTCTCCTACTCTAAGATCTCAGTGATGACGCCCGCGCCGACGGTCAGGCCGCCTTCGCGGATCGCAAATGTCGAGCCTTTCTCCAGCGCCACCGGGACGATCAACTCAACCATCAGGTTCACGCTGTCACCGGGCATCACCATCTCCACGCCCTCCGGCAGCTCGATCGTCCCTGTCACATCCATCGTCCGCACGAAGAACTGCGGCCGGTAGCCCG
>DAOUEJ010000118.1:0-32007 GCA_034430615.1 Anaerolineales bacterium | reverse complement strand
ATCGCCACTTACATCCAGGTACGCCTCATCAATTGAAATCTGCTGCACGTGGGGGGCATGCTCCCGCAGGAGGGACATAACACGCTTGGAATACTCACCGTAGATCCTGTGCCGATGGGAGACGATGATCAATTCAGGCGCCAGGCGTAGGGCCTGAGCGGTTGGCATCGCCGACCTGATGCCGAAGGCCCGTGCTTCGTACGAGGCCGAAGCCACCACTCCACGCCCCTCCGGTCTTCCACCGACAACAAAAGCCTTGCCGGCAAGGTCGGGATTGAGGAGAACCTCGACCGAGCAGAAAAAAGCATCCAAATCTACGTGCAAAATAGTTCGTGCTGGCATGGTTCCTATTATGGATTATTCCGAAGTGTAGCTATCGCTGCTCGATCAAGACGGAGGCAGCAACAGTTGACAGGAATTCCTGAGGGGTTACAATCCTGTGTGAATTTCATCACAGTTGAGAGGAATCCCCAGTGCAAACATGTACCCTCTGCCACGCCGAATCACCCGACACTGCTCGTGAGTGCGTAAGTTGCGGAGCGACGCTCTCGATGTACTCGACCACTTCAGTTGCCCGAACTGAGATGCTGGCCAATCCGCGCGTTGTCCGGCTGCGGCTAATCGTAGCCGCTGACGCCTGCTCAGCATGTCGTGAAGCGCAGGGTGACTATGCGAAGGATTCTGTCCCGGATCTCCCAATTTCGAGCTGCTCGCACCCTCATGGTTGCCGCTGCTTCTACGAACCTTACCTGTCAGAGATCTATCCCTGACAGGTACTTATCACAGTCAGATTAATCCTCGAGATGCTGGATCCTCACAGCTCCAACCGCCGGACAACCCAATCTAACGCCTGCTCTCTGTTTTCGATCTCTCCTCGGACCTGGGCTTCGCGCACCAATTCGAGCAGGTCTCCTAGCTGTGGTCCCTGCGCCAAACCACATTCCGCAATCAGATCGTCCCCCGTTAGCAGCGAAGCCGGCTCGACAATTGACCTGTGTTCGAAATAAGCACCCATGAGCACTCGGATTCTTTCAATCTCGCGTGCCCAAACTTCAGCTGGCGGTGGTGAAAGGTAGCTGGCAAACACGCGTGCCAGGTGGGCAAGACCCGAAGCCACCCCCGAATCTTCATAACTCCTAAAGTAGCGATAGATCTCAACCGGTTCCACTCGGAGAGCCTGGATTGCATCCATACCTGCCAGGAACATCTCCAGCCAGCGCACTTCCCTCTGGCTTAAACGAAGTGATCCTCCAAGGAATGTTGCCACATTTACCGGATCGAGTTCAACCCCCGCCATAGTGATCTCCCCGATGGTACATACCCCGAGGAGCATAAGTGCACGCCGCTGGCGGAATATTGTGAGCTCTTCCTCGAGATAGGTGCGGAGCGGTTCCCGGAAACGCCCAAGTTGCCAGGTAAGCAAACCGAGCGAAGCGTCCGCTGCCCCTTCAGGGCTAAACTCATAACCCAGAACATCAAGAATTCGTGCCGACGCCCGCAGTTCGGCCAGGTATGCCGGGATCGTATCACGCCCCTCAAGCTGGCTGATCTCACACCCAAGCAGTGCCTGCACAAGCCCAAACCTGGCGAGCAGGTGTACGGCCTGGGCTGGATCCGGCAGCCTAAGAATATGGAAGACCTCGTCACGGATGCGCTCACGCGATACAGTCGAGAGCATACCTGCACCAAACTTTATCTGTTTGCGAGTTGCATCCTCGATACGCAATCCGAGCTCACACGCCAGACGGACTCCTCGCAAAGCGCGCAGCGGGTCAGCTGGGATCGATTGTGGATGACTCACTCGCAGGACATGGTCCTTCAAATCCTGAAATCCCAGGCAGGGATCAATCAGCTTGTCCGGGTCTTTTAAATCGACTGCCAGAGAGTTCAGGCTAAAATCCCGCGACTTGAGATCATCCTCAATCGAAGCAGCCCGCAATTCAGAAAAATCGAGCAGCCGGCGATCCGCACCCTTGGGATTAAGCAAGACCCTTACTGTCCCGCGTTCATGATCGAGCGTATATAGATCTCCTTGCAGGAGCGTGGCCACCTCGCGAGCCACTGGCAGGGCATGAGGCGAGACAGTGAAATCCAGATCTCCGGTCGATCTGCCAAGAAAATAATCACGGACCGCCCCCCCCACGATCCAGATCTGGACGGATGGATCAACCTGATCCACCCAGTACGTGAACGCCGCCGGAAGAGTATCGAGAATCGACATTGAGAAAGGTGATGATCAGTCGGGAGGAATGTAACGGTCTGGTCGAACGATACCGACGAAGGGCAGGTTGCGGTAGTACTCATCCAGATCGAGGCCATACCCGAAGACAAACTTATTCGGAATTTCGAATCCCCGGTAGTCGATAGGGACCTCGGTCTCCCGGCGGATCGCCTTATCGAGCAATGTACAGACGCGTACTGAGGCAGGCTGACGTGTTCTTAAAAGGTCGATCACCGACGATATTGTATACCCGCTGTCGATTATGTCCTCAACCAGGAGCACGTCCTTGTCTTCAATCGATGTCTGCAGATCGAGCGTAATACGTACCTGTCCACTCGATTGCCTTGCGCCTGCTCCATAGGATGAAACCGCCATAAAATCAATGGTGTGGGGGATCGTCAGTGTCCGCATGAGGTCGGTCAAGAACATCACACCCCCGCGCAGGATGCAGACTAGCATGAGAGGTTTGCCTTCGTAATCGCGACTGATTTCGGCGCCGAGTTCCCTTATGCGGGCCTGGAGGATATCCTCCTCGATCAGGATTTCCTGGAGAAAATCATGATAGTGCTGCATGCTAATCCCTGGGTACCTCGTGATGCTCGCGGCAGCGTGCCTCATAGAGCTCATTTGCACCGATGACCACAACCGGATCATCATAGCGGGCTGGCTTGCCATCAATTAAGCGCTGTGTGCGTGAAGCAGAGCCGCCGCAAACCATGCAGATAGCGTGCAGCTTATCAACGATCTCCGCTTGCGCCATGAGGCGTGGGATCGGACCAAAGGGTTCAGCCCGGAAGTCTGTGTCAAGTCCGGCAACGAGCACACGCAAGCCGCGCTGAGCAAGCGCCTGTACTACATCGCAGATCGCATCGTCGAAAAACTGCGCTTCATCCACTGCGACGACGGTCGTATCCGCTGCGAGGAGTTCATACATCTTGCGCGGCGTCTCGATCGGGGTCGCCTCGAATTCTGAGCCTGCATGCGAAGCCAATTTTTCTATCCCATAGCGGTCGTCAATGCTCGGTTTAAAAACCTGTACATTCTGGCGGGCGATCTTCGCCCTGCGCAGCCTGCGGATCAGCTCATCTGTCTTCCCGCTGAACATCGAACCGGTGATGACTTCCACAATTCCACTCGAGTGCCGCATGGGGTATTGTTCCTCCTCGTGTAAAATAAAAAAACAGGCAGGTGCGTAAGCACCTGCCCAAAGTTTACACGAGCCTTACGTTCAGGCAAATCCCTTACACTTGCGGTTCGAGTGCAGCTTCGGGGAGTTCAAACCCTCTGCGTTTCAACGCCCGTTTTAAATCAGCAAGACTCTTCCGGCCAAAGCCTTCGATGTCGAGCATGGCCTGATCCCCACCGGCCATGCGTTCGAGCGCCTGACCGACTACCTCGATGCCCGCATTCACCAGCGAAGACTCGGCACGTGGGTTAAGCTCCAGTTCAGCGATTGGAAGATCGGGCGAAGTCTTTGACGCTTCGCGCTCTTTCTCGCCCTCGATGTACTGCTGGCGGGCTTCAAGCTTCTTGTAGAAGCGATCGACCTGACCTTCTGTATCGACAATCCGCTGCTCACCTGTATAAAATGGATGACACTGGGAGCACACATCAGTCTGAATAAGCTCTTGTGTAGAACCCGTTGTCCATGTATTCCCACACGCGCAAATCACCTTTGCGTCGGGATAATATGTTGGATGGATGCCTTCCTTCATGCTTTCAAACCCTCTCCAGATCACCTGGGTTGACAGCCCTTGAACAGCCCGGCTCGTGAGCCAGGCAGCAGCCGCAGTGATCGGTTAGTTAGCCGGAATTACGTTGACCCGTTTTCGACCTTTACGAACGAAATCGTACTTGACCACGCCATCCGCGACCGCGAAGAGTGTGTCATCGCGGCCTTTTTTAACATTTAGACCGGGGTGGATACGCGTGCCGCGCTGCCGAACAAGGATATTTCCGGACCGCACAATCTCACCACCAAATTTCTTCACACCCAACCGCTGGGATTGGCTATCTCGACCGTTGCGGCTCGAGCCGCCGCCTTTTTTATGCGCCATGGCTGCCTCTCTTATCCTTACTTATCCTTCTTCTCAGAAGGTTTCTTCGAAACCGTGGTGGATTTCTTGGCTGCAGATGCCTCCGAACCATCACTTTTTGATTCAGGCTTGCTTTTAGCGGCAGTCTTGGCCTTGGTGGTCGAAGCTGGTTTTCTGCTTGCCTTAGGCTTTGCCTCCGCCTTCGGTTTGGCCTCTATCTTTGGTTTGCTGGCAGCCGTCTTGGCCGCCGGTTTTTGGCTGCTGGTCTTCTTCGCCGCTGGTTTAGCTGCCGGGCTTTCAGCTTGCACTTTTTCAGCCCCCGCACCCTTCGAGACGGGCGCCTCAGCCGCAGCCTGCCTCGCACCACTCACCGCGATCTCATCGACGAGAACCCGTGTGTAATGCTGACGGTGACCCTTCTTACGGCGATAGCGTTCCTTAGGGATGTACTTGAATACGATGATCTTCTTCGACTTGATCTGGTCCAGGACCTGCCCTTTTACAGAGGCTCCTTTGATCAGCGGACCTCCAACCTGCACTTTCTTCCCATCGGCGATGAGCAGAACCTCATCAAAGCTGACCGGTTTCCCGATCTCAAGTGGCAGACGATCGACCTCGATCGTCTCGCCTTCGCGGGCGATGTACTGCTTCCCGCCCGAACGTACGATAGCGTATTTCATCATTTGACTCCAGCTTCGCTTTGCCTCCGGGCCTGCGGATCACGAGCAGTTCGCCGGCGGGAGGGAAAGTTGGCGATTCATGCGCCCGCCCCAACCTTAGTACGCTGGGGCAGATCGGGAATTATAACGGTCGCCCTTAAGGCTGTCAACGGTTTCACAGCCTATATGTAATTTGGATCAATCCGCAGCGACCGATTCGGTCGCTGCCGGGGTGAGTTCCTTTTCCTCAGTATCGTTTGCTTCTACCTTACGGAAACCATCGATGCGTTCATCGTGAAGAGCCACTTCGGTACCCGGAAAACCTGTACCGGCCGGAATAAGCTTTCCGATGATCACATTCTCTTTCAGACCACGCAGGTAGTCGACCTTCCCTTCGATCGCTGCCCTGGCGAGGACCTTGATCGTATGCTGGAAAGAGGAGGCCGAGAGGAATGACTCGGTCTCCAGTGATGCCTTAGTTACTCCGAGCAGGATCTGCATTGCCTTGGCAGGCGCTTTGCCTTCCGCCAGCATGCCCTCGTTCAACCGCTGCAGATAACGCCGATCTACAAGATCACCTGGAAGGCGTCCGGTTTCACCAGGCTGCGTGATCTGGACTTTGGAAAGCATCTTGCGGATGATGACCTCAAAATGCTTGTCATTGATGTTCTGGCCCTGCGAGCGGTACACCTTCTGGACCTCGGAAAGCAGGTATAGCTCCGCAGCCTCGCGGCCAAGGATGCGAAGAATACGGTGCGGATTGAGCGAGCCTTCGGTCAGCTGCATTCCAGCTTCGATTTTATCGCCCTCCTTGACCAGGAGTCGGGCGCTTGCAGCAATTTCATATTCGGCTTCATCAACCTGATCATAGGAAACGATAACCTTGCGATCCTCCAGGCGTACCCGGCCACCATGGCTGGCAGTGATCTCAGAGTCCCCACGGCTGGCGATGAGAGCCCCGGTTTCCATCTCCGTACCGTCCTCGGCTTTCAAAGCCCAGTTCCCGGGAATGTTGTATTCATCCTTGAGGAGCTCACTGTGATAGACGCGTACGACGCGCTGCCCATCCGGGACTTCCGGGCTGATCACACGCACGGTTCCCGCGATCTCCGAAATGACCGCCTCGCCCTTGGGCTTCTTGCGGGCCTCGAAGAGTTCTTCAACGCGGGGCAAACCCGTCGTGATGTCCCCGCCGGCAGCGACACCACCGGTGTGGAATGTCCGTAACGTTAGCTGGGTCCCTGGCTCACCGATCGACTGTGCAGCCACGATGCCCACAGCGGCGCCAAGTTCGACCATCTTGCCTCGGCCAAGATCCATCCCGTAGCATTGCCGGCACATGCCAAATTGCAATTCGCAGGTCAGAGGGGAGCGGACAAACACATCCTGGACACCAGAATCCTGGATCTTCTTGGCTCGTTCCAGGGTGACCTGCTGCCCACCCTTTAAGACCACTTCGCCTGTCTCGGGATCAACAATCCGGCGAGCGATTATACGACCGAACAAACGTGAGGCATAATCCTGCCCGGCAACATCATCACTGCGCCTGATCCAGATCCCGCGTTGTGTCATGCAGTCTTCAGCGTTGATGATCACATCCTGAGCAACATCAACCAACCGGCGTGTAAGGTAGCCGGCATCAGCCGTTCGCAGGGCAGTATCGGTAAGACCCTTGCGCGCACCATGGGTGGAGATGAAATACTCTAGCGTCGTTAAACCATCACGAAATGATGAACGGATCGGGTGGGCGATGATGCGCCCGGCAGGATCGGCCATAAGACCACGCATCCCGGCCAGCTGCGAGATGGGCTGGAAGCCACCCTTGGTTGCACCCGAAAGTGCCATTGTGCTCAAGTTACCGGCCGGGTCCATGACCGCCCTAACCGCGTCAGCCACCTCCGCTGTCGTTCGCTGCCACAACTCAATGATGCGTTCGGTTTGTTCCTGCTCTGTTAACAGGCCGCGGCGGTAGTCCTGGCGCACGGCTTCGGTCTCTTCCAGGGTCTGGTTGATGATCGCTTCCTTGTTGGATGGGACCGTGATATCTGATACAGCGATCGTCGTTCCTGAGCGCGTCGCGTACGCAAAGCCGATGTCCTTGATCGCATCGACGACAGCCGGAGTTCCATCCTCGCGTAGGAGCAGGTAGATCTCACCTATCAATTCCTGGATGGCGCCCTTGTCTAGCACCCGGTTAACAAAACGCATCTCAGCCGGCATAACCCGGTTGAAAAGCACCCGGCCCACGGTGGTTTCGATCACCTTCTCCACCGGCTCCTTCAATCGCTTCCCGTCATCACCATACCAGGTGGTCCCTAGGATCTTAATCGGGGCATGGATGCTTACCTTGCCGAGTGCGTAGGCCATCTCAACTTCGTCCATATCGGTAAAAGCTTTTCCAGCACCAACATGCTCGCGACCGTCATCGGTCATGGTCAGGTAGTAAACGCCAAGAACCATATCTTTAGTTGGGCCAACGACAGGTTCGCCATCAGCCGGCTTGAGCAGATTTACACTGGAGAGCATCAACTCGCGTGCCTCAGTAACCGCACGCTGGGAGAGCGGCAGGTGTACCGACATCTGGTCGCCGTCAAAGTCGGCGTTGAATGCTGCGCAGACCAGCGGGTGGAGCTGGATTGCTTTGCCCTCAACAAGGACGGGTTCGAAGGCCTGGATGCCGAGCCGATGCAGCGTCGGTGCGCGGTTGAGCAGCACCGGTCGATCCTTGATTACTTCTTCCAGAACTTCCCATACTTCCGGCCGCTCGCGTTCGATAATCCGTTTGGCGCCCTTCACGTTGGCGGCATAGTTGTATGCAACAAGTTTGGAAATGACGAAGGGACGGTAGAGTTCTAGCGCCATCGTCTTTGGCAGGCCACACTGGAAAAGCTTGAGGTGCGGTCCGATGACAATCACGGAACGCCCCGAGTAGTCCACACGCTTGCCCAGCAGGTTACGGCGGAATCGGCCCTTCTTACCTTTGAGCATATCGCTCAGAGATTTCAACTCGCGCCGGCCGCGCCGGGACAATGCCTTCCCGCGCTGGGAGTTATCGATCAATGAATCAACCGCTTCCTGAAGCATGCGCTTCTCGTTGCGGACGATTACATCTGGAGCGCCAAGTTCGACCAGGCGTTTCAAGCGGTTGTTGCGATTGATCACCCGGCGGTACAGATCGTTTAAATCTGATGTGGCAAAGCGGCCTCCGTCCAACTGGACCATCGGCCGCAAATCGGGTGGGATCACCGGTAGGACAGTCAGCACCATCCACTCTGGCAAATTATCTGACCGGCGGAATGCCTCGACGACCTTCAACCGTTTGGTGGCCTTCTTTTTGCGTTGCTTGCTCTTGGTGGTCCGGACCTCTTGCCATAGTTCAACGGCAAGTTCATCCAGGTTGATTTGCTGTAGAATCTCAAAGAAGGCCTCAGCGCCCATGTCAGCCCGAAAGACCTGGCCCCACTTCGATTTCAGGTCACGGTAGCTTGTCTCACCCAGGAACATCATCGGGGAAATCGACAATAGTTCTTCGCTATCCGCTTCGAGTTGTTCACGCTGCTCAGAGTTTGCCTCAAATACATTGTCCTCGAGCTGCGCCAGGGCAAGATCAGCCTCAGCTTTAACCTGCTCAACCTCAAGCTTGAGAGCCTCGAGTTCCTGATCGCGTACTTTCTTTAAACTCGACTCGACTTCGTCGAGATGGCTCTTGACGGCCTTCTGCACCATGGTCAAGTGCTGCTTGCCAATCGTCTCGCCCTTCTCGGCAATCAGGGTGTCGAGGGCTTCGAACTTTATCGCGGCCCTTATGGTTTTATCCTGCTTTTCGCTCAGGCTCTTCTCCAGGCGCTGACCTTCCCGCATGACAGGATCGATCTGTTCTGCCACGTTTTCATCGTGTTTTGCCTGGATGGCCTTCTTTTGAGCGTCGAGCGCCTCAAGAGCTTCCTTGCGACTTGCCTTAATACCCACTTCGCGATCTTTTAGCGTCTGCGCAGCATCCTTGTTCAGGGCTGCAATTTCTTCTTCGATGCGCTTTAACGCCTTTTTGCGCGAGTCATCATCGATGTAGGTGACGACATATTGTGCGAAATAGAGCACGCGATCCAGGTTGCGGCGCGAAATATCGAGAAGTAAACCTAGATGTGACGGAACACGCCGCGTGTACCAAACATGCGCGACAGGTGCCGCAAGCGCGATGTGACCCATGCGCTCCCGGCGAACGGCAGACCTGGTAACCTCGACTCCACACTTCTCACAGGTGATGCCCTTGAAGCGGATGTTCTTATACTTTCCGCAGTAGCACTGCCAGTCCTTCGTTGGCCCGAAGATGGCTTCACAGAAAAGCCCGTCTTTTTCAGGGCGTAGCCGGCGATAGTTTATCGTTTCCGGCTTGAGCACTTCCCCGTGGGACCAATTCCGTATGGTCTCTGGAGAAGCAAGGCTGATACGCAGTGCACGAAATCCTTTAGAATCCACCCGATACCTCCGTCGCGTTGCGCGATGGCCACTGATTGTTGGTCCCTATTAACTCGAACACTTGTGCTACTCGGAAGACACGCAAAACTAGCGCGTGAGACGTTCTCCACCTCAAGCGCTCCTACGCACCGACCGTTCGTATTCAAGATACTTGTGGAATTATATAGAAGTTCTCCGATGTGTCAAGGCTATTGGGAGATCTTGCTTCCAATACCACCAGGAGAGTCTTTATGTCAAGAATAAGTGGATTATGTTTCCTTCCCTCGCTTCAGTGGACCGCTCCAATGACCCGGGAATAATTCAAGAGATCTTTCTGCGGCTTTGACGATATGCTCGTCGCGGTCAAAACGCAATTTGCGAATGGCAGCCTGCGCCTCCGCGGTATGCCATTCGACCAGCCGGAGCAGGGCAACCATGCGCGAGCGGTTGTTATCGGATTGGATTGTCTGGCTTCCCTCAACCAGGTAGCCAATTCGAGGCTGTGAAACAATCTCGATTAATGCCGGGATGGCGAGCGTGTGATTAAGGCGGGCAAGTTTCTGGACAGATTCGTGTGATAGGTCGAGCTCAGCTAGCCGCATGGCACGGAAGCGATGGATCTGGATGACGGTCATGACCGCCAGCTCACACACCAGCGGATCATCGTCATCTATGGCTTCCGTGATCTCCGCCAGTGCAGAGTCATCCTGAGCCATGCCCTGACGATTGGCGAAAGTGACTGCTTCGCGCATACGGTTGCCTGGATCGCTGCCGCGCAGGTCGAAATCGGTCCTTGCCCGCTCAATCAGCCGGGTAGCTGGTGTCTTCTCCTCATACTTGGTTTCTTGATCAGGAAGTGGTCGCTGGTCTGGAGGAAGATCGAGAAGGTGCAAAGCTTGCTCAACAATCGGGGTAATCAGGGGTTCGTTCAATTCAAGGAGCTCATTTAAAAGGCTGCGCAGGCTGTTAACGCCTGGTTGCTGCATGACGGCACGGGCGCGCGTGCGCCAGAGGTTGATTTCTTCGGCGATGGCAAGCTGCTTAACGCGCAGCGCCTTCTGTTCTTCCCGCAGCTGGATCCGCTGCTCCTCTTCCGCCTCCAGCATCTGCTGGCCGAGGTCATCCAGTTGATCACTCATTTCAATGAATGACTTCTGGATCGAGCTGGCTTTCCTCTCGACCGCTTGCTGCACTTGACGCAGTCCTATACCGATCGCCAAGATCTTCCTCCCAGGTGTTCGCCTGCCCCGAGAATGACCTGACAAGAGTCCAGCGCGAAATTTGTTGAATGACGGGCAAGTTCCTGGTCGATCAAGGTGAGCTCGGTTCGAGCCTCCTGCGTCGATCCACCGCTTATGCGAAAGTATAGATAAGGTCTGTGGTTGCGTCAACAGTACTGATATATTCCAATTCTATGGTGCACCCATATCTCTGTTTATTTTGCCTGATGTCCATTGACCCCCTTTCACCCTCACCCTACAATCAATCTACCCTACAACCTGAGGTATACGTTATCCATGTCTGAACACAATCGACCCTTGTTCAAGACCACAGACGGATTGCAAACGATCCCTGCCGTAACCGCGGACGAGATGCGCGAGGTCGACCGGCTAGCGGAAGATGTCTTTCAGTTGAGCGTCCTGCAAATGATGGAGAATGCTGGGCGTAGCCTTGCAGTGCATGCACTTGAGCTGGCCGCGTCTCACCCCTGCAGTGCTGCAATCCTGGTTGGTCCTGGAGGAAACGGGGGCGGTGGGCTCAGTTGCACTCGCCATCTCCATAACCATGGGGTACAGGTCGAATACGTTCTCGCCAGACCCGAGGCGGAAATGCGCCCTGCCGCAGTCAGCCAGTTGAGGACCTTAGCTGAAGCAGGACTCGCCCCAACCCCGGTCACGTCTGCACCCCGCATTATTCACGGAGCGAATATCATCATCGATGCGCTGCTCGGCTACAGCCTTTCTGGTGCGCCGCGTGGGGGCATTGCAGAACTTATCAACTTGTCGAACGCCTCCGGCAAGAAAGTCCTTGCTCTCGATCTTCCCTCCGGCCTGGATGCAACCACTGGAGAGCATCACGGTGTGTACATCCACGCAGATAGGACACTGACCCTAGCCCTTCCTAAATACGGATTGGTTGGGTTGCATGGCGAACTCTACTTGGCCGACATCGGTATCCCCTCTGAACTGTATCAAAAACTGGATATCCGCATTCCTCCGCTATTTAACGGCCGGTACTCGCTGGAGCTCGACACCACACCCCTTCAGGCTTGATGAGTGCTACACCTTTTCTCGCCGGACCTCGTTCCTGTATAATCGTCTACGTGAGCCAAGAAGAACGAGTGGTTTCTCCAGCGCCTCACCAAGAGGATTATTCCGAACCTTCCTTGCGGCCGCGCTATTTGCACGAAATGCTCGGTCAGGATCGCGTGAAGGAAAACCTCGAGATCCTGCTCCAGGCTGCTAAGGCGCGCGGCGAAGCGCTCGATCATGTCCTTTTTTATGGGCCTCCAGGGCTGGGCAAAACCACCCTGGCTCACATCCTCAGCACGGAGATGGCCGTCGGGCTCAAGGTGACATCAGGCCCGGCGATCGAACGCGCAGGGGATCTGGCCGCAATACTGACCAATATGCAAGCCGGAGACATCCTCTTTATCGATGAAATCCACCGTCTCGGGCGGGCGGTCGAGGAGATCCTCTACCCGGCCATGGAAGACTTTGCATTGGACCTGACGATCGGGAAAGGCCCCAGCGCCCGTTCGCTCAGGCTGAGCTTGCCACACTTCACCGTCGTTGGGGCCACAACCCGACTGGCACTGCTCACAGCGCCATTAAGAGCACGCTTTGGCGCCGTGCATCGCCTGGATTTCTATGATCAGGATTCCATGGCGGCTATTATCGAACGGGCCGCCGGAGTCCTGGTGGTTGAAATCGACGTTGAAGGCACGCTTGAGATCGCTTGTCGGGCGAGAGGCACTCCCCGCGTCGCCCTACGACTCCTGCGGCGAGTGCGCGATTTTGCCGAGGTCAGGGCGGATGGCGCCATCACGCGCAAGGTTGCGCGCGAAGCTCTCGATCTGCTCGATATCGACGAATTGGGGCTTGATGATTCGGATCGGCGGGTATTGAAAACGATCATTGAGAAGTTCCAGGGCGGGCCTGTAGGGCTGCAGACGATCTCGGCCTCCATCAGCGAGGAACCTGACACGATAATGGATGTCATCGAACCTTACCTGCTCCAGCTCGGTTTTATTGACCGCACACCCCATGGCAGAGTCGCTACGCCTCTCGCCTACGAGCACCTTGACCTTGCGCCACCTGCGACGCCGCAGGCACGGCTCCCCGATCTGTAGCATGGATGGGCCAGATCATGGCTGATTTACAGGCTATCGCACGTTGGGTGTTCCTGGCCGGACTACTGCTCGTCGTCCTTGGCGCGATCCTGTGGTTGCTAGCTGGAAGCGGGATCCCACTTGGCCGCCTGCCCGGTGATTTCCACTTCGAGCGCGCCGGGTTTTCTTGTTTCATTCCTCTGGCAAGCTCGATCCTGATCAGCATTGTGCTCACGCTCGTCCTGAACCTCATTATCCGAGCGCTTAAGTAACCAGCCGTGCGAACGGACGACTTCAACTACGCGCTTCCTCCTTCTTCGATCGCACAACATCCAGCGACACCGCGCGATTCATCCCGGCTCCTAATCCTTCATCGCGATACGGATCGGGTAGATCATGCCACATTCCACGATCTCCCCTCATTCCTAAATGCGGGCGATCTGCTTGTCCTGAACGAAACCCGCGTGCTCCCAGCACGGCTCCCGGTTCGAAAGCTCCCGGGAGGAGGGCATGCCGAGCTCCTGCTCCTTAAGCCCCTATCGTCCCAACAGTGGGAGGTCATGGTTGGTGGCAAAGGGATGCATCCTGGCCGATCCGTAGAACTCCAGGATCAGAGCCAGGCCATCGTACGCGAGGACCTCGGTGGGCCACGCCGGGTTGTTGAATTTGACGCACCCATCGTGGAACGCCTCTCTCGGTTGGGTGAGATGCCGCTTCCCCCATATATCCACGAAGCACTCCGCAGCCCGGATGAATACCAGACCGTTTTCGCCCGCACACCCGGATCTGCTGCGGCACCAACCGCAGGCCTGCATTTCACCCGAGAACTCCTCGAGCAGCTACAGGAAAAGGACATTGGGATTGCTTATCTAACACTGCACGTTGGATTGGACACCTTCGCCCCCGTGCAGGAAGCAGATCCACGAGATCACGCGTTGCACAGCGAATGGTGCTCCCTCTCTGCAGACACGGCGGCCATCATTAATCACACCCGTATGCAGGGAGGCCGGATCCTTGCCGTGGGAACGACCTCTGTTCGCACGCTCGAGACTGCTGTCCGCGTGAATGAAGGTCCCCAGCTAGATGCCTACCTTGGACCAACGAAGCTTTTCATACTCCCCGGGTTCACATTCCAGGCTGTCGAAGGGTTGATCACCAACTTCCACTTACCCCGTTCGACACTGCTCATGCTGGTATCCGCATTTGCCGGGCGCGAGCAGATTCTCAGCCTGTATCAACTGGCCATCGACCAAGGTTACCGTTTCTATTCCTTCGGCGACGCTATGTTAATCTTGTGATTGACATTCATTTCCTGCTGTGCGATACTGCCAGCATGTACATGTAATCTCTTCCTGAGCTATCTCAACTAAGGAGGAGGTGATGCCCATGGATCATTCTTATGACCAACGTGCTGCGGCGTCCCTCCTCCTGAATGGATAGGGACGCCGCAGCGCACCAGAGAGCCGCCTGATTAGGCGGCTCTCTGCCTTTGCTCCACGAGACCCAGAGCGCAGCCCGTAAAAAAACCTAAGAAGGTTTATACAAAGGTTTATAGACAGGTTGCTGGAGGAATTGCAAAGGCTCTAAGCGATGAATTGGCGGAGATAGCCAAGCCCGGCAATGATAGCGATGGTGCCAATCTGGATTAGCAGCAGGAGCAGGATACTGTTGCGGCGATCGAGCTGTGCGCTGATGCCTCCGGCGAGTGCATAATACCCACCCATTGAAACCCAGGCTAATAATGTGGGTACATTGCTGTTGAACAACCAGGCCCATCCCCGGGCGGCCGCACGCAACATGAACCACACCCATTCTGGTTGGCAGGCGGTGAAGGGATCAGAGGGCAATCGTTGGCGGCTCAAAGCTAGGCGGCAGGTCTCATCGGAACCAATTAAAATTTCAGCGATGCCTGCCTCGATAAAAAACAGCGCAAGCGCGAGCATCGCTCCAATCAGAAAATCGCGTTCCCGCGTGCCAATATCCCGGGAACTAAACTGTCGCCGGGGTGACAGGCTCGCAGAACCATTCGACTCAGGTTTCATCCATCGCCCAGGCAAATCCCAAGGTTTCGAGCGGTGAGAACGGCATCACCCTGCAAATCGACACGTTTGGGCTCCCGTAGAGCTTCCTCCAGTGAGACCTCGCTGATCTCCATCCCGCGCAGTGATACCATCCGCCCATATTTCCTATCGAGCGCGAGCCGCACAGAAGCCGCGCCATAACGAGTCGCGAGCCAGCGGTCGAAGGCAGTGGGTTGACCCCCACGCTGGAGGTGACCCAGCACTGTCACACGTGACTCAACCCCACAACTCTCCGTCACATACCGGCTGACTAGGTCACCTACGCCGCCCAGGCGGCCAACTTCTACTCCATCCCCCTTTTGCAGGTATGACTGCTCACCACCTCTTGGAAAAGCACCCTCAGCCACTGCCACGATGCTGAAATGCCGGCCGCTGGCATCCCGCCTGTAGACAGTATCCTTAATTCCGTCAAACGAAAAGGGGATCTCGGGGATCAGAATGACATCCGCCCCACCCGCCACCCCAGCGTGTAAGGCGATGAAACCAGCATCACGCCCCATCAGTTCGAGGACCATAACCCGGTGATGCGATTCGGCGGTTGTGTGTAATTTATCGATGGCATCCGTAGCGGTTGCAACGGCAGTGTCAAAGCCAAAACTCATATCGGTGCCACCAATGTCATTATCGATCGTCTTGGGCACCCCGACGACCGAGCACCCCTTCTGCATGAGCTCGTAACTGATCCTGAGCGTGCCGTCGCCTCCAACGACAATCAAGGCATCAAGCGCAAGCTCCCCGATCCGATCGACAACATGATCGGAGACGTCCAGGATGATTTCCTGCCCATCGCGCAGGACTTTGCGCGCAAACGGGTTCCCGCGGTTGGCAGCGCCTAGAATTGTCCCGCCGCGCGGTAAGATCCCCTGCACATCATCGGGAGTCAGTTCAAGCGTCTTTCCCCCTTCCAGGAGTCCATCGAAGCCATGTTCGATCCCGATGACCTGGCAGCTGCCGTAGCCATACGCCGTCTTAACCGCAGCCCTGATCACGGCGTTTAAGCCCGGCGCGTCGCCACCACCTGTGAGAATCCCCAGCCGGGTTGTCATGTCGGTTCCTCCTCAGATCTTCCCCTCAAATTCCACTCATGGGAGGTCCCAGTACGCGATTTCATGCACGTTCGCCATAAAATTAGGCGTACTCCCCGAGCTGATGAATAAGCCGAATAAGCCCTCGTCAAACGTCGAGTCGGTGAGCTGGCGCAGGAATACACCCTCGGCATACAGGCTGATTTCATCTCCCGTTGCCCAGACACCGATCCTGTGAGTCGCGTTGGACCCGCTGGGGATCACGCTTTGTGCTGTCCAGGTCGTTAGGTTGGTCATGTGCTCACCGTCCCAAACACGCAGAACGTACTCTCCAATGCAGCTGACGCCAAACAAGTAACCCTTGCTCGCCGTTGGCGCTCTGAACATCAACCCGAAAGCGTCGCGCCCGGAACAGGTCCCGAAGTCAGCCGTCGTCTCCAGGTAGAAATTATCAGCCTGCCTCCACGACATGATCCAGCCGTTATAAAAATTTGGGTTGAAGGCAGTCATAATCAACGTATGATCCCCGAGTTCAAAGCGGACATGATCATCAGAGTACAGATTCCAGTCGCTGCTGTCAGCGAAATCATCCGTCCAGGTGGGATTGTTTAGGGAAGCGCGTGGGTCGCCGCTTCCAAGCGTGGGTGTAGGTTGGAGTGTCGTTGTGGGGGATGGCGTTGGAGAAGACGTGGGTGTCTCTGTCGCTGTCGGCTCTGCCGTAGGCGTCTCCGTTGGGGTGGGTTCGGTTGGTACGACATACTCCGGGTAGAATTGAAAATCCCAGGCGAAGGAGACATCCGACCGCAGTTCAGCCTCGGCCAGATCAACGGCCTGGCCGATCGAGCCTGTTGGATCCTCACTCGCTGGATAGGTCCATCTCCCGGGGAGCAACCGACTGGCATTCATCGCGCTGTTTGGATCAATCATGACGCAGTACTTCCCTGGTCCGAGGCCGGCAAAGAGGAAGATCCCATCCTCACCCGTCATTGTCGTCCCAGCGCCAAAGGAAGGACATTCCCCGTTCCCGAGCGAAATCTCGATGCCCGAAAGGTTCTCCTCGCCGCCATCGAGGTTTCCATTCCCCTGCAGTTTTTCCGTCTCGGGATCGAGTACGCATCCCGCAGGAGGTAAATCAGGGAGCGGCACACCCTCAGGGGGTGTCGAACAGCGGTCGTGCCAGACTCGGCCGGCGATCCCCCCTCCGCCTTGCGAGACCTGCCCTCCTTGATCGGGCTGGTTCGCTGTTGGGGCGCCGCCAAGATTGCACGCGAGCGAAACGAGCAGCAAGGTTAAGAAGGCAACAAGGATCCTTCGCAAACGACCCGATAGGCTGATCATGGCGACACCTCGCATTCCAACGCCGTCATCCACAACTCAAAGCAGGGTTACCGGAATTACCGCTTATAAGGAAAAAACCCATCGACACTATAGCATGGCGATGGATTCGATGAAAGAGCGTGTGCCCCCACGGGGGTTCGAACCCCGGTTTCGGCCTTGAGAGGGCCGCGTCCTGGGCCACTAGACGATGGGGGCAACGGTCGAAATTCTACCATCGCGGCGGAATAGGGTCAATGAATCTTGATCTTCTAGCCTCAAACCCGACCCCCTCAAACGGCTCAACCGATCTCACATGCTATAATGCGAATGCTTTAGTCCGAATAAATTCTGTTCTTTCTGGATAAAAAACATGCTGGCAGCTAAATTCGACAGCAGGCTAGAAACCATCCTGCCGACGGTGAAGAAACCGGGACGCTATACCGGTGGTGAACTTAACCAGGTCGTTAAAGTGTGGTCCAGCGTTGAGGTGCGCATCGCACTCGCTTTCCCCGATATCTACGACCTGGGCATGTCCAACCTGGGTCTGGCCATCCTGTACGACATCCTCAACCGGGAGCCAGATTACCTGGCAGAACGGGTATACCTTCCCTGGGTGGACATGGAAGAGGCTATGCGCCGTGAAGGGATCCCGCTCTATACGCTTGAGAGCAAGCGTCCGGTGTCATCCTTCGATATCCTTGGCATCTCTCTCCCCTACGAGACGCTCTACACAAATACACTGAACCTGCTCGATCTGGCCGGGATCCCAATGCGCAGTGCAGACCGAAGCAGTGAACATCCACTGGTCATCGCCGGGGGACACGCCGCCCATAACCCGGAACCGATGGCAGCCTTTATCGACGCCTTTGTTATCGGCGAAGGCGAGCAGGTCATCCTTGAGATCGCACAGGCCGTCCGTGATTGGAAGGCATCGGGCACGGGGCGTGAAAACCTATTTAAAATGCTGGCCAGCATCTGGGGAGTATATGTTCCCAGTTTGTACCGGGTTGACTACCTTGAGGATGGGACGATCTCACACATCAACTCCCTGACGAGTGAGGCTCACTTGCCGGTCATGAAGCGCATCCTTCCAAGATTACCGGAACCCTTTACGCGCTTCATCGTCCCATACGTCGACGTCACCCACAACCGCATCCCGATCGAAATCATGCGCGGTTGTACCCGCGGCTGCCGATTCTGCCAGGCGGGTATGATCACCCGCCCTGTTCGGGAACGTCCCATCGAAGAGATCCTGGATGCGATCGAGGAAGGAATCAACCACACCGGCATTGAGGAGGTCGGGCTTATGTCACTATCCTCCTCGGATTTCGATGAAATCGTGCCGCTCGTACAGGCAGTCAGCACGAGGTTCGCTCATCAGAACATCAAGGTGTCGCTGCCCTCTTTGCGCATCGAATCGGTCTCGGTGGACCTGATGGATGCCCTGCAGGGACAGTCCTCACGCTCAGGCTTTACGCTCGCACCGGAAGCTGCCACGGAACGAATGCGAGAGATCATCAACAAGCCCGTCTCAACCGAGCAGCTTCTTCAGACCGCACGCGAGATCTACAGCCGAGGGTGGCAAACAATCAAGCTTTACTTCATGATCGGGCATCCATCGGAAACATTGGAGGATGTCCAGGCCATCGCAGATCTCTGCAAAGCCGTTCTCTCGGAGGGTCGTAAGATAATCGGGAAACGAGCCCGGGTCAATGCCGGAGTGAGTACCTTCGTCCCAAAACCGCATACACCATTCCAATGGGTGCCATGCGACTCGATTGAGCAAATTCTCGCCAAGCAGGAGCTGCTCAAACGGGAGGTACGGGGACAGGGGTTGAAATTGAATTGGAACGATCCACATGAGACCATGCTCGAGGCCTGGCTCTCTCGCGGCGACCGTCGTCTGGCCGATGTTATTCAGCATGCCTGGGCTGCCGGTGCGCGTTTTGACGCGTGGCGGGAGCACTTCGCCTACGATGCCTGGTTGCAGGCCTTCGAGCAGGCTGGACTGGATCCCGACTTCTACACCCACCGTGAACGCCCGATCGACGAGACACTCCCTTGGGATCACATCGACGTTGGCGTGAAGAAGCAATTCCTGACCGAAGACTTCCTCTGGAGTCTTGAAGGACGAACACGCATCGACTGCCGGGAACGGTGCTTCGCGTGCGGCATCTTACCAAAGTACGCCGGCATGCGACGGGAGCACCCAGGTGAAATATGGGAATGCCCCGAGGTCCGTTCACCGGCCCGTAAACCAGTCGAAGTGATCCCGCTCCTCCACGCCTGATGATATGAGTGAGAAGCCTCCCTTGCGGATCCGGATCGCATTCGAGAAGGGCCCGGAGATGCGCTTTACCGGCCATCTCGACCTGCAGCGCACCTGGGAACGGACTCTGCGTCGGGCACGCCTCCCTGTTGCCTATACGCAAGGATTTAACCCACGACCCAGGATGCAGCTCAGTCCAGCGCTCCCGCTGGGCTGTACCAGCATCTGTGAACTCATCGATGTCTGGCTCTTAGAGGAGATAGAGCCCCAGAGCCTGCTCGACAAATTGCGCGCTTCTTCCTCCCCAGGCATCATCGTGCTCGAGGTGAGCCCAGTTGCTGACCAGGAGGGCGCACTACAAAACCGAGTCATCGCCGTGGAGTATGAGGCTCAGCTACCTAGCGCAGACCAGTCCGACCAGCTCCGGGCTGCGATTGAGACCTTTCTCGGCGAAATACGGGTAGAACGTATCCGGCGCGGCAAACGCTATGATCTCCGCCCCTTAGTGGAAGCGCTGGAATGTTGTACAAACGATCGCGAACCGGGTGTAAGACTGAGGATGAGGCTAACCAGTCGAGAGGGCGCAACCGGTCGACCGGAGGAGCTGTTACTCGCCCTGGGTGTTGATCCAACACAGTTCCAATTTATACGTACCCGGATGTTTTTCGAGGCTGCTGGTTGAGGGCACCAGACGGATTGAACTTGCGCCCGGTTTCAATACCAGGCGCAAGCAATATCTGCCAAGAAACCCCGGTTCTCATCCGTGGAATGCAAGCTCGGGGGGGTTGAATTTATGAGAGATCAAACAGGTTCATATACTTCATCGCAAGGTTTAAATCGCCTTTGAGCTCGATTCTCTTCGTGGCGATGGCCGTCATCGGGTTCAATTTTCCTGTAACGAGATCGATGTAATTCGAAGCTTCCGCTGAGAGCGTGAGGTTTGGACTATCAGCCTGGCCTGCCTCCACCGTGCATTTTTTATCCTTAATAGTGCAGACCCAATCGCCACCTTCTTCGCCCAGGCTGAACTGGATCACACCCTCGACGCCCTCGGCCTTTTCTGGCAGAAACGCGCCCGGCATTCGCTCCATCAATTCCTTCACGGTCAATGGCATCGGTCATGCCTCCTTCGTATGGATTGGACTATTGTAGCAAGTTTTCGAAAACGCCTGCGGCGCCCATGCCTCCCCCGATGCACATGGTCACCATGACCTTTCCCGCCTTTCGTCGGCGCGCTTCATGCATAATCTGCACGGTTAATTTAGCCCCGGTTGCACCCAGCGGGTGGCCGAGCGCGATCGCACCCCCGTTAACATTAACGACAGTTGGATCCAATTCTAGCGTTCGGATGACTGCCAGACTCTGCGAAGCGAAGGCCTCGTTCAGCTCGATTAATTCAATCTCGTCCAGTGTCAGTCCGTAGCGATCGAGCACCTTGGGTATGGCCTTGATCGGGCCGATCCCCATCAGCGCTGGATCTACCCCGACGACCGCATATCCAACAAATCGCATCCAGGGCATGATCCCGAGCTCCTCCGCCTTTTCTCGGCTCATGATCACAACCGCTGCTGCACCATCGGATAAAGGTGACGAGTTCCCGGCAGTAACCAGACCATTCGGCGCGAAGGCGGGTTTGAGCCGGGCCAGCGCCTCTTTCGTCGTATCCTTGCGGATTAACTCATCCTGCTTGAAGCTGACCGTCTTCCCACCATTCCGCGTAATTGTTGTCACTTCCAAGGGAACGATTTCATCCGCAAACTTCCCCGTCTCCTGTGCTCGCGATGCCTTCTGATGGCTCATGTAGGCAAATTCGTCCATATCTTCACGCCTGACGTTGTATTCACGCACAACATTCTCAGCCGTCTGCCCCATGCTGATATAGACCTCGGGCATTTCTACAACCATCTCCGGATGCGGGCTGATGCGGAACCCGGTCATGGGCACCATGCTCATGCTCTCAACCCCGCCGGCGATGATGATGTCCGCTCCACCAGCGATGATCCGCTCACAGGATTGCGCAATGGTCTGTAAACCGGACGAGCAGAACCGGTTCACGGTCATAGCCGGCACCGAATCCGGAAAACCGGCGTGCATGGCGATCGGACGGGCTACGTTCAAGCCCTGGCTTCCCTCCGGGAAAGCGCAGCCGATCACGATGTCATCTACCAGCGATTTATCCGGGATGCCTGCCCGCTCCCAGGCAGCCTCAACCGCTGCCCGGGCCATGTCCTCCGGCCTGAAGCTCGCCAGCGTTCCTTTCTTAGCCCGCCCTATCGCCGTGCGGGCGCCTGCGACCAGTACAGCCTCTCTCGCCATAGCTTTCTCTCCTTAGCCCTTAGGACGCCTTCCGCGGAGTCCCCAAAGTGATTGCGGGTGCATGAAACGCTCTCATACTCTCGAGTGTCCACTTTAAGAAGGACATAGTCCCATGTGCCTCATTCTCAAGTGTGTAAACAGTCCTAATTTCGCAGCGGCTTGTTGGTTTCGAGCATATGCTGGAGCCGGTCGATCGTCTTCTGCTCGTGGCATAGCTCAAGGAACGCCTGGCGCTCCAAGTCAAGCAGATACTGTTCTGGGACCCAGGAAGGTTCGGTTAGATCCCCGCCACATAGGACCCATGCCAGCTTGTTGGCGATGACCGCATCATGTTCGGTGGCCCAGCCTGCTTCACACAAGCCCCAGACCGCGGCTCGCAGCGCTGCCAGGACGTCACGGCCGGCAGCGTAGACCCGCTCCTGCATTGGTGGCCGGTATCCCTCCTGGACCATTGAGAGCGCGGCGCGCTTGGCTTCTGCCAGCAGATGCTCCTTCTTCATGACAATCCTGTCGCCAGGTTTGAAGAAACCCATTTCGAAGGCTTCGAAGGCTCCGGTGGCCACCTTGGCCAACGCAATTTGCTCAAAGACTTGCTGCATAACCGATATCGGATCCGCATTCTCTATGCGCATAACAGGGTTGATCACACGGCGGATCATCTCCTTGGTACCCGACCCTGCCGGGATGACCCCCACACTCATCTCAACCAGACCGATAAAGGTCTCCGCAGCAGCCACCCGTCGGGCACAAGCCATGCTTAACTCTGCGCCACCACCAAGCGTCATCCCATGTGGAGCAGCTACGATGGGCTTGGGGAAGTAGCGGATCCTCATCAGTGCGTCTTGCATTCCTGCGATCTGATCCTCAATCTGGCCCCACTCGCCCTGCTGACCGGCCATCCAGATCAAAAACACGTTCGCTCCCGCACAGAAGTGCTTACCTTCGTTTCCGATGACGAGCGCATCAAATACATCTGCTTCAGCCGCGTCCATCGCCTGGGCCAGCATCTCAAAAATATCCTGATCAAGAGCGTTGGCCTTTGAGTGGAACTCAACCAGGCCGACCTTATCCCCCATGTCGATCAGGCTTGCAGAGGCGTTGCTCTTTTGCACGGCCCCTTTACGTGCTTTCAGACTGGCGATGGGCAGAATCCGCGGGTCTTGCTTCAAGGGTTGGTATTCACCGGACTTGAGATCGTAATACCCGACCTGTTCGCCCTTCTTCACCTGGTAAAAGGTCTTGTGCCCACCCTCGAGCATCTTTTTAACCCACGAGGCCACCGCGATCCCCAGCGCTTCCATCTTCTTCACCGTGGCTTTTACCCCGAGCGCATCCCAGATCTCGAATGGGCCGATCTCGTTTGCGAAGCCCCACTTCATCGCCAGGTCGATGTCCACGAAGCGATCCGCAATTTCAGGCACGCGGCGCGAGGCGTACCCAAGCGCGTTGGCGGTTGTTTCCCAAAGATACTCGGCCAATCTGCGGGTTTCTTCGTCGACATCATCGCTCTCAGTTTGTTCAACGATCCAGCGATAGCGCTCACCGAGATCCTGGATCTTCTTCCCTTCACTGTAGAACTCGAAGCGGGGGTTCTTCGGAGGCTCGTGCTCCATAGTGGCCGGGTTGAGCACCCAGAATTCCTTACTCCCATCCTCCTGATCCACACGCTTGTAGAACCCAACTTTGGTCTTGTTGCCCAACCATTTGCGTTCGAGCATGCCCTCCAGAACTCGAACCGAGGCTTCATGCTGCAATACATCCCGGCTTTCATCATCCGGTATGAGCTCGTACAGGTTGGATCCAACGTGCGCAGCAACATCGTTCCCGATCAAGTCACGCAGCCTGAAGATGGCCGTCTTCGGACGTCCGATCAAGTCACCTGTAATGGCATCGATTTCCTCGATCGAATACCCGTGATCGAAGCCGTAGGCAACCTCATACGCATTGGTGATTGAGAACATCCGGTTGGCGATGAAATTTGGGGTGTCCTTACAGATGACGACCCCCTTCCCGAGCACTTCCTCGCCGAAATGGATCATAGACTCGGTTACTTCGGGCAGCGTGCCGGCATGGGGGATGATCTCGAGTAATTTCAGCCAGCGTGGTGGGTTGAAGAAATGCATCCCCAGCAAGTGGCCTTGAAATCCTTCGCTCATCCCCTCCGCCAGAGCGGCTACGGGTATGCCAGAGGTGTTGGTGGCGATGACGGTGTGATCCGCACGCACTTTCTCAAGCCGCGCAAACAGTGATCGTTTGATCTTGAGGTTCTCGACGATGGCCTCGATGATGAGATCAGCCCCGGCCAATAGTTCGAAGTCATCTTCCAAATTTCCGAGCGTGATCAGCTGCTCTGACTGCTTGCTCAAGAGTGCTGGTGGGCGGCTGCGCGTCACTGCTTTCCACCCGGCCTCAACGATGCGATTTCTGACCTCAATGTCCTGTAAAGTAAGGCCTGCTTCTTGCTCGGCAGGGGTCAATTCAGCCGGCGCAATGTCGAGCAGGACGGTCGGGATGCCCAATCCCGCCAGCAGGGCTGCAATACCGCCTCCCATCGTTCCCGAACCGATGACAGCGGCGTTCCGGATTCGATCGTTCATAGGAGTGTCTCCTGTTCTACCTGTCACGGTCAGGCGCAAATAGCCTACGTAGGACCGTGCACGATTGCAGGTTGATTTCCTCTACCTCAGCTCAACTCATGCCGGGTGTAATCAAGGATCCTGCGGGCGACGATCAAGCGGTTGATCTGCCCGGTGCCTTCATATAGGTCGTTGATCTTGGCATCGCGGAACCATTTCTCCAGCAAGTACTCCCGGCTGAAACCGAGGGGGCCCATCAACTCGACTGCCCGCTGGGTGATCTTGACGACGACATCGCCGGCTTTGACCTTGCACATCGAGGCTTCGATCGTGTTGCTTTTGTGCTCGTCCGCCAACCACATTGCCTTCAGGGTCAGCAGCCATGTCGAGCGCAGCATGACCTCCATATCCACGATCTCGCGCTCCATATTGGTCATCCGGCTGCGCGGCAGGCCGTAGCGGATCTCAACACCCCGCTCAGATAACAGCTCCTTCAACAGTTCTAGCGTAGCCCGGGCGATGCCCAGGGCCGAAGCAGCGACCAGAGGCCGGGTAGCGTCAAACGTCGCCATCGCTCCCTTAAAGCCCTTCTCAGTCTTTTCCTTCGCGACCTCGGGATTGCCGAGTATGTTCTCAAAGGGGATACGGCAATCCTGAAGCACGATTGAGGCGGTATCGCTCGCCCGGATCCCGAGTTTATGCTCCAGCTTGGTTACGCTGCAGCCCGGGGTGCCCGCCTCGACGACAAACGGCCGCACACCCGCGCGGCCAGCAGCCGGATCGATCGTGGCCCAGATCACGACGAACCCCTTCGTGTCGATAAGGGCCTTATGCCCGGCGGTTACGAAAATCTTCTCCCCGTTCAATACCCATTCGTCACCATCACGGACAGCAGTCGTCCGGACCTCGGCCGGCATGGCTGAACCGGCATGCGGCTCTGTGAGGGCCATGGCATCGAAGGTGGGCTCATCCCCTCGGAAACGCGAGAGGAAGCGCTCCTTCTGCTCTGGTGTGCCTGTCGCATTAACCGCCGCACCTCCCAGCCCGCCCCCAGGCGTGCAGAGCCACAGCCCGACGTCTCCCCACGACAGCATTTCCGCTGTTACTGCAAGGCGCTGGAAACTGATGCTCGGGCCTTCCTTCTTCTTCGCCCCCGAATCAGTCAAGCTCCCTGACCCACCCATCGCTTGCTGGGAGGCATGCATGAACTGGATGTAATCCCACGGGATCTCGTGCTCATGTTCATCGAAGTAGCGCGAGACAGGTCGCATCATGTTCACCGCGACCGTCTCCATGATGACGCTGGACTGTTCGAGCTTCTCAGGTCTTTTGAAGCTGATCATGATTCTTCTCCTGCTCTGCCTTGCGGCTAAATCATCGCCAACCCGGGCATGACCGGGATGCCGCGACCATTTCGCATCCACAACTCCACAGGATGCTCCCTGATGTAACCGTGTCCCCCTAGCGTTTGAACGGCACGATCGGTGACCATCATGGCCGTGTCGGCCGCACCGCTCAAAGCCAGGTATGCTGCACGCGCCGCATCCGGGTCGCCTTCATCGAGCTTCCAGGCAGCCTCCCAGACGAGGAGACGGTTCGACTCGATCTCGATCGCCATCTCGGCCAGCATGAACGCGATCGACTGCTTCTGGGCGATGGGACTGCCCCAAACCTCCCGCTCTTTCGCATAGGGGATGGCGTAATCGAGAGCCGCCTTACTCAAACCAATTGCCATGGCTGCGATGGCCACCTGGCTGCTGGCAACGATCCGCCCTGCATCGAAAGCGTCCTTACCCCCAATTAGTGCCTCCTGGTCGACAGCCACATCCTTCAGTATGACCGTGTAGGTTGGAAGCGCCCTCACCCCCAGCCATGGTTCACGCTCACCGACTTCAAGCCCCTGCGCTTCGGCGGGCACGCAGAACGCTCGCAGCTCCCCACCCAGCATTGCGAATACCAGGAAGGATGGGGCTTGGTCCGCGAAGGGGACAAAGCTCTTGATCCCATTCAACATGAAGCCCGCTTTCGTTGCTTGCGCCTCGGTCTGCATCGCGCCCGGGAAGAAGTCGAAACTGGGTTCGATAAAGGCAGCCACATAGGGCTTCCACTCCGCCTCGATGACCGGGGGGATCAAGTTCTTCTTCTGATCCTCCGTTCCACCGAGAAGAATCGGGATCACATAGCTTGTTGGTGCCATCACCGCCAGCGTCGCCGCCAGGTCACCCCAGGCCATCGCTTCAGCGGCAAGCACTCCTGTGACAGCCGAATGATCACCAAATCCTCCATACGCCTCTGGGACGCTGGCCTGCAGCACGCCCAGCTCCCAGCCCATCTCGATTAATTTAGAAGGCACCTCGCCCCCTTCATCCGCTTCGCGGGAAGCTTCCCTTAGCTGCTGTGCCGCAAAGCGCTCGACGGCATCGATGAGCATCTGCTGCTCTTCGGTGGGTTCGAAGCCATACATGGGCTCCTCCTTGAACTCTAGTCACGGCTTGATTTCTAGTTTGGGTTTATTGCAGGTTCTTAAGACATACGAGCCAGATCGCGATATATCCTCCCTCGTTTTTTTCATTCACATCGCTGGTAGCTGAGCCTGATATCTTGAGTCGGGTCCAAATCCCCCACGTTCGAAAGACAGAGCAACCCCCGTTCGTGAAGATATTCAACGTGGGCTGCGGCTTCCTCCAGCGCTAACAATTCGTGGTAGCCAGAGATCTCCGGGAAAAGGGCCTGGCTGATCTCAAAGACCGTGGTGGGGGACTCGCCAAGTTCTAAGACGAGCGCCAATCGATCCTGGTGCACCGACCTGATCGAATCGATCCTCGCCTCCAGGTCATAGATCGCCTTTCCATGGCCACCGAGGGCTACGTGGATGCGCGCTGCAAGCGGTCGGATCGCCTCCAGTGAGATCAGGTAATGTTCAAGACCGGTGCTTAAGGTGAGTCTCTCCGGCGCCTGGTGCGGTGAAATTTGATCGAGGATGTGATCGGATGAGAGCAGAATATCGTCCACAACCGCAACAATTTGCCCGGGGCAATGGCCAGGGACGTGGATCAGTTCGATCTCGCCGATGTGCATGCCAGCCGCTTCGTAGGTGAAGTCGATTTCGATCGACCGGAAGAGCTGCTTGTTAAGCAGGTAGAGTGTCAGAAGCTCGTCTTGCTTCGCAGTCGGGACACCGGCCTCGATGCAGAATGTGTGCAGCCTGTGGGCAGCGATTGCCACACTACCCTCGTACTGGACCAGCACTCTCCGGTCGAGTTCATGGATTCCCAGGCTGGCTTGCGTTCGTTCACGAACGAAATGCAGGCCTCCAAAGTGATCAATGTGCCCATGCGAGATCAAGATGTGTGTCAGATCCTCCCAACCAACGGATTCACTGAAATCGGAGCGCACGCTGTGCAGCCCATCCTCGAGCTGGGCGTTCGAGTCACCAAAACCCGATCCAACATCGAAGAGCGCGATCACATCGCCATACATGATCAGGTGGGCGTAGCCCCTCAGATCCGGGAATAGGTCGAGTGGCAGACGATAGATCCTGCCCCCAGATTGTGTCTCGAAACGCTCGATGTGATCTTTCAATCCTACCCCTGTACTCCAGGTGCGAGCAGCCCGTTTAGAAACAGATCGGCGTAGAGATCGGCGATCTGTTCAGCAGAGAATTTGCCGTGCGGATTGAACCAGGTGATGGTCCAATTCAAGACGCCCAGCAGGGCGAATGTAGTCAGGCGAGGGTCCTGGAGCCGAAAGTCGCCCAATTCGATGCCGCGCTGGATGATGCCCCGCCAGAGCGATTCAAAGCGGTCACGCCGGGCGATGTGTGCCGCGCGCCGATCGTTGTCGAGGCTGCGGTGCTCCATTAAGAGTACGGCGGCCAGATCGGCCTGCTCGGTCAGACGTGTGACATATAACAACATCGCCTGCCGCAGTTGCTCGGCAGGCGATGCATCACTTCCGATGACACTTTCCAGATCTGCAATGAGCAGATCAAGAGCCTGATCCAGGATCGAAACCAGGATCTCTTGTTTTCCAGAGATGTGGTGGTACAGGCTGGCCTTCTGCAGCTCCACGGCATCCGCGATATCCTGCATCGATGTGCCGTTGTAGCCCTTCAGGCGAAAGATCT
Organism: Anaerolineales bacterium; assembly: GCA_034430615.1. Classification (GTDB taxonomy): domain Bacteria; phylum Chloroflexota; class Anaerolineae; order Anaerolineales; family E44-bin32; genus E44-bin32. The sequence continues at coordinate 3,595 of DAOUEJ010000118.1, read as the reverse complement.
GGGCAGCAGCCTGTATGATGTCTGCTTGCTGCAATCCCGTCTCCCTACCGACCGTTCGGTAGATTTAGTCTAGCATAGTACTGACCAGCGAGTCAAGCGCTCACCGTACCTCAGGTGGCAGTTCGTGGTTAAATAGGTGTGCGCCTGTCCGTCTGTGGGGCTTCCTCACCCCGGCCGGCCAACCCAACCCGTGAAGTATCGAAGGAGTGGCGTTCATGACGATCACCAAGGAAGAGGCTCTCGAATACCATCGCCGGGGCAAACCAGGCAAGATTGAGGTCGTCCCGACCAAGCCGCTGGAAACACAGCGTGATCTTTCGCTCGCTTATACGCCTGGCGTAGCGGTGCCCGTACTCGAGATCGAGCGCGACCCTCAGACAGCGTATGAGTTCACGGCAAAGGGCAACCTGGTGGCGGTCATTTCCAACGGGACTGCCATCCTCGGCCTCGGCGATCGTGGCGCACTGGCCTCCAAACCGGTTATGGAGGGCAAGGGGGTACTTTTCAAGGTCTTTGCCGACGTTGATGTGTTCGACATCGAGGTCGAGACGCATGATCCGGATGAGTTCATCCAGGTGGCGGCTAATATTGCTCCCACATTTGGCGGTATCAATCTAGAGGACATCAAAGCACCTGAGTGCTTCTACATCGAGCAACGGCTGAAGGAGATGCTCGACATCCCCGTCTTCCACGATGATCAACACGGCACGGCGATTATCTCTGGCGCTGCACTACTCAACGGCCTGGAGATTGTCGAAAAAGATATTGCCGATATCCGGGTCGTGGTATCTGGCGCGGGCGCATCGGCTATCTCGTGCTCTGAGCTGGCTGTCCGCCTGGGTGTCAAACGCGAAAACATCCTGCTCGTTGACAGCAAAGGCGTGGTCTACAAAGGCCGCGAGCAGGGCATGAACGAGTACAAGCTGCGCTTCGCGGCCGAGACCGATGCGCGCAATCTGGCCGACGCCTGCCGTGGAGCGGACGTGTTCTACGGCCTTTCCGTGGCGGACATCCTGACCGCGGAGATGGTGAAGACGATGGCTGAGCGGCCGCTGATCTTCGCGATGGCAAACCCCGACCCTGAGATCAAATACGAGGTCGCCAAGCAAGCGCGGCCGGATGCCATCGTCGCCACCGGCCGGAGTGATTATCAGAACCAGATCAACAACGTGCTCGGTTTCCCGTTTATATTCCGCGGCGCGCTTGATGTACGCGCACGCGCCATCAACGAAGAGATGAAGGTCGCCGCGGCCAAGGCGCTTGCCGCTCTCACGAAAGAAGACGTACCCGACAGCGTGCTTCACGCGTATAACCTGGATCGATTGCGCTTCGGACCCGACTACATCATCCCCAAGCCCTTCGACCCGCGCGTGCTGCTGTGGGAAGCGCCGGCTGTCGCCGGTGCAGCTATGGAGACCGGTGTATCCCGGATCCAGATCGACCTCGATGAGTACCGGGAAGAACTCGCGCTGCGCCAGGGCAAGGGCGCACGCGTCCAGCAGCTCATCCTGAATAAGGCCCGCCAGTCACCGAAGCGAATCGTGTTTGGCGAGGGTGAGGAGGATAAGATCATCCGGGCCGCCTCCCAGGTCATCGATGAGGGCATCGGCCAACCGATCCTGCTCGGCCGGCCGGATATCGTCAAGAAGCGAATGGAACATCTAGGCTTGTCGGGTGAGCTGCAAGTGATCGACCCTGAAACATCCGACCTCAAGCAGGAACTAGGCGACGCCTACTTCAAACTGCGCGAGCGGAAAGGCATCACGCATGCCCATGCGATGCGCCGCGTACGTAACCCGAACATCTTCGGCCCGATGATGGTCGCCAATAGCCATGCGGATGCCTTCGTCGCCGGTTTGACCTACGATTACCCGGAAGTCATCCGGCCCGCACTCGAGGTATTCCATACTCGCCCGGGCATGACCCGCGCCGCGGGACTGTATCTGATCATCGTGGAGAACAAGGTGTATATCTTCACCGATGCGACGGTCAACATCAATCCGACTGCCGAGGATCTGGCCGAGATCGCCTGCCTCGCGGCGGATTTCGCCATGCAGATCGAACTAGAACCGCGCGTAGCGATGCTTTCCTTCTCCAATTTCGGCAGCACCCGCCACCCGCTCTCGGATAAGGTGCGCAAGGCGGTTGAGCTCGTCCGCCATAAGCGTCCGGACCTGCAGGTGGACGGCGAGATGCAGGCGGATACAGCCGTCGTGCCCGAGATCATGGAGCAGCGCTATCCCTTCAGCCAGGTGCGGGATGCCAATGTGCTCGTCTTCCCATCGTTGGAGGCGGCAAACGTCGCCTACAAATTGGTAACGCGGTTGGGCAAAGCCCAGGCGATCGGGCCGATCCTGCTTGGGATCAATGGGGCGGTCCACGTCCTGCAGACTGGTGATGACGTGGAAGACATCGTGCGCATGGCGGCGGTGGCGGTCATGGATGCTGGCTCGCGCTCGAAATAAGCAGGCTCGCTTGAGCCTCGATGGGGGTTGGATTACAATTGGATCGATAGCCCCTGTAGCTCAGTGGATAGAGCGCTGCCCTCCGGAGGCAGATGCCGGCGTTCGAGTCGCCGCAGGGGCGCAGAAACCGCCCAGGATTGACCCTGGGCGGTTTATATTTGCTAATTGATTTCTTAGACACTCTTCAGATATTGATCGATCGCATCCTTCAATGCTTTGGGTTTCATACAATACGGCCCCAACCCACCGGCGTAGACGACTCGCCCATCCAGTCCAACCAGGTATAACCGGGTTGGCCAGGCTGCATAAGCATTATTGACGTAATCATCCATTTCATCGACATAAGTACGGATGCCATATTGCAATGCCGTTTCACATTCCCCGGCAATGGCCCGGTGTTCTTCGATGGTCTTTGGGTCGTAATGATCCATCGAGGCTTTCGGAAAATAGGTTGTAAAGAGCTTTCTTGTCAGCCGCCTCCCCAACCACCAGCCATCGATGGGATGGGCTTCCCGAATATAGATGTTCAAGAACTGAACTTGTTGGTGATATGGCTCAAAGATCTCATAGAGACGCACGTTCCCATTCACATAGGGCGGTCAGGTATAGCTCCCGAAGACAAGCGCCACCGGTTTCTTACCGCGAAAATCAGACAATGTGACCGATTGTGTACCCGTAATGTCATGTAGTGTGAAATCGGGCGTTATGTCCCCTGCTTTGGGTGCCTTTCGATCCAGTTCTTTTTGCAGCCTTGTATATTTCATCCGGAACAGGAGGATGAATTTCGCATCGCTTCCAAGCTCTGAGAGGATTGTCATATGGACATCCTATTATGCTTATTCTCCGATGCCACCGTGTCGTCCTTCGCCATTAATTGATTACAGTTTCCACAGGTAAACGGCCAGTGTTTATCACACCAAAGTTGCAGCCGTCCAGGTCCGAGAGTAGATCACTTTGGGTTGGAGCGATGAAATCCAGGCTGCCATCATCGTGTATTTTGTACGATGAGGTACCCTGAAATTTCATTGGGAAGCGAGCCAGGCGCTATACCTGACTTAAGATCGGACCCGTTCACCCTTCGGATCGTACATGTCTCGCAGAGAAGCTCTGGCCGGATAGTATGGTTCTTC
>DAOUEJ010000117.1:0-27640 GCA_034430615.1 Anaerolineales bacterium | reverse complement strand
ATCGCCAGCATGCTCTCGTTCTCTGCAGCCGTCACCAGTAATTTTCTCTGGAACCGTTTCTGGACCTATCCCGATTCACGTTCAAAGCGGCTGCACCAGCAGGTTCTTCAGTTCGCGGTAGTGAGCGCGATCGGATTGGCCATACGAACACCAGTCTTCGCATTTACAGAAAAACCACTTGTTGAGCTATCAATGAATATCCTGCCCCGTCTCGCAGATTTCGGCCTACCCATGATCACTCTTCTCAAACCAGATACACTGGGCAGCAACCTGGCGCTCGCCCTGGCCATCGTGATCGTCCTCTTCTGGAATTTCGGGGTGAACCGGTTCTGGACCTACTCTGATGCTGAATAGTACATAATCTTTCTTTCGGTGAGCCAACCATTATAATTACACTTCGCCTGGAGATATGCATGCCCTCAAGCTCGAAACGGAAACCGATCCCGATCTACACAACCTCCGGAGATTGGTCGGCTTTGATGGTATTTCCTCACCTGTACAACACCATCGGTGAGTGGATCGGTTGGGTTTCATCAGACCGGCAAGTCTTTGACGTCGATGGCGTTTACATTGGTTGGCTGACAAGTGAGCCGCGCATCCTGCGAAAGCGGATCATCGAGGACGAACTTCCCCGCAACACCGTCCCGGATACACCCTCCCGTATCCGCCCTCCAGCAACCGTTCCACTGCCCCCGATGATGGCTGAACTTCCCTTCGAAATCATTGATGTCCTCGAGGAAGAACCCGAGCGGCTGCACACCACCGATACGGGCGAGTTCAAGGAAGATATGGATTGATGGCGCAAGCGAACCGTCCGGCAACCGGAAAGACAGTGAGGGCATCCCGTATCAACCTCAGCCAACTCATGCAACCCGAACATGCGAATATGCATGGCTATGTTCATGGTGGCTGGATCATGAAACTCGCCGATGAAGCGGGGGCTCTGGCTGCGATGCGGCACGCACAGCAGCGGGTGGTCACAGTCGCCATAGACCAGATGATGTTCCACGAACCGATTCGCATCGGCGATCTGGTGACGCTCGAGGCTGAGGTAACCTTTGCCGGCCGCACATCCATGGAAACCCGGGTATCCGTCCTTGCCGAGAATCCAGTGACGGGTGAGCGTGTGCACACCAACACAGCCTATCTGGTTTACGTCGCACTCGATGACCATGGGAAGCCAGTTCCGGTACCTAAATTAATTCCGGAAACAGATCTGGAAAGGAAGCGGGTTAACGAAGCCCGGGAACGGCAGACCTACCGGCTCGAACTCCGCAAGCGCGAGTACGAACGCACCAGCGACAAACGCTGATCCAATCGAGCGGCAGTCCTGTAATAGGCTCCGACCTGGTGGACTGCAGTTATTATAAGATCTTGCGTTTTATCGTTGTGCACATGTTAAATAAAAAGCAGGCCGGCTATGCCGGCCTACATGCCAGATTGGGCGATCGGTGCAAACCTTACTTTAGATGTGAATCGATATAGGTTACGGCTTCGCCGACCGATGTGATACCTTGTGCATCTTCGTCGGAAATCTCACCCCCAAATTTCTCCTCAAAGGCCATGATCAGCTCGACCAGATCGAGTGAGTCTGCCTCCAGGTCTTCCCGGAATTTGGCCGCGGACGTAACCTTGCTATCCTCGACGCCCAGGAGTTCTACGATGATGCCCTTTACATCCTCAAACGTATCTGCCATGTGTCGCCTCCTTAGGTTTCTCTGCAGACAGGCCGGGAGATTGTACCCGACTTCTGTCCCGCAGAGCAAGTTGACATGCCTATTAGACGCCTGCTATCATGGCGCTCTCACATAGGAACACCACCCAATGGGCAAAGTTACGCGCACCGGGCAACGCAAATCTGACCATATCCGCATCAACCTCGAGCAGGATGTGGAATCGAGCCTGACGACCGGGCTGGAGGCATTCCACTTCGAGCACAATGCCCTTCCCGAAATCTCACTCGGGCAGATCGATCCTGGGACCACCTTCCTTGGAAAACAACTCCGGTTCCCACTTTTAATTTCCTCCATGACGGGTGGGACCGAAGAAGCACTCCAAATCAACACCCTGCTCGCACAGGCAGCTCAATCAGCAGGAATCGCGATGGGCGTCGGCTCGCAGCGGGCAGCCATCGAGGATCCAACCTCTGCTGGATCCTTCTCCGTGAGGGAACACGCACCCGATATCCTGCTCTTTGCCAACCTCGGAGCAGTGCAATTGAACTATGGTTATGACGCTTCCCATTGCAAACGGGCGGTCGAGATGATCGACGCCAATGGCCTCATCCTGCACCTCAACCCTCTCCAAGAAGCGCTGCAACTTGAGGGTGACACGGATTTCAGTTCTCTACTGAGTAAGATCGAGATGGTTTGCAGGACATTGGATGTGCCAGTTCTCGCCAAGGAGGTCGGCTGGGGCATATCCGCTGCGGTCGCGAAGGATTTGGTCAACGCCGGGGTAACCGGGATTGATGTGGCTGGCGCGGGTGGCACATCGTGGTCACAGGTTGAACGCTTCCGCGCCGCAGACTCTATGCGAGCGGGTGCTGCTGGAGCCTTCCGTTCGTGGGGCATCCCGACCTCCATCGCTTTGCAGGAGGTCCGGCGCGCGCTCCCCGATGTTCCGCTTATCGCCTCGGGGGGATTGAGGAATGGTGTTGATCTCGCCAAATGCCTTGCACTCGGCGCGGACTTATGCGGGATGGCGGGACCTTTCCTGCGAGCCGCATCCGAATCTCTCGAAGCAGTGCTGCAGATGATCGAACGTACAAACCTGGAACTTCGGACTGCCATGTTTGCCACTTCATCCATGACCCCCTCCAATTTGCGCACCGGCAAACTACGAACCGGTACCAAATGATGATGGAGCACGATCTCATCCCGCCAATGCTCGCCCAGCTCGAGCGAGATATGCGCACCTCTGCTGAAGTCATCCTTGATCGACCATCTGATGACCTGGGCGAACTCATCGCTTACCACCTTGGTTGGGAGGAAGCCGGCCAGGCTCCGTCCGGGAAACGGGTCCGGCCACTCCTGCTGCTCCTATGTTGTGCCGCTATAGGTGGAGATTGGCAGATAGCGCTTCCAGCCGCGAGTGCTATTGAGTGGCTGCACAACTTCTCTCTAATTCACGATGATATCGAGGACCACAGCCAGACCCGGCGTGGCCGCGAGACGTTGTGGGCGCGCTCAGGGATACCGCTGGCGATTAATGCCGGCGATGCACTCTATGCCCTGGCCCGCTTCTCCACCTATCGTCTCCTTGATAAAGGCGTTCCTGCCTCCCGTGTTGTCGAGATCAACCGCCTATTCGATTTGACCTCGCTGCAGCTTACTCAGGGACAGCACATGGATATGCGCTTCGAGAGCCGGAACGATGTCACTATTGACGAGTATCTGGTCATGATCGAAGGGAAGACGTCAGCTCTGATCGCGTGCGCGTGTGCCATTGGGGCGATACTGGCTGGTGCTGAAGCAGATCGCGTCTCCCACTTCGCATCGTTCGGGCGGAATCTCGGCCTCGCATTCCAAATCCTTGATGATCAGCTAGGAATTTGGGGGATCCAGGAAGAAACGGGGAAGCCGAGGGGCGACGACCTGATCTCGCGCAAGAAATCCCTCCCGATCCTGCTCGCTCTCCATGGTTCCTCTGATTTTTCAACGCTCTGGGAAGCTGACAACCCGACCGCCGAGCTGGAGGCCATCATCGCTTGCATGGACGCAGAGGGGATCAAGGAGCAAACCCAGACCTATGCGGACAAGTACACCCAGGCCGCACTGGATGCGCTGGCCCTTGGTCACCCTGGTCAAGTTACAGGAAAGATCCTGGAAGACCTGGCCCGATCCCTTCTCCAGCGGACTGCGTAAAGCATTCCACAACCAGATCTCCATCTCACGAAACAAGGCATAGTTCCTGCACGTCATTGCTACACAATGCGGTCATGCTATAATCCGGTCGAACACGGTGGGAAATGAAGCGCACAACTCGAGAACTTGGTGAACACGCAACGAAAAACGAAGCTCTTGACCGCCTGCAGGCTGGCACCACACTTCAGGAACGATATCTGATTCTGGGAATGCTTGGATCAGGTGGTATGAGCTCTGTTTACAAAGGCCGTGACCTGCACTTCCCAAACGTCACCAAACTGGTCGCGATCAAGGAGATGGTAAACCTGATTGCAGATCAGTCGATGTACGATATGGTTGTCAAGAACTTCGAGCGAGAAGCCGATTTGCTCGCCACGCTCTCCCACCCGGCCATTCCTACGATATACGACAACTTCACTCATAAGAACCGCTCCTACCTGGTGATGGAATATATCGATGGTGATGATCTGGAAGTGATCCTGGATGAGCACGAAGGATTCCTCCCCGAAGAGCGGGTTGTCACGTGGGCAATCGAAATTTGCGATGTGCTCAGCTACCTGCATGCGCACAAACCACAACCCATCATCTTTCGTGATATCAAGCCATCAAACGTCATGGTCGATCATCACAACCACGTCCGATTGATCGACTTTGGCATCGCCCGTCACTTCCAGCCAGGCGAGAAGGGCACGATGATCGGCACTGAAGGTTATTCACCTCCGGAGCAATACCGGGGTGAAGCCTCCCCTGCCGGCGACATCTACGCCCTGGGCGCCACAATGCACCATCTACTCACCGGGCGTGATCCGCGCCTCGAACCACCCTTCTCCTTCACCGAGCGCCCGGTTCGTGAGATAAACCAGGTAGTCTCGCCTGAACTTGAAGGTCTCGTTAACAATGCGCTCGCGTATGATCCCAAGGACCGGTATCCTTCGGCAATGTTGATGAAGGAAGCCCTGATATCGACGGCCACGCGCACCGGACTGCTCAGCCGGCCGTCCGTAGCAGCCGTTATCGCACAATCTGGCAAGGTCGAGGAAATCTGGCAGTTCGAGTGCGAGGACGAGGTTCGCGGCAGCCCGCTTGTTCAAGACGGCATCCTCTATATCGGGTGCTATGACAATAACCTGTATGCGCTAGATGCCAAATCAGGCGCATTCCAGTGGAAATATGCTACCGAAGGCGGCATCAGCGGTCGTCCTTCCGCAATTGATGGCATGGTCTTCATCGGATCGGAAGATAACCGCCTCTACGGGCTTACAGCGAATCGCGGCGATTTGGTTTGGACGTACTATGCCGAGGGCCCGATCCATTCTTCGCCCACCCTGGCCGACGGACATGTCTTCGTCGGATCAGATGATCGACGGCTGCACGTGGTCAACCAGACAAGCGGCAGACGGGCCTGGCGCGTGGAAGCAAACGCCCCAATTTGGTCCACGCCACTCGTGCATAAAGAGCGTGTGTATTTTGGCTGCGAGAGTGGGGATTTCTACTGCTTCGACTTCAAGGGAGAATTGAAATGGCGCAAGAAGGCCAAGCGCGGTGTTACTTCCTCCCCGCTCCTGGTCGAAGACATGATATATTTCGGTTCCCGGGACTGGACGCTCTACGCGGTTGAAGCCGAAAACGGTTACCAGATCTGGCGTTTCCGGATGGGAGGAGCCACGATCTCATCGCCAGCCTACGCGGATGGAATGCTCTTTATTGGATGCGGTGATAATAACATCTACGCGATTGACTCACGCCATTCGCGTGAAATCTGGCGCTACGAGGCCGATCACCAGGTCACAAGTTCTCCAGTTGTGCATGAGGGATCTTTGTACATAGGATCGGTCGATGGGTCACTTTACTGCCTGGATTATAAAAGTGGCCGGCTTCGCTGGCGGTTCCACACCCAGGCTCCTATTACCGGTACACCTGCCGTCGTCGACAATACGGTATATATCGGATCGTCGGATCATAAAATTTACGCTGTCCTGGCCTGAGTTCAAACCGAGATCCGCAGGCCTCTAGTGATAATCAGGATAAGTCATTCTTGAAGAACTTCTTGGCATCGATATTTAAACGAAAACGCACTTCCCCGGTCGTAAACGGTCGTGCTGCTCATGGGGCGAGACAATTCCCCGATGTGGGCGGGGCGCATCAGATTGTCATTGGCACCGGGCAGTCGGTCGGTATCGAGCGCGACCACAACGAAGATGCCCTGCTCGTCTTGACCGGGCAACTCACCAGCGTCGACCCGATCCCTGATTTCGGATTATTCGTCGTTGCCGACGGCATGGGTGGGCACCGTGCAGGTGAAATCGCCAGCGCAGTCTCGATCCGGACAGTGGCGAGGATGCTCACTCAAGAAACCGTAATGCAGCTGCTTGCTAATGACCGATCCGAACTTGAGAAACCGCTGCAGGATCTACTGCGTGATGCACTTGAACAAGCCAACCGGGCAGTCGTCGAGGAAGTGCCCGGAGGAGGTACCACTCTCACAGCAGTTGTGTTGCTCGGGCGCCAGATGACGATCGGGCACGTTGGGGACAGCCGGGCCTACTACATCCAGAACGGGAAGACCGAGATCCTCACGCGTGACCACTCGCTCGTCGAACGCCTTAAAGAACTCGGACAGCTCACAGCTGAAGAGGCCGCGGTTCACCCTCAGCGCAATGTTCTCTACCGGGCCATTGGACAGGGAGCCAATCTCGAGGTCGATATCAGCACCCAGAGCATGCCGTCAGGTGGTGGCCACCTACTCATATGTTCGGATGGATTATGGGGTGTGGTTGATGATGGGCGAATCCAGAAGATCGTCAACAACAGCACCCACCCCCAGATCGCAGCGCAAGAGCTCGTTACCGCTGCAAATAACGCCGGTGGACCAGACAATATTACGGTCATCCTGGTTCGGTTTCCAAAAGATTAACCCGGTTCATGAGATGAGCACCCACGCCTGATGAAGGATTACTACGCACTATTAGGGGTGCCGAGAAACGCGAGTACTGATCAGCTCAGACGAGCCTACCGCGAGGCAGCCCAGCGTCTACACCCGGACAGGAACGTCTCACCAGGCGAGACAGAATTATTCCTCGATGTCAGTCAAGCATACGAAACACTAATCGACCAAGACCAGCGCAAAGCCTATGACCAGCAGCTGGCCGAGCACGAAGAGACGCTTATTGCAGATGCCCCCTTCCGCTGCCGGGTGCAGCACAGCCGCGATTCGCTGCTGAGGATTGATGAACCCCAGGTTCATTACCTGCTCCTGGATATCAAACCAGCGGATAATTTGCCTGATGTACGACCCCCAATCAACATGAGCATCGTGATCGACCGCTCGACCTCGATGAAGGGACAGCGAATGGATCAAGTTCGCTCAGCTGTACTGACCATTCTGCAAGACCTCCTGCCGGGCGACAGGGCTTCGATTATTGCCTTCAGTGATCGGGCAGAAGTGATCCTCACCCCGGATCAATCAGAAGACATCGCCATTGCCCGCGCCCGGCTTAGCATCATGCAGGCAGGCGGCGGCACAGAAATTGGACAAGGATTGACAGCCGGTCTGGATGAAATCCACCGTAGTTTTTCTCGAGAGGGGGTCAACCACCTCATCCTCCTCACGGATGGGCGCACATACGGTGACGAAGACCTTTGCCTCGAACTCGCCGACCAGGCTTCACAAGCTGGAGTAACAATCAACGGGGTCGGGATCGGTGGTGATTGGTCCGATCGGCTCTTAGATGATTTAGCCAGTCGTACTGGGGGCTCAGTCCTCTTCCTAAACACACCGCGTGCGGTGACGGATCTGCTGAAGACAATTTTCGATGGACTCACCCAGGTGATTGCCAACAAAGTTCGCATCGAAGGGGCTTTTGGTCAGCAGGTCGACTTGCGCTCAGCATACCGGCTCCTCCCTGAACCAATGCCGTTAGGGGATAGCCTGCCGATGACCCTCGGTGCACTCCCCAAGAAGGGCCAGATCAGGCTCTTGCTTGAACTTGTTATTCATCCATTCGGTTCAGCCACCGAGCTTACCCTCGCCCATTTGACCGTCTCCGGCACGGTCCTGTCCAAGAATGACGAAGTCAGCTCGCTCCCGGTCCCACTGATCCTGCCCTCTTATGCCGAACCCGATCTCAAGCCCCCACCAGAAGATATCAGCACAGCATTAAACCTGCTTTCGCTGTACAAGCTGCAAGAGAAAGCGCGGCATGAAGCCGAACTTGGGCAGGTAGGTCAGGCATCACGACGGTTAGAGAACCTGGCAACTCAACTCCTGGCAGCAGGCGAACGCGAGCTGGCAAAGGCTGCACTAAACGAGGCCGCGCATCTGGCGCGTGCCCGAAGATTTTCGAATAAAGGAGAAAAGACGCTTAAGTACGGTACTCGAGCCCTGCTCCTGATGCCGCCGTCTGAGCCATCATGATCGAATGTCCCACCTGCCAACACCGCGAGTTCGTCGGTACACTCTTCTGCAGTGAGTGCGGCACACGCCTTGTGCATTCCTCGGCCTTGCCGACCATGTCGATTTCACCCGACCGGATCCGGGAGGAAGCCGCATCGACAAAACCATCTGTTCCAACCGGACCCGAGCTTTCCACCGGGGCGATGCTCGGCCTGCGGGTGATCAACTCGGGTGAGATCCTCTCTCTCCTCGGTCGGGATAACTACACTATAGGACGTGCGATTGATGGCCAGGCCATCATGCCAGAGGTTGATCTTTCCCGATTTGATGCCTACGATGCAGGGATTTCGCGCATGCATGCTGAGCTGCGCATTGAAGAGGACGGCTTCTACGTCATCGATCTGGAAAGCGCCAATGGTACGATCGTAAACGGTCAACGAATTCCCCCTCAAGAACCCGAACCGGTTCAGCACGGGGATATCATCCAACTCGGTCGCCTGCGACTGCAAGTCATTTCGCAGGCTTCTAGAACATCGAGGTAGCGTATGTCCTACTCAGTGCTCGTACACATTTCCGGCGAAGAAGCTGTCCTGGGTGAGATCGACGAGATGCCGGACCACGATAGCTCGATCATCGCGGTTAACAACCCGCGCCGCAAGGACGAAAAAGACCTTACTTACCTTTACGAGACGGTGACCACCGTCATCTGGCCTATGCACCGCATCAATTTCATCGAGATTCTGCCGACTCGCGAAGATGAGGAATTGATCGGGTTCGTACGGGAGTAAGATGTCGGAGTCATCCAGCCACCGGCGCAAGGTGCTTGTCGTTGACGACGAGCCGCGCATGATCCGCTTCATCCGTTTGAACCTTGAGCATGACGGCTTTGAGGTCTATGAAGCCAGCAGCGGGACGGAGGCTCTGAATAAAATCCGGGATCGTTTGCCGGATTTGATCCTGCTTGACGTAATGATGCCTGACCTGGATGGCTTTGAGACCTTGCGCCTACTACGCGAGATTTCGACCGTGCCGGTGATCATGCTAACCGCAAAGGGCGAGGAGGATGATCGCGTGCGTGGCCTGGAGCTGGGCGCCGACGACTACGTGATAAAGCCCTTCAGCCCGCGCGAGCTGGTAAGCAGAGTTCGAGCTGTCCTTCGCCGGACCGAGATGCCAAGTCAACCGGTCCATGACGCCATCGAAGTTGACGATCGACTCAAGATCGATTTCGATCGCAGAGAAGTGTGGGTTGAAGGGAAATTGATAAAACTTCGTCCGACTGAATACAGATTGCTCTACCACCTCGTGCAGAACGCCGGTTGGGTAGTGCCACATGAGCAGCTGCTGGCAAAGGTATGGGGATACGAGTATCGTGATGAAACACACTATTTGCGGCTATACATCAACTATCTCAGGCAGAAATTAGAACGTGATCCGTCAAATCCTGAATACATTCTCACCGAACGCGGAGTCGGTTACAGGTTTGTTGACTACAGGAGAGCGAAGGATTCCGGCTGAGTCCGCAAACTCAGCCCTCTCCCTTGGACATTGCCCAGAACCAGCCTAATTACTCACCCAATTATTAGTGCTTGATAGGACACTGGCTGTTGGATAGAATTCTCGAGATAGAGAAAGGTTGGAGCGATTGACAAGGCAAAGGATATTGCTCGTAGACGATCATGAAGTCGTCCGCGTGGGCCTAAAGGCACTGCTCGATAAACATCCCGATTTCGAGGTCGTAGCCGAAGCAGCCAGCGGTCGTGAATCGATCGAGAAAACAAAAGCGCATAAACCTGACGTTGTTGTGATGGATATTCGGCTTAAGGGTGGATCCGGAATCGAAGCCTGCCAGGAAATCACAACCGATTATCCAGATACGAAAGTGATCATGCTCACTTCGTATGCCGAGGACGAGATGCTGTTCTCGGCAATCCGTGCTGGTGCCGCAGGATATGTGCTGAAGCAAATTGGCGGGGATGACCTCGTACGTGCCATCGAAACGATTGGCCGCGGCGAGGCCTTGCTTGATCCAGCGGTGACGCAGCGTGTGTTCCAGGAGGTACGCAAAGCTGCCAGGGAAGAGGAAGCGTCAGCCTTCGCGGAACTCACTCAGCAGGAGATGCACGTGTTGCAACTAGTTTCGGAGGGTCGTACAAACCGCCAGATTGCAGAGATGCTGTTCCTGGGCGAGGGGACTGTACGTAACTACGTAAGCAGCATCCTCTCCAAGCTCAACGTTCGCAACCGGGCTGAGGCTGCGGCCTACGCGGTCGAACATAATTTGAAGGACTATATCTAGCGGGTATTGCCCTGGAAAAAGCAGTAGATGTTTATTTCGGCGCTAGTGTCGGTGAGAGGTTTGGGGCGTACGCTCCCAGATCGGATCGCGGCCATGCGCTGCTTCGTAGGCAAGACCATCCAACCAATCATTAACCGAAGATTCCATCTGGTTCAGGATGCCCATCCTGGCTGCGATTGAGGTGACCTTTTCCCCCGCTTCGACGCAGATCTCCTCTAGCAAGTTGACGTCTTCGAGCTCGAGGTTTGATCCTTGCCTGCGTACATCTTCACGAAAAGCACGACTGCACATCTGACGGAATGACTCTGGCGTGTCAGCGGATAGGATCCGGGGTAGGAACACTCCGAATTCAGCCATCGCTTCTGCCAGATCCTGTCGCACGCTGCGCCCATCCCGGGTTAATTCCGCTTTTATAAACCGGAGCACGTCCTGGACTTCGCGCAGGATCACAAGCGAAGGTGAACCCGCGATCACGAGTTCGCTCACCAGCTCATAGAAGGGTTCGGGATCGCCACGTTGCAGGCAGTGCGTGATGAGCTGTTCTGCCTGCATACGGACGTAAGTCCTCTCTGCAAAGGAGAGCAACTCACCGAGCGGGTCAGTTACCATGCTGCTGCGCTCCTGCGTGCTGGTCACAAGGACATAGGGAGCGAAGGTAGCTCCAGGGATAAATCCCGTAGCGATGGCCATCCTTCCATGTGATCTGCAGGGCGTAATTGCCGGCTTGTTCTAGTGACTCTAGCTGTGTTGCGTCATCTGACCGCAGGGTAAGCATTAGATCGCCATTGACTGCTGCTGGTTTCGTCCCATGCGTGCCCTGGCACTCGGCACAGGGGCAAGCGGCGCGTAGATCGACAAAGCGATATTCGCTCCTGTGATCATCATCCCAGATGATGGTCAGGATGCCGTTTGAGCGTGAGGCGGATATTTCCTTCGGATGGTGGGTCAAGGCTTATTCTCTTATCAGGAACTATAGATGAGAAGACCTACAAGGACAACTCAGGGAGAATCGGCTCTCCGCAGGTAATTGGCAACCACCCAACCTGATTTCTCTGAATTATAGGGGTTAACGAGATACCACCATTCATAGCCGTCCGCTTCGTTCGGCCCATTCCTTACTTCGAACACCTCGCTCTCTACACCCAGGAAAGCGATCGATGATACCAATCCAGGTTGGTTGCGCAGGCGCAGACCATCGCCGCCGGTGCCAAAAATTGAGACCAGATCTCCGAGAGCGAAAGTGCCTTCAAGCTGGGGCGGTGGAACCGGCGTTGGCGTCCAGTCGGGTGTTGTAGATGGACTGGGTGAGGGCGTAACCGGGGTATTGCTGGGTAGGGGGACGACGGTCAAGACCGGCAGGGATTGTCCGGCAGCTGGAGCTGCAGCGCGTGTGAAAAAACCGATCCCTGCAGCAACAAGCAGGAGCAGCACACCCAGGATGATGCCCAGGGTCACCCAGGGCAAGAATTCCTTCAAGCGAAGCGTAACGCTACCCGAATCGCTCGTCATTAATGCAACAGGAAGAAGGCCAGTGCGAGCATACAGTACAGGCTGATCAACACCGCTCCTTCAAGCCAGTTCGATTCCCCGTCCTCGGCAACAAGCGTAGCGATTAATACGCCACCGATCAACGCAATCAACTCGAAGGAATTGAACACCAACGTCAGCGGGTTGCCAAGTGCCAGGCTGATAAAGACCAGGGCTGGGACAACGAAGAGAGCCACCTGCAAGCTGGAGCCAACCGCGATCTCCACCGACAGACTCATTCGATCCTTCATCGCTACGGAAACCGCCACCATATGCTCGGCGACGTTGCCCACCAGTGGTACCAGGATAACGCCTAGAAAAAATTCCGATATCCCCAGTTCGAGCACAACCGGCTCAACCTGTTGGACGAGAATCTCACTTGTCCACACTACACCTGCAGTCGCGGAGAGTAGAACGATGATTGCGGTACGCAAAGACCAGGCGCGTTTGTGGACCACATGTTCGGCTGAAGCACGCGTGAGGGGTCCGCTTTGCAGCCGCAATCCATAAATCAAACCCAGACCATAAAGGACAACCATCAATCCAGAAACGCCAAGACTTAAGATCTCGACGTCCTGCGCACTTGCGATCCCGATGCCAGACTGGGATTGTGTGAACAAGGATGGGATGACGAGTGCAGTTACTGCCAGCAGGAGTAACAAACTGTCGCTGCTCGCTTTATGGCGGTCGAAAACCTGAACACCGTTACGCGCACCCCCAAGCAGCATGCTCATGCCAAGGACCAGGAGCAGATTGCCAAGGATCGAACCCGTTATCGACGCTTTGACAAGTTCAA
This sequence comes from Anaerolineales bacterium, assembly GCA_034430615.1. Taxonomy (GTDB): domain Bacteria; phylum Chloroflexota; class Anaerolineae; order Anaerolineales; family E44-bin32; genus E44-bin32. The sequence continues at coordinate 14,759 of DAOUEJ010000117.1, read as the reverse complement.
GCAATCCCTCCCTGATCGCGACGATGGTGATGATCAGCTCTGCTGCGTTCCCGAAAGTTGCATTGAGCAGACCGCTCAGTCGTGGTCCAGTCATTGCAGCCATGGCCTCGGTAGCTACCCCGATCAATCCAGCCAGCGGGATCATGCCCAGCGCAGCAAGCAGCAGGATCCAGAAAGGTTGGGCTCCCGCAAAATCGAGAACAATTGCCGCCACCCCAAGCGGAAGCAAGAAGTTGAGAGGGTTTTCCATGAAGAATGAGCGCACAGATGACCTCATCCACCCTCCTTGATTGTCGGTTGTTGGCTGAATACACGATGACCGTGATCGTCGGCCGGAACAAGCACGCGCAAGGCTCTCGGCCTTACGCCAAACTCAATCGTGCGGCTTTCTGCGCATGGCTCCCCATCGCATTGAATTGGCGCCATGCCTTGGACCTCGAAGGTTGCCTTTGCCGCCTGGAAGCTTATCACGCCTTCTGTTTTTACCAGCCTGCCCATAAAAATCTGTGCGACTCGGATCAGGGCATCGCTGAGTGAACTCCCCGTGATGAGCCAAAAATCAAGCAGGCCGTCATCCACTTTTGCGGCCGGCGCCAGGTCTATCAAACCGCCGGCATAGGCCGGGATATTGCTCGCAACCGCGATCAGGAAACGGCCCTCGTAGGTCTTGGCGTCTGCGCTCACCTTCAGTTCGATCCCCTCCCAGCCGCTGGCGTTCCATAACGCAAGCGTGGCGTAGTGAATAGCGCCGAAGGCCTTCTCCCATCGCTCGCGGGGTTCGATGCTGTTGACAATATGCGCATCCAATCCCACTCCAGCCCAGAGCAGGAAGTTATTCTCGTTACAGGTACCCAGGTCTACCAGGTGCTGATCCCCATAGGCAAGACGCTCGGCAGCTTGTTCTAGAGCGTACCAATGAATCCAGTCCAACCTGGGTAGGCCAATTTCCTGGGCCCAAACATTTGCAGTACCAGCAGGGAGTACACCCAGAGCAGTGTCTGTTCCTTCCAAGACATCCGCCACCTGCCCAACAGAACCATCGCCGCCAACAACAAATACTGCCTCGGCGCGTGCCTCAACAGCCTCCCGGGCTGCTTCCGACACGCTCGGCACCTGGCGACCCTCATCCATGTGCACGGTCCAACCTGCTTCCTGCAGGACACGTGCAGCGCGTCCAAGCAGCGGTGCAGCCGGAAACCGTCCAGCGGCCGGGTTATAGATCATCCATGCCAGGCGTTTTTGTGTCATATCCCGCACATTATAGCGCGGGGAACCTGATGCGCATTGCCCCCCACTCCGCTAGAGATTAGAATGCTGCGCATGGAGCAGCATTCACCCCGACTTCTCGGTGGACGATATCAGGTTTTGGAGCAGCTTGGCCAGGGCGGCATGGCAACGGTGTTCCGCGCTCGCGACCAGAACCTGCAACGCGACGTGGCAATTAAAGTTCTTCGAGAATCCTTGATCGGCGAGCCTGGGTTCCGGGAACGCTTCCTACGTGAAGCCCGGGCTGCGGCCAATCTCTCCCACCCAAATATCGTAACGGTCTATGATTTCGGACAGGACGCGGACCAGCTCTACCTCGTCATGGAGTATGTGCCCGGTACCGATCTTAAATCCCTTCTACGGAGACAGACCCGCTTCCCGATCGCGGAGGCGGTAGAAGTTATGATCAAGATCTGCCTTGGTGTTGGCTATGCGCACAGGGCTGGGTTGATCCACTGCGACCTCAAACCCCATAACATCCTGGTGACCGGGGACTTGCAGGTAAAAATCGCTGACTTTGGGATCGCGCGAGCATTGGCCGCGATCGATCCTGATGAGCACAGCGAGATCGTGTGGGGCAGCCCTCTGTATTTCGCACCCGAACAAGCAGCAGGTAACGCTCCTGCGCCGGCCAGTGATGTCTATTCACTCGGTGTGATCCTTTTCGAGATGCTTACCGGTGAACTCCCCTTCAAGGCCTCGGATGCGAGCGCCCTGGCTGAGATGCACCTCAACCAGAATCCACCCTCACCCAGCAAACTTAACCCCGCGATCCCACCCAGCTTGGAGAAGATCGTCCTGAAGGTCCTGTCGAAAGAACCGTCGGCTCGCTACCGGACGGCGGATCAATTCGGACGGATCCTGCGCCGCTTCGCCACGCCCGAAGTAGCCATCGATCCAACCGAGCATGCTCTATCTTTTCCCGCACCTGAACTCCCTGATATGCCTGACGCACAGACCCAAGCAGTCGGCTTACCCGTAGAAACGAATGTAGACTGGATAGCAATCATGCTCGGGTTGCTGGCATTTCTAGCGTTGGGGGGGCTTCTCCCGCTGTGGCTTTGGGTTTGTCTCCTCTACCCCTCTTGTCCACTCAACCCTTAAAACGGACCAAACTAGCCGCACCCCTTTCGGCGCGGTATAATCCCGACGGACATCCGAAAAAACTCGTTTCAAACGAGCGCTATTGTTGTAGGAGGCTTATGTGAATTCACCGCGAGGCAGAAACTCGCTGGTCTTGGTTATCCTGATAATGGTCGTCGCGGTGCTGATCTACCAATTCCGCAGCGGATCAACCCAGCCCGAACGGCTGCCCTTCAATGAGGCAGCATCGAAGATCCGGTCTGGTGAAGTCGTTCGCGTCATCGTCGATGAGAATGAACTCGAGCTCATCTTCCAGAATGGCAGCAATGCTTTGTCGAGGAAAGAACCGACAAAAACCACGGTAGAACAGCTTATCGACCTGGGTGTTACGGAACAAGATCTTGCAGCGTCCAATATCGCGTTGGAAATCAAAGCACCCAGCGACCTGAACACGGTCCTCAGCCTGATCACCTACATCCTACCGGCTATGCTTGTCGTCGGCTTGATCTGGCTCATGCTGCGTCAAGCCCAGGGGAGCAACAATCAAGCACTTTCCTTCGGCAAGAGCAAGGCGCGGATGTTTGCCGGGGATCAGCCGACGGTCACCTTTGATGATGTGGCCGGTGTTGAGGAGGCGAAGGAAGAACTTCAGGAAATCGTTGAGTTCCTCAAGGAGCCTGATAAATTCATCACACTCGGTGCCCGGATTCCGAAAGGTGTCCTTCTTATCGGCACACCCGGCACCGGAAAGACTTTAATGGCCAAGGCAGTCTCGGGTGAAGCCGGGGTTCCCTTCTTCTCGATCTCCGGCTCCGAATTCGTTGAGATGTTCGTTGGTGTCGGCGCAAGCCGTGTGCGTGATCTCTTCGATCAAGCCAAGCGTCACTCACCGTGCATCGTCTTCGTGGATGAGATCGACGCCGTTGGACGTCAGCGTGGTGCCGGTCTTGGTGGGAGCCATGACGAGCGTGAACAAACACTGAACCAGATGTTGGTCGAGATGGATGGGTTTGACACGGATACAAATGTGATCATCATGGCAGCGACCAACCGCCCTGACATCCTCGATCCGGCTTTGCTACGACCGGGTCGTTTTGACCGGAGAGTCGTACTCGATCGACCTGATATGCGCGGCCGGGAAGCTATCCTTCAGGTCCATGTCAAGGGAAAGCCACTCGAGGATACGGTTGATCTGAGCGTGATCGCCAAGTCCACACCTGGATTTGTAGGCGCCGATCTGGAGAACCTGGTCAATGAAGCCGCCATCCTGGCTGCCCGCCGCGATAAGAAAGCAATTGGCCAGGACGAGTTCGAAGAATCGGTCGAACGGGTCATTGCCGGTCCAGAACGGAAAAGCCGTCTGATCAGCCCGGAAGAAAAGAAAATCGTGGCCTATCACGAAGCGGGGCACGCCGTCGTCGGACACGTCATCCCGGAAGCTGATCCTGTCCATAAGGTCAGCATCATTGCACGTGGGATGATGGGCGGGTTTACGCTTGCGCTGCCGGAAGAAGATCGGACGTTGATGGCGCGCAATAAGATGCGCGGGGATCTGGCTTTCCTGCTTGGTGGACGGGCAGCAGAAGAGCTGGTATTCAACGATATTACCTCCGGAGCATCGAATGACCTGGAGCGCGTCACAAAGATGGCCAGGTCGATGGTCACCCGCCTGGGGATGAGCGATGACCTCGGCCCGATGGTTTATGGCCAGAAGGAAGAGCTGATCTTCCTCGGTCGCGAGATATCCGAACAGCGCGATTATTCGGAGAGCATCGCCGAAAAAATCGATGCCGAGGTCCGGCTGCTTGTGCAGGATGCCTACCAACGCGCAAAGGACATCCTCCTGCAATACCGCGCCCAACTCGAGGCAATCGCCAATCGTTTGATCGAGATCGAGACCATCGACAAGGAAGAATTTCTCGCCTTGTTTGATCAAGCAGTGCCAGAGAAGAACAGCGGCACTCCTGTCCTCAGCGGTTCGTAATCGGCCAAGAAGGAAAAAACGCCCGGGCTTGCCCCCGGGCGTTTTGTTTCAATGATCCTTGCAACCTACGTCAGCCTGATTGCGTTTCCCGATCCTGACGCACCAGCTCGCGCCGCAGCACTTTCCCAACCGTCGTCTTGGGAAGCTCGTCCCTGAACTCAACGTGCGTTGGAACCTTAAAGGGAGCCATGCGCTCCTTGCACCAGGCCTTCACTTCGTCTTCTGAAAGCGTCTCACCAGGCTTGACGACGACCCACGCCTTGACCGTCTCCCCACGGTATGCGTCTGGGACGCCGGCAACACCGACCTCGAGCACGCTCGGGTTTTCGGCGATCACCTCTTCAACCTCGCGCGGCCAGACCTGGTATCCGCTGGGCTTGATCAGTTCCTTCTTACGGTCCACGATGAAGAAATATCCATCCTCATCCATACGGGCGATGTCACCAGTGTAGAGCCAGCCATCACGCAAGGTGTTGGCCGTCTCGGTCGGCATGTTCAAGTAGCCGCGCATAACCTGTGGACCACGCACTACCAGCTCACCAACCTCACCCAGTTCTAGAACCGTTACCCCATCGTCGAGATCAATGATACGCGCCTCGACATCGGGCAACGGCAGCCCGATCGAACCTTCCTTATTCAGGCCGGAGAGCGGGTTGCAGTGGGTTGCGGTGGGGGCTTCAGACAGGCCGTAGCCCTCGACCAGCTTTCCGCCGGTGAGGGACTCGAAGGTAACCTTCGTTTCGCGCATCAGTGGTGCCGAGCCGGAGATGCAGCCGCGGATCGAACTCACATCGATCTTGCCCGCCTTTACATCTGGGTGGTTGTTGATTGCGTTGTACATCGTAGGCACACCCGGGTAGACGGTAGGGCGATACTTGGCGATCGAGGAGAGTACGTCATCCATATCACGCGGGTTGGGAACCATCACCAGAGCAGCTGCAGCGGAAATGCCAAAGCTCATGCCTGCTACCATGCCGTAGACATGAAACATCGGGATGGCCATCAACACGATCTCATGCCCAGGGACGATATCGGGCATGAATGAGCGGATCTGCAGCGTATTGGCTACCAGGTTGCGATGTAGTGCAACGGCTGCTTTCGAAAGGCCGGTCGTCCCACCGCTGTACTGGTAGAGCGCGTCATCGTCAGGACCGATCTCGACGTGTGGGCGCTGCTCGGGTGTGTACTTTTTGAGGACATCCTGGAACCACACGTCCCCTTCCGCAAGCACAGCATGATGTCCTTCTTTCTTCTCCTTAAGCAGCGAGAAGAGTATGCGCAGAACAGGGGGAAGATATTCCTTGATGTTTGCAACGATCAAGGTTTTCAAAGGTGTTTTCGGTTGGACTTCCTTGATCGTCTTATAGAAATTGCTCATGACGAGCATGATCTGGGCACCCGAGTCATTCATTTGGTGCTCGATCTCACGACCCGTGTAGAGCGGGTTCGTAGCAACGACGATCCCGCCGGCCTTGAGGATCGCGTAGAAGGAAATTACGAACTGGGGTGAGTTCGGCATGAAGATCGCGACTGGAGTTCCCTTCCCCACGCCCATGGCTGACAGGCCAGCTGCCAGCCGGTCTGTCAGCTTATCCACTTCCGAATAGGTGAGCGTGTTCCCCTTGAAGATCGCACAGGGTCGATCGGGAAAGTTGCTCGCCGAGTCTTCCAATAACCTGTAAAGAGGTACCGCTGGATACTCAATCGAGGTAGGGACACCTTCATCATAGTGTGCGAGCCAAGGTCGGTCACTCATAGCAGCAAGTCTCCTTTGTGCGGGGTAGGAAGCAGCGGTTCGTAACTTGTTTATACAACGGAATAGGGCTTGCGCAAAGCGCCAATGATATAATATGGGCTCTGAATTGTGCTTGTGGGCACATATGTCGCTGCGATCAGATAACGGCCTGCTCACCCGAGCACCCAGTTTAAGGAAGTGATTCGGCTTTTCCCCGACTGGAAACGACCTCGTCTTAACTCACTCTGCAGGAGGATCTTCATCCATGGAAACGCGTAAGGTGCCGGGCGAGAAAGCCCGATCGTATCTATCACGCGACCACGCCGTCGTCTCCCCTTCTTATCCACGTGCTTATCCATTCATGATGGACCATGGCCTTGGGTCAGAAGTCTGGGATGTGGATGGGAATCGCTATATTGATTTTTGCGCCGGCATAGCGGTTAACTCCACAGGCCACAGCCACCCGGATGTTATCGCCGCCATTAAAGACCAGGTCGATCGTTTCATTCACATCTCCTCCGATTTCTATCACCCGGTCTGGATCGAATTTTCCGAGAAGCTTGCCAGCACGGCTCCTTTCAGCGAACCGGCACGGATCTTCCTTGGGAACTCAGGCACCGAGGCGGTAGAAGCTGCAATCAAACTCGCTCGCTATCATACTGGCCGGCAGCAATTCATCGGTTTCTTTGGCGGCTTCCACGGCCGTACGATGGGATCTCTCTCATTTACCGCAAGCAAACCACTCTACCGCCACCGCTTCATGCCCATGATGAGCGGAGTAACGCACGTCCCCTACCCGGATCCGTACCGCCCGATCCTGGCGCAGAACGGGAAGGATTACGGCGAGACGGTTGTTAACTATATCGAGGAGGTTGTATTCAACCGCTCGGTTCCGCCGGAGGACTGCGCAGGAATCCTGATCGAACCAATCCTGGGCGAAGGCGGTTATGTCGTGCCCCCACCAAGTTTCTTCCCCGCCCTCCGCGAACTATGCGACAAGTACGGCATCCTTCTCATCGTAGATGAGGTGCAATCAGGCGTTGGTCGCACTGGAAAATGGTGGGCGATCGAGCATTGGGGAGTCGAACCCGACATTGTAACCTTCGCAAAGGGCATCGCCTCCGGCATCCCGCTGGGCGGTATCCTTGCCCCGCAGAGCGTCATGAACTGGCCAACCGGCGCACATGGCAACACTTTTGGCGGTAACCCGGTAGCCTGCCGCGCCGGGATTGCAACCCTCGATCTGATTGGCGGTGGGTTCATGCAGAACGCGGCCGTGATGGGTGAGTACATGCTCGACGCATTGGAGGAAATCGCCGCCCGGCATTCGCATATCGGACAGGTGCGGGGCAAGGGATTGATGATCGGTGCGGAGTTGGTGAAAGATCGCGAGTCGAAAACGCCAGCCAAACAACTTCGCGACCGCGTCGTCCAGGCATCCTTCGAGCAGGGACTGCTCACACTGGGAAGCGGAGCCAGCTCGATTCGCTTTGCCCCGCCCCTGAACATCACTCAAGATCTCGTCGATGAGGGCTTGCATATCTTCGAACACGCCCTCACCGAAGAGGAATCCAAGCGCTAACTGCCGGTTATGCTTCCTGATTTTCGTGTCCGCCAGCGTGATTACCTCCTGGAGATCAACCGGGCAATCACGGAAGAACTGAACTTGCAGCGAGTGCTGGACCGCATCGTCCGTGTCTCAGCCGAGCTGCTTGGCGCCAGCGCCAGCCTGATTGCTTTGCGCGATGTACAGGACGGCTGGGGCATCGCCTCCACCCACGGAATCCACCAGGACTTCCTCCAGTACCTCGATCCGCTTCTTGCCGATATCCCCGATCACGGCGATCCCGCTCGTTTTGAAGTGCCTGAAGTCAGCCGCCGGCTGCAGCGGATAACCAAATCCGCCTCGATGGGCTTGCTCACGGGAGTCGGCCTGCCGATGATCGTTCAGGGCGAGGTCATCGGTGTGATTTTTGTTTTCCGCGCATACATGGGACCCTTTTCACGGGCCGATACTACTCTTCTTGGTGCATTTGCCGCACAGGCTGCAATTGCGGCTCATAACGCACGCCTCTTCACCGCCGTCAACCAGCAGCGCCAGAATCTCGACTCGATGCTCGAGGCCGCCGCTGATGGGATCTTTATCCTCGACCCATCTCAGAAGATCACGCGCTTTAACCGGGCTTGCTCACGCCTGACTGGTTTCGATCCAGATGAAGTGATCGGCCGGGAACATGGAGAGATCGTACGCTGGTTGAGCCATGAACCCGGAATGACATTGGAGGAAGCAGAAGCCGGCGGTTGGCCGGTATCAGCCCAGGGTGCCCTGTATGTCGAGGGTGACCTGATCACAAAATCCGGCGGCGCGATCAGCGTTGGCGTCACCTACGCTCCCGCACTCTCTGAAGAAGGCCGGCTCTTGAGCGTCATCGCTACGGTGCGGGACATCACTAAGTTCCGCGAGGCCGAAGAACTGAAGAGCACCTTCATCTCCATCATCAGCCATGAATTACGGACGCCGGTGGCTTTAATAAAGGGCTATGTCAGCACCCTGCGACGCGAGGATGCAAACTGGAAGCGGGAGATCGTCGATGACAGCCTGCAGGTGATCGAGGAAGAAACGGACCGCCTGGCGGCCTTGATTGATGATTTGCTCGATGCCTCCCGTTTGCAGGCCGGTGGGCTCGCCCTCAGTCTCTCGGACATTGCGCTCGATCACCTGGCACGGCGCATGGCGGACCGGTTCAGCACCCAATCCGATCAACACCAATTTGTGCTTGATTTTCCCGAGCCGTTCCCGTTGATCCGTGGGGATGAAAACCGCCTGATACAGGTCATTGGCAATCTCCTGTCGAATGCCATAAAGTACTCACCCCAGGGCGGCAAAATCACGCTAAGCGGGCGTTTTGCGGACGATGAGATCGTGATGTGCGTGAAGGACGATGGCCCCGGGATCGCGCTTGAGGATGTACCCCGGATTTTCAAATTATTTTATCGATCAAACGAGGCTGCCCGCAAAACGAAGGGCGCCGGGTTAGGACTGTTCCTGGCAAAAGCGGTTGTTGAAGCTCACGGCGGCCGGATCTGGGTTGATGATCACTCGTCCCAGGGCGCCCGGATCTGTTTCTCGCTGCCTAGACCTCAACCTTAGGAAGGATAATTTCACACCATGGCTTCCAATGCTGCGCAGATCAACTGCCCCAATTGTGGTGCGCCTATCCAGGCTCGTATCCAACAGCTGCTCGACGCTGCGCGTGATCCATCAGCGAAAAGCCGCTTGCTTTCTGGTAGTCTGAACCGCGCCCAATGCACCGTCTGCGGTTTCGATGGGACAATTGCCACACCACTTGTTTACCACGATCCAGCTCACGAGTTGCTGCTGACCTTTGTCCCGGTCGAGATCAGCATGAAGAATGCCGATCAGGAGAGGCTCATTGGTCAGCTTATCAACCGGGTGATCGATAACCTGCCAGCCGAGGAACGCAAGGGTTACCTGCTTCAGCCTCAAGCTGTCCTAACCATGCAGGGGCTGGTCGAACGCGTGCTTGAATCGGAAGGTATTTCGAAGGAGGAGCTGGAAGCCCAACAGGCCAAAATGCGCCTCTTTGAACAACTCCTGCGCGTTCCTGAAGAACAGCTGCCAGGTTTTGTATCGGAGCATGACACTGAGCTCGATGCAGCCTTCTTCCAACTCGTCAGCCTGACCCTGCAAGCGACCGCTGATCCTCGCGCCCAGGAGGCGATGAGCGGCCGGCTCCAGGTGCTACTTGAGCAGAGCAGCTTCGGTAAGCGGCTCCAGGCGCAGGAGGCCGAGATCCAGGCAGCAACCGAGAGCCTTAGAGAACTCTCTGAAGGCAAATTGACGCGTGAAGCTTTGCTGCAGTTGTTCCTGGATGCTCCAAACGATGACCGCATTACCGCCTTAACCAACCTGACCAGGCCCGCCCTCGACTACGAATTTTTCCAGCTGCTATCGAATAAGTTGGACAAGGCTGAAGGCGGGGATAAAACCCGTCTCGAGTCACTCCGAAAACAAATCCTGGAGGTGACGGAGGAGATAGATCGCATACAGCAAGAGCGCGCTTCACGGTCAGCGGCGCTCTTGAAGACGATGGTCGAAGCAGAAGACACTCAGGCCGCTGTTCAGCAGGCGATCCCATTGATCGATGAACTATTCCTGGGAACACTTGAGGCGAACATACAGGCTGCTCGTGAACGCGGTCAGGAAGGCATGCTAAATAAACTAGAGCAGGTAAATAGCCTGATCCAGGATCAGATCCAGGCTTCGTTGCCACCAGGGATCAGGCTTGCCCAGGAATTACTTGCACTCGAGTCGGACGAAGATCGACTTAAACTGCTTGAAACCAGGGCGGGCGAGATCGATGATAATTTGCTCGGGAGCCTGATGCAGACCAGCCAGCGACTGGAAGATTTAGGCCAGCAGGAAGGCGCGGTCGAGCTTCGCAATCTGTATAAAGCAGCGCTGAAGATGAAGATGAAGGGGTCAATGAAGTCTAGCCAACTTCCTTGATCGTTTGACACGGAAAGGATTTGGAGCCGGTTGCGGCTCCAATCTGTTTAATCCACCCGCAGGAGCATGCCCTTCAGGTAACTCCCCTCAGGAAAAGCAAGCTGCACCGGGTGATCCGCGGCTTGCTCGAAATGACGGATAATGCGGCAGGAAACTCCAGCATCCAATGCCGCATCGGCAAGAATCTTCTGGAACAGCGCGGCCGATATCCCTCCAGAACAGGAGAACGTAGCCAGCAAACCACCTGGCCTTAACAGTTTGAGTGCCAGGAGGTTGATGTCCTTATATGCACGGGAGGCCTTCCCAGCCTGGGCCGCGGTTGCGGCGAATTTGGGTGGGTCGAGGATAATCAAATCAAACCCGGCTCTTCGATCACGCATCGCCCGCAACGCCTTAAAGACATCATCCTGGAGCAGGCCGTGATTCCCACGATCGAGACCATTGAGCCTGATGTTCTGACCTAGCAGTGCGAGAGCGGTGGGAGAACTGTCAAGAAATGTAACGTGCTTTGCTCCAGCTGCCAGGCACCCAAGCCCAAATCCCCCACTGTAGCAAAAAGCATCAAGCACTTCGGCGTCGACCGACCAGCCCGATACTACGGCACGGCTGTCACGTTGATCGAGGTAGTATCCAGTCTTGTGTCCGTGTTCAATATCGACCTGGATGCGCAAACCTGCCTCCTCGATCAGGATTTCACTGTCGAGCGGAGCTCCCCACAATAAGCCCACCCGGGGCTGCAGGCCCTCCAGTTCGCGCACATCCGCATCTGACCGTTCGAAGATCGTGCTGCAACCACCGATATCTCCCAGTAGTTCGGTTATCACATCTCGCTGAGCGTCCGCCCAGGCCGTGGTTAGTTGGACGACGCGAACGTCGCCATATCGATCGACAACCAGCCCGGGCATACCATCCGATTCGGAGAACACTTCGCGCCTGGCATTCGTCTGGGATAAACCCAAAATTCCGTCACGTCTCTCGATCGACCGGATCATCCGCTCGCGTATAAAAGCACGGTCGACAGTTTCACCCTCTTGCCAGGAAAGCACCCGCGCACTGATCTGGGAACGGGGTGAGTACGCGGCGCAGGCGAGCCATGACCTATCTGACGCCCTTACATCGACCACGTCGCCAGGAGCTGGTTCGCCCATGACAGCCTCGATTGCACCAGAGAATATCCAGGGATGCTTACGCAGGAGCGGTTTCTCCCGACCAGATTTTAGGAGCACTTCTGCCTGGGTCATGAGCTTTCCTTTAAAGACATCACTGCGAGATCAATTAGGTCTTGCTTGCGAATAAGGCCTTGAGTCCTGCTTCATCGAGGACCGAGATTCCCAGATCGACCGCCTTCTGGAGCTTTGAGCCCGGCGATCCGCCGGCGACGACGTAGTTGGTCTTCGTACTGACGGTTCCCGTGACCTTGCCGCCGTGTGCTTCGATGGCTTGTTTCGCTTCGTCGCGTGACCATGAAGGTAGGGTGCCGGTGATGACGAAAGTGAGTCCGGAAAGCGTTTGCGGCTCAGTCGAGCCTGGGTTAACCTCCATGACCGGCCAGACGCCATACTCTTTAAATCTCTTCAGCAGTTGTTGGTTGGCTTTCGTCGCGATCCAATCCACAATGTTGCGGGCCACGGTTGGCCCGATTCCCTCGATCTGTTCCAACTCCTCAAGTGACGTCCGCTGCAAGCCATCCATACTTCGGAAAACCGTTGCAAGCTCGTTAGCGACAACCTCGCCAACGTTGCGGATACCGAGAGCACCGATCAGCCGTGCAAGCGGCCTCTCCCGCGATGCCTGGATGGCTTCGATCAAATTTTCGGCACGTTTCTCACCAAAACCTTCCAGCGAGATCAGGTCGGCTGTCTCCAGACGATAGAGGTCGGCCACGTTCTCAACCACCTCCTCTTTAACGAGCAGCTCGGCAACCTTGATGCCCAATCCCTCGATATCCATCGCACCACGACTGGCGAAATGCTCCACATTGCGGACTAACTGTGCAGGACACGAACCATTTACGCAATAGACAGCGACCTCCGTTTCGCTTTGTTCAAGCTGCTCGCCGCAGGAGGGACAATGCTCGGGGAGCCCGTAGGGGTGGGTATCCAACTGCCTCACCTCGAGCAGCGGCCCAATAACATACGGGATGACATCACCCGCGCGTTTGAGCAGGACCCTATCGCCGATGCGGATATCCTTCTCGTGGATGTAGTCGAAATTGTGCAAGGTTGCCTGGCGGACAGTCACTCCGCCCACTTGCACCGGTTCCAGGATTGCATACGGCGTTATCACCCCGGTCCGGCCGACATTGAGACCGATATCCAGCAATTGTGTGCTCACAACCTGGGCGGGGAACTTGTAGGCCAGCGCCCCGCGTGGATCCTTGCCAACCACACCCAGGCTTGTGTTGAGGTCTAGATCGTCGAGCTTGATCACAACGCCATCGGCCTCATATGGCAGCTCGTCTCGCATTTCCATCCAACGCTGGTACGCCTGCAGGACGCCCTCCAGGCTATTTTCCCGGCTTGAGCCTCCTGCCACAGGAAAACCGAGCCGGCGTAGGTATGCAAGTGTCTCCCACTGCGTTGCCGGCACCTCACCATCGGCATCGACGATGGCGTATGTCAGCAAACGGATGGGCCGGTTGGCCGTGAGTGTTGAGTCAAGCTGGCGCAGTGCGCCGGCAGCCGTGTTGCGGGGGTTGACATACGCTTTCTCACCAGCCTGCTCCATGCTGCGGTTCAGAGCAGCGAAATCCTCGAGGAAGATGATGGCTTCCCCGCGCACGACGAGCCTTGCAGGTGGGTTGACATCACCCGGCTCGACTGGGATCCGAAGAGGGAGGCTGCGAATCGTCCGCAGGTTCTGCGTGATATCCTCACCGACCTCGCCATCCCCGCGTGTGGCGCCCATTGTAAAAAGGCCATTCTTATAATGAAGAACAACTGTGAGCCCATCCAATTTTGGCTCGACCACGAAAGCAGCATGCTGCACTCGCGGGTCCAGCTTGGTGATGCGCTCGATCCAGGCTCGCAGCTCATCATCGTTATATGCGTTTGCCAAACTGAGGATCGGGGTTGGATGTGGAATGCGCTGGAACCCATCAGCGGCTGCGGTACCTGCACGCTGGGTTGGAGAATCGGACGTGATCAATTCAGGATGTTCAGTTTCCAGGCTCTGCAGTTCACGCAGGAGCTGGTCGTACTCGAAATCGCTGACGGAAGGTTGATTGAGGACGTAATACCGGTAATTGTGGCGACGTAGTGCTTCACGCAGCATTTGAATGCGTTGCACAGGATCGGACCCGCTCATGTACCTCACCTATCCATTCTTGCCAACCTGTTATCGGTCTTCATCTCGGCCAGCACGTGGCATGGAATCCGGCCAAACCGGGAGGAACATCATCCACTCATCTGGACGGCTGCGGATGTAACCCTCGAGTATTTGGATCGTCTGCTGAGCGAGCCGGAGTGTGTCCACTCGGTCATCACCCGTCCGCTCCGGGACAAGGATGTGAGGACCAGTCACATGGTACTTGCCCTCACCATTTTTTTGAACGACCCCTATCACTACGTGTGAGTCAGTACGGATCGCCATGCGTGCGTGACCGATGGGAAGCACGACCTCCCGCCCGAAGAACTGCATCGGTACCCCCCCCAGATCAGACCGGTCTACGCCCGTAACCACAAACCCGCCCTGCTTGAGCCTGCGGATCGCCTTGCGCAGCGATTTATTCGAGATGGGCGTGATCTCGACCCCGATCCGGCGCCTGAGATCGTTTTCTGCTATGTAGCTGCCGCGTACATCGTGATAGGAAAGGACCTGGATCGGTAAACCGCGTCGTGCCATCATCACCATGAACATATTAAAACTGCTCATGTGGGCGCCCACAAAAACGACTCCATGCCCTTGTTCGCTCGCTTTTTCAGCCTCAGAGAGAATGTGATCGTCGATCGTGCAGTATTTCCCCTCAAACTCGTCGGTATCGGTCATAGCCTGAAACCAGTCAACATACCCGTGCCCTACGTTCTGTAATACCTGGAATACGACACTTTCCAGCTGTGGTGAATCGTAGGGCAGATCCCGAATAACGGATTGGTTGGCACGGATTGCCTGGTAGAGGCTGCTCTGCCTTCGACTGGCGAGGATATTTGCCAAGAAGTCGG